>PDTE01000056.1 GCA_002747135.1 Desulfobulbus propionicus | reverse complement strand
TGCGCAGGCCGAAGAAAATTTGCGTATTACCCAGTTAAAATACACAGAAGGACTGCAGCGAGAATCCGAGCTCCTGGATGCGATCGCAAAACTTTCCCGAGCCCGCTATAACAAGGTTGCTGTGATTCGTAGCGTGTTTTTTGATTATTTTCAGATTATCAGAATGGCGGATCAGATCTAAAGGTTTTTGCAAGGTATGGAGCGACAGACCATTATCACATTGTTGCTTTCAGTGTTCATTGCCTTGCTCGGTATAGGTATCATTGTTCCGGTAATACCGATTTTTGCTGTTGAACTTGGGGCATCCCGTTTTGCTCTCGGTATGGTCATTGCTGCCTTTTCTGTGAGCCGAGGCTTTTTGCAGCCGGTGGTGGGAAATCTTTCGGATAAATGGGGCAGAAAACGCTTTTTGGTTACAGGGCTCTGTACTTATGGCCTGGTTGGCCTGGGTGTTCCTCATGTTGCCTCGGTCGATCAGTTAATCGGAATGCGGTTTTTCCATGGTATTGGTTCGGCAATGATCGTGCCTGTTGCGATGGCCTATATGAGTTTTCTTGCTCCTGAGGGAGCAGAAGGTCGCTATCAGGGTTATCTCAATATTGTGGTCTTTTGTGGCATTGGCTGTGGTCCTGTGGTTGGCGGTTTGTTGTCCGACACTCTAGGGATGCGGGCAATGTTTTATGCGATGGCTTTTTTCAGCTTTGCGGCAGCTTTGTTGGTCGTGTATTCGATGCCGGTTTATGCTGCGGCTCAGAATCCAGAGCAGGACGGGCTGTTCAAGAGTTTTGCAAAAATGTGGCGGAGTCGTCGTACCATTGGCATTTTGCTTGCCCGATATGGCACCATGGTGATGATGGTCCCTTCTATGGCTCTGCTCCCGTTATTGATGTCAGGCTGGGATGGTGTCACCGGGCTGGATATTGGTCTTGTTATCGCAGTGCGAACTTTTGCCAATGCAGTTTTTCAGATGCCCTTTGCCAAGCTGGTCGATAAGGGATATAAATTGCAATTTCTCCTTCTGGGTACCTCTGTGATGTGTCTGGCTCTTTGCTTGATTCCATTACCAGAAAATGTGGTTGTGATGATTCTTGTTTATATGCTGCTTGGTTGTGGTGAGGCGGCAATCTGGCCAGTCCTTGGAGCCTATGCCTCCGAGGAAGGGCGGCGTTTCTATGGGCATGGAACCATGATGGGTGTTATCAGTCTGGCGATGAGTGCTGGGGTCTTTACTGGGGCGGCGCTCACTGGGGTGATTCCTGAAAGTGCCGGAAAAGGAACAGTTTTTTATTGTTGTGCTTTGGCGGTGCTTGGTATTACTTTTTTTGCGGCGT
>PDTE01000057.1 GCA_002747135.1 Desulfobulbus propionicus | reverse complement strand
TATCACCAGTAAACACATCATCCAGATATACATGAAGATTACCCTTCCGCTGGGCCACAACCAGCGGCTGAAGTCCTGTTTCTTCGCTACGCCACTCTTTCACAGCCTCTGTCCACACAATTTACTGCAGGTTTATCTCGGTAAGGCCACGGGCCAGAGATGACAATCCGGAAGTCCGCATCATGATGTAATCTTTCTGGTATCTCTTACACATCTTCTTAACGCATTTACAGGCATCATGGCTTACGCAATCTACCGGGCAGACAACAGCATCAGCACGGGTTAAGATCTTGGGCAAAACATTCCTTGAAACCTCGCGCCCCCCATCGTGATGCAAAAAATTGCCCCCATATTTCTCAACAAGCTCACGATACCGAGGCACCATCTTATGATGGCCACCGACATAGAGCACGGTCTTTCCACAGAGATCAATACCAGGGCAGTCCTCTTCACTACAATTATTGCATTTATCGCAGCCATTTTGATGACTTTGCAAGCCACTCATACTAGCTTCAAAGGCACCTTCAAGAGCACCGAGATCCCTCTTTAACTCTTCGGCCTCCTGAACCAACAAAACATTTTCCTCTTCGAGATCTCTTGCAGTATCCGAGGCCAAATCAAAAAGCTCTTGCAAATCACTTATCTCACCGAGCAATTGACGTTTTTCTTCATTGAGGCGCGTATTCTCAGCCTGCAAGTTTTCCAAAGCATCCCGGGACACAGCAGCAACAGCCTCTTGTTTCTCAACGGTTGCGGCCTCAAGCTGCTTTTCTAAATTACAGTTTTGTTTTTTCAGGGCAGCAAGTTCTGCACCTAACTTGCGAAGCTCGTCGCTCTGCTCGGAAAAACGTTGTCTTTCCTGGTCGCGTTCCTGACGTGCCTCAACGAGCGATTCTTCAAGAGAAACTGTTTTTGTCTTCAACTCATGCAGCTGACGTTTTCTCTGCTGATAGGCCTCGGTAAAATCGTGGCCGAGCATATGCACTTCACCGTGTACCTCAGCGGCAAATTCCTTGCTCGTAGCAGGGTGGGTCAACAACGCCCAATAGGCACTGGCAATTGATCCCCTTTCAAAATGTTCTCGCCAGAGATGCCGTACCGACTCTTCAGTTTTTACTTTGGAAAACTTTGCAACAACAACTCGATACTTCTTATCAAGGAGCTGATGCAGAGCCCGTGCTTCATCACAGCGAGAACCGGTAAGACTCACTAATGCAGAATGCATTTCATGATCCCGACAATCCGCAGGAATGCCAAACTTCTTTTTGGTAGCGATTTTGCGTACCTCAGAACGTTTTAAACAGGTACCAATCACCGAACAGTTATATCCGCCGATCTCCCAAATCTTCTTTCTTCGGCCCCTTCCCGACTCA
>PDTE01000054.1 GCA_002747135.1 Desulfobulbus propionicus | reverse complement strand
TACTGACAATACCGGTTGAATTACTGTTAATAGGCACTTTTTCCAATGATAAATAACCTGGAGCTGTCACAATCAGGTATGAGAGTAAAATTTTTATCAACAGAAAGAGGAGTGGACTTGTAACGATCAGCACGATGATATACCAGCGCCACCTGGCAGCGGCACGTTTCCCCTTGGCGTAGGGAATTTTGACCCCTCCAATCCGTTCGGGCTCTTGCTGATACGGGGTTTTAAAAGTAATTTTCATATAAACCTCAAACGTCAGGGTACCATAGCCTGAAAATCCTGAAATGCCTGAATCAGGATGCTATGAGATGTATTTTCGGATAACAATTGCTGGAGCAGATCCATCTTGAGCCAGAATCCACTTTGGCCATGGCTAAAATAGCTCTCTTCAGCACTTAAGACAGGTTCAACACTCTGGGCAATACTGAAAACGATACCTGGATACTGTTCTACAATGGGCTGAACAAGCTGATCCACCTTTTTGGGATTGGTAATATAGGACATCAAAGTCACTTCATGGATATCCAGATTTTGTAATGCGCAACCGAAGCAGATTTCATTTCCCCCTGTCTGTAAATATCGGGGATGAAGACTGATTCCCACAGGCCAGGGACTTATTTCGACAGCAGCCTGCAAGGTACGCAAAAGATGTGTGAGCAGATAGCTCTCACTGTATTCTTTTTGCGACAGTTGATTCGGTTCCAGATCGAGATGCAGGCCAGAAAAGGGGAGAAAGCGCAGTCTCTGTATAATCTCCAGCAAGTCCTGACGATATCCGGGAAGAATCCAAAGAGGTTCTCCGAGCAGCAACTCTACCGCTATTCCATGTTTTCCGGTCTCTTTAATAAACTGACGCCACCTCTTTGCCTGCTTCTCCTGTTCAAGCTTTCCAAGCTGCTCTCTATCAAATGAGACAAGCAACCGTGCCACGCGCATATCTGCAAGCTTTTGGTAAAAATCTTCTTCCTGCTTCCATTGACTGAGTAGTTTACGGCTTTCCCAGACATAGAAACCAAACCCTGAAGGCCGCATATCTGGAATGCTTTTTGACTTTTCATTTCTTTTGACTATTGCTTCAGAGGCTTGCTCAGCAGTCTTTTTTTCCGCCCATAACGGTTGCAGATATTCCCTATTGATAACTGAATCAGAGGTGACGGCAGAGGCTTCCCCGTTTTCCTCTATTGACTGGCAGGGAGGATGAGCTGACAGAGCCAGCAGGGCAGCATGAATGTGCAAATAGCGTGTCACTGCCTCTAAATAATCTATGGCTGTACCATAATAGCGATATCGGCTCTGTTCAAGTTTTTCAAGCATATCTCCAGGAAGATACTCTGTACGCAAGGTATTTTCACGAATGGCCTCCATGGCAGCC
>PDTE01000028.1 GCA_002747135.1 Desulfobulbus propionicus | reverse complement strand
GCGGCTGAGTCACATGAAGAAGATGAGGACTATAAAGAAGCTCCGGATCATGACCTGACGACAAATGACACAGCAATAGGTGATCTGTCGACAAGTGATGCTGAGGCAGCGGCTGAGCTGTATGAAGAAGATGAGGACAACAAAGAGGTACCGGATCATGACCTGGCAACACGTGACGCATCGATAAGTGATGCATCAATCAGTATTATTTTGTCTCGCGAGCAATATCGTGATCGCCTGCACCAGCAGGAAGAAACGAGGCGAAAAGCACTGGAACAGGAACAGGATGCCGCGCAAAGAGATATTCTTCAACGGGAGATGGCACTGGTCAATGAAAAGTTAGCTCTTTTTGAGATGAATTATCAGGCGGAGCTGGCCTGTTACGACGAAGTATATCACGCTGTCAAGCAAGTAGCTGTCGTGGATACGAAGCTGCGTGACACAGCTTTGCAGCAGCTGGCAGCTGGAGAGCCAGCAGAGGTAGAAGCTCTCTTGGTTACAGAAATGGAGGGGGAAAATGACCCCAATGGAATCAGTGCTTATCTCAGTGGTTGTCTGGCAGAGTGTCGTATTGACCTGCATGCAGCCTTTGAGCGGTATAAAACGGCTATTGCAAGAGAGCATAATAATCCGTTGTTTTTGAAGAAAGCAGCACTTGCTGCCAGGAGGATGTATCGGTATCAACAGGCCATAGAATGGCTTGAGAAGGCAACGGCAGTGACAGAAAATGACCCGGAAAAAGATCTGGTCGAGCTGGCCCGATGCAAGCGGGAGCTGGCTTATACGTATGTAGTTTCAGGACAGCACAAAAAATCCGGGCCGCTTTATAAGGCGGCAATGCTCGTTTTTGCCAAAAAACTGGGAGAAGATGATACGGAGATGGCGATTAGCTGGTTTCAGATTGGCGAATTGCAGGAAACACTCGATGAGTGTGACAAGGCACTCAGCCTGTATAAAAAGGCGTTAGCTATATTGGACAAGAATAAGGAAGGAGAACAATCCATTATGGCTGCTGTTCTGGAAAAACTGGCGGCCTTGTGTATGGAGCTTGATTATGAGCAGGAGGCTGTCCCTCTTCTTGAACGTCTGGTAGAGCTGGACGAAAAGACACTGCGGCCTACGCATCCAAAATTGGCTATTCATGTTAACAGCCTGGCGGAGGCATATCGTCTGCAGGGGCAGTATGAAGAAGCCAAAAAGTGTTATCTCAAGCGCCTGGCTATTGCTGAAAAAATACAAGGCAAAGAGCATCCAGCTGCAGGGGCGGTGTTGCAGGAACTTGCCAAGGTGTGTCAAAGTCTCGGGGAAAAAGAGGAAGGACAACGGTATCAGCAACTAGCAGCCGGTATTTTTAATCAGGTAGTAGCAAAACAGGAAAAACGTTCAGCTGACGACAGCTTGACGCTGGATTTATAACATAAGGATTATTTCATGGATCTGGTTGATATTATACAGGAAAAGCGTTTTCTCGGACAGGAATTTCTAGCCTGGCTGTGGTACAAGTCCGAGTCACGGGGGGGCTATGTCGACCTCAGCGGCATTGGCGATATTCTGGTAGTTTTTGAAAAACATATGCTTCTTGAATATGGGGAAGGAGATGCCAGCGAAAAGGTTATATGCAGGGGCCTGCAGACCGAGCTCAAAGAGGCCAGAGAGGGATTGCGCCTGGCGAAAAAACCGGAGCAGGCACGCCTGAAAATAGCACACGACAATAATGAATACGGGGTTACGCTGACAGCTGCCACGCTGGAATTCCGCAATGTGCGGCTTCCAAAAACAGCTGGCAACGAGGGCGGAGATGATCCGGAAAATTTCGAAGGGCAGATACTTGAACGAGTTGCCCTGTTTGAAGAATTGACTTTTCTTGTCAATGAGTTATTTCGTTTGTTTATTTCCATCCGTTCAACTGATGGCTGGATGGAAGAAGTGCAGAGAATCCGGGAGTGGATTTATCCTGACTTGTCAAATATAACTGACTAGAACTACATGGAATTGGAAACAATAATCGGGCTGGAAGTACATGCCCAGATGAAGACGAAAAGCAAGATATTTTGCAGCTGTTCAACTGAGTTTGGGGCGCCGCCCAATACCCACACCTGTCCGGTCTGCCTCGGTATGCCTGGCTCTTTGCCTGTGCTGAACAGGCAGGTCGTTGAGTCAGCCATTAAACTTGCTCTGGCAACCGGGTCTGTCATCAACGAGACAAATATCTTTGCTCGCAAGAATTATTTTTATCCGGATCTGCCTAAAGGGTATCAGATTTCCCAGTTTGAACTGCCCATTGCCGAACACGGCAAGCTGGAGATTGAGGATGAAGGGAAGAGAAAAACCATCGGCATAACCAGAATTCACATGGAGGAGGATGCCGGTAAGCTGGTCCATGATGAGCTGGAACCGATCAGTTATGTTGATCTAAACCGGACCGGAACCCCTCTGCTGGAGATTGTCAGTGAGCCTGATATGAGATCACCCGGGGAAGCTGCTGCATATTTGCGGAAACTTCATGCCATGGTTCGTTGCCTGGATATCTGTGACGGAAATATGCAGGAAGGCAGTTTCCGCTGTGACGCCAATGTTTCGCTGCGTCCTGTCGGCCAGAAGGCCTTTGGAACGCGGACAGAACTGAAGAATATGAACTCCTTTCGTAATGTGCAGTTCGCCCTTGAATATGAAATAAGAAGGCAGCGTGACGTACTGCTTGACGGAGGCGAGGTGGTTCAGCAGACTCGGTTGTGGAATCCGGAAAAAAACCGTACCGAGACCATGCGCGGCAAGGAAGAGGCGCATGATTACCGTTATTTTCCAGACCCAGACCTGGTGCCGGTTGTGGTTGATAAGGCCTGGATAGACCGAGTTCGGGATTCATTACCGGAGCTGCCGGACGCACGCTGTGAACGTTTTTGCCGGGACTTTAGTTTGAGCGGCTATGATGCGGGGATTCTTACCAGCTCTCGTGAGCTGGCAGACTTTTTTGAAAAGGCGCTGCAGGACTATAACAACCCAAAAAAATTGAGTAATTTCATCGGAACAGAGCTTCTGCGAGTGTACGGTGCCGAAGAAATTGACGCATGTCCGGTTAACCCGGCACAACTTGCCCGACTGTTAACCATGGTTGAGGACGCCACCATATCAGGAAAGATTGCCAAGACAGTGTTTGCAGAAATGCTTGAATCAGGTCTTGACCCGGAGGATATAGTCAAGGAAAAGGGCTTGGTGCAAATGAGCGATGAGGGGGAACTGCAGACCATAATTCGTGAAATAATCGCTGCTAATCCAGAACAGGTACAGCAGTTTCGTGATGGAAAAACCAAGGTACTTGGCTTTTTTGTTGGCCAGCTGATGAAAAAGACCAGGGGAAAGGCTAACCCGCAGCTGGCCAACAAATTATTTCAGCTTGAGTTAAAAAATTGATACGTTGTGGATAAGAAAAAGTGGCAGGAAAAGGGGAAGGGACATCGGCAGCGATTACGCGACAGGTTCCTCGAACACGGCATAGACTCCCTTTCAGACAGTGAAGTCATTGAACTGCTTCTCACTTTTGGTACACCAAGATCGGATTGCAAAGAACCTGCCCGGACTGCTTTGGCTATTTTTGGCTCTCTGCCGGGAGTGCTTGACGCCTCATCTGAAATGCTTCAGCAGATCAAGGGCATTGGCCCGAAAAATGCTTTTGCCATCCAGTTCATCCAGGGGATTGCCCGCCGTTATCTTCACCAGCGTCTGGTCGGCAGACAGTATGTCTCCTCTTCAAGAGAAGTCGCTGAGTATCTCATCCATTTTATGCGGGGACTGAAACGGGAAGTGCTGACCGTGGTTTTTCTTGATGCTGCCCACAGCATTATTGATACCGAGGTCGTTGCCGAAGGTACGGTCACCGTGAACACTGTTTATCCCCGTGAATTGATCAAGCTTGCATTGCAGCGAAATGCCAGTGCCCTGGTGCTGGCCCACAACCATCCTTCAGGTAAGCTCAAACCTTCCCGGCAGGATATTTCGCTGACCAGGAAGCTGTATTTCATTTGCTCTTATATGCACATTACCCTGCTCGACCACCTGATTATCGGTGCAGGTGAAGAGGTCTACAGTTTTGCTGACCATGACCTCATGACCAGCATAAAAGATGAGTGCTCTGGTTTGACAGCCAGGCTCGACGAAGTGAATGAATAACGCAACTCCTGGTTTATATGTGCACATTCCGTTTTGCCAGAGCAAGTGTATATATTGCAGTTTTTACTCCATTCCTGTCAGGATATTTGATATCAACCGTTATTACACTGCACTATGCCTGCAAATACGGCAGGCAGCAGCTGTTTTCCCCTGGAATTCCTGGCACTACGCAAGCGTTTTTTTCGGGGGTGGAACCCCGTCGATTCTGCCTGTAGACATGCTTTGTGCGCTGCTGGAAAAATTGCAGCAAACACTGCCCATTGATAACGAAGCAGAGATTTCCATAGAGATCAATCCTGCCACCATTGACCTGAAGGGACTGATCAAGCTGCGGAAAGCCGGCTTTAACAGGGTTTCCATTGGCTGTCAGTCATTTTCTGATGCCGATCTCCAGCTTCTTGGCAGGAGATACAGCGCCCAAAAAGCTGGAGCAGCCTGCGGTAAGGCACGTCGGGCAGGCTTTGATAATGTATCGCTTGACTGCATGTATGGCCTCCCCGGACAGACCTGGCGGCAATGGGGGAAAACCCTGGAACAGGCCCTGAGTTATGAGCCGGATCACCTTTCCCTTTATGAACTGACCCTGGAAGACAATACGCAGCTCATGAGAGCAGTTGAAGATGGAAAACTTCACCTTCCGCAGGAAGAGGAGGTGCTGGCCATGATGGAAAAAACGACAGAGATGCTCTCTGTAACCCCTTTTATACGTTATGAAATTTCCAACCATGCAAGACCTGGCAGACAGTGTCATCACAATGTGAATTATTGGCAAAACGGGCCGTATCTCGGGCTGGGGGCTGCTGCCGTATCCTCGTATAACGGAACTCGATGGACAGGTACCCGGAAAGTCCAGGACTATTGCAGGCAGGCGGAAAACGGTTGCATCCCGTGGCAGATCGATGATCAGCTTGACAATGAGGCCTGTTTTCGGGAAACAGTAATGATTGGTCTGCGCATGTTACAGGGGGTCAATCGTGCCCGGCTTTTGCAGCGTTTTCATATTGATGTGGCCACCTACTATGGTGCCATTCTTGAACGGCTTATTCATGCGCGTTTCCTGGCGTTTGACGGTTCCTGGCTGCGCCTCACCAGAAAAGGGCTTCCCCTGGCAAACACAATAATGGCTGAATTAATATGATTACCATATCTTAACTACTCGTTTCATCAGCAATCTTTTGATTTTACGTACCTGCTTTCAGCTCGCTCGAAGATGGGTGAGCTGAAAGCAGGTACGCTATATGAATGACGGCTCACCCTTATTTGCCTGTTTTTTTTAAAGAAAAAGAGTAACTACTCACAGGTTACCCCTCTTTGAACGATCACGATCCGCCGCATAGAGGGGCTATAGCTGCCAATCGTGCTTGTCCAAATAGGGGCAACCTGAGAGCAGTTACACGTTTGAGGTAGGTAAAACCAGAGCGTTATACACACCCAGTGAGTCGTTACGAAAAAGAATGTATCACCTTCATTTTCTTGCCTTTCCGCTCGGGGCGGAGTAAATACTAGAAAGTTTTTATGGTTTTCCGTGTGGGACGGAATTTTTTTGTAAATGAACCATAATCAGTTCTGTTTGAGTAAATTTCAGGTGAAGGAGGAATAGTATGACGGAATTTGTGTATCAGGATCCTTTTGAACAGGGCAAGGATGAAACCAGCTACCGTCTGCTGGAAGGGTCGGAAAAATATGTTTCAGTTGAGCAGTTTAATGGTGAAGATATCCTCAAGGTTGCACCAGAGGGGTTGAAGGAGCTCGCCAACAAAGCCATGCGGGAGGTCTCCTTTCTTTTACGACCGGTGCATAATGAAAGTGTGGCCAGAATTTTTTCTGATCCGGAAGCGACGAGCAATGACAAGAAAGTGGCCCTGGCCATGCTCCGAAATGCTGAAGTGTCGTCCGGGTTTGTCCTGCCCTTTTGTCAGGATACCGGAACAGCTTGCGTGGTCGCGAAAAAAGGCCAGAAAGTCTGGACAGGCTGTGATGATGCCGAACAGATCTCGGCTGGTATCTTCACCACCTACACAGAAGAAAATCTGCGGTACTCCCAAAACGCACCTTTGACTATGTATGAGGAGGTGAACACCAAGTGCAACCTGCCTGCGCAGATAGATATCTATGCAACTCCAGGTGATCAGTATACATTTTTATTCCTTGCCAAGGGAGGAGGCAGCGCGAACAAGACCTATCTGTATCAGGAGACCAAGGCCCTGCTCAACCCGGCTACACTCAAGACGTTTCTTGTTGAGAAAATGAAAAGTCTCGGCACTGCGGCCTGTCCCCCGTATCACATTGCCTTTGTCATTGGCGGTACCAGTGCGGAAACCAACCTGAAAACGGTGAAACTGGCCTCTGCCAAATATCTTGATAACCTTGCCACCACCGGCAATGAACATGGACGGGCCTTCCGTGATCTGGAACTTGAGGCGGAATTGCTCGAAGAGGCAAGAAACCTTGGTCTTGGCGCCCAGTTTGGCGGAAAAAACTTTGCGCATGATATCCGGGTGATCAGGATGTCTAGACATGGGGCATCTTGTCCTGTCGGCATGGGTGTTTCCTGTTCAGCCGACCGAAACATAAAGGCCAGGATCAATAAGGATGGCCTGTGGATTGAGCAGATGGACAGCAATCCTGGTCGGCTTATTCCTGATGAGTATCGTGGCAGTGCTTCCGATTCCGTCAAGATAGATCTTAACCAGCCCATCGCTGATGTGCTCGCTGAATTGACCAGGCATCCGGTTTCCACTCCGTTGTCCCTGACAGGAACCATTATTGTCGGCAGGGATATTGCCCATGCCAAATGGAAAGAGCTGCTGGATAGCGGAAAGCCTGTCCCGGAATACCTGAAACAGCACCCGGTGTATTATGCCGGACCAGCGAAAAAGCCGGACGATAAACCTTCAGGCTCCTTTGGCCCGACAACCGCAGGCCGGATGGATTCCTATGTTGACCTTCTCCAGAGCCAGGGAGGCGCCATGGTTATGATTGCCAAGGGAAATCGTTCGCAGCAGGTTACAGATGCCTGTAAAAAGCATGGCGGTTTTTATCTTGGTTCCATTGGCGGGCCGGCCGCACTATTGGCTGAAGAAAACATCAGGAAGGTAGAATGTCTTGACTATCCTGAGCTGGGCATGGAGGCGGTATGGAAGATTGAAGTGGTCGATTTCCCTGCTTTTATTCTTGTTGATGATAAGGGCAACGATTTTTTTAAAGGGTTATTGTAACCCTCTGTTTTTGGGCAACTGCTTCCAGGTTACCCCTCTTCGGGCGATCACGACAGGCCGCATAGAGGGACGAAAGCTGCCAATCGCGCTTACCCGCATCCGGGTAACCTGAAGCAGTTACAGACGTAAAGGCAAGTGAAACCAAGGTGGTATATACCCTGCGAACAGTTATATGTTTGTAACTGATCACGAGCACTTCATCTTTGCCCGATCACCATTTCCCGCATACTCTTGTATAGCTGGAAATGGTGCTTGTCTCATTCTGTTGCACCCGTGACCAGTTACCAGAGCATAACACGTAAAATACAAACCCCGTGATTGGTTACATATTTTTTGCTTCCTGGCTTCATCCGGGGTTTTCGGATGAAGCCTTTTTCTAACCTTGACATTTTCTCATCAGTTTTTATTTTTTTAGCCGATTTGCGGCGGCCTCGATTTTTCTCAGATAAAAACAAATCGTAACTGATCATTGGCACTTCATCTTTGCCCGATCACCATTTCCCGCATACTCTTGTATAGCTGGAAATGGTGCTTGTCTCATTTTGTTGCACCCGTGACCAGTTACACGTCAGAAACAGAGAATAACACTTAAAGTACAACCCCCGTGACTGGTCACAACAAATCCCTGTGGTTATCCCTGTCCAGCAGTAACGGCTCCCAGGCTGCCCCTCTTCGGGCGGTCACGACAGGCCGCATAGAGGGGCTATAGCTGCCAGTCGCGCTTGCCCGCACCCGGGCAGCCTGAAAGCAGCAGGAGCAAAGCAAGTGAAACCAAGGTGGTTATGAGCTGCGAGGAGTTGTGTGCAGCACACCTTTTTTTAAAACAGCTTTCAGCTGTGACGGCGTCATACTTTGATGTATGCCGCATCAGAGGTGAGCATGATGAGCAATCCGGGCTAAAGCAGGTACAAACGCAAAGCAAGCGCAACCAGGGTGGCAGGTACCCTGTGAGCGGTTACCTTAAAACATGGAGTCAATGCAGATGATATCACTTGACGGGCTTACCAGAAAGTACGACACATTCACGGCTGTGGATGACGTCTCGTTTACCATCTCATCAGGAGAAGTTGTTGGCCTTCTTGGACATAATGGCGCCGGCAAGACAACCATCATGAAAATGATGACCGGATATCTTGAGCCGACGGCAGGCAGCATCTCCATAAATGGGCTGGATATGAAGAAAAATCGGCGAAAGATCCAGCGTATGCTTGGATATTTACCCGAAAATTGCCCGGTCTACCCTGAAATGACGGTCATTGATTACCTTGATTACGCAGCAGTGCTTCACGGGGTTTCTTGTAAAAATCGTACACAGCAGATAATAGATGCTCTCGGAAAAACCGGGCTCAGGGAAAAGGCTCTGCAACCAATTGCGACCCTGTCCCGGGGATATCGCCAGAGAACAGGAGTCGCTCAGGCTATTTTACATCAACCGGATATCATTATTCTTGATGAGCCGACCAACGGGCTTGATCCAACCCAGATTCAGCAGATGCGCTCGCTGATCAGATATCTTGCCAAAAATGCCACTGTTATTCTTTCTACGCATATTCTTCAGGAAGTGCAGGCTGTCTGCGACAGGGTTATCATTCTAAAAGATGGGAGCAAGGCGCTGGACAGCCAGTTAGATGCCCTGCAGGCTGAGAATACCCTGCTTGTCACCATTGAAGAAAAGCAGGAGCAGGCGACAGCTCTGTTCCAACAGATAAATGGAGTGGAAGAAGTAAGAGCAGTCGTCAAGCCGGACAACCTGGATGCCGGTGACACGTATGCTCTTACCCTGGAAAGCACAGAACAACGTCATCAATTGGCAGCCAGTGTTGCCGCTGCTGTTCAACAAAAAGGCTGGCCCTTGTATTCCATGCGGTTTGAGAGCAGGAATCTGGAGACAGTGTTTGCTGAAATAACAGGCCGGTAAGGAGAATATGAAACAATGAAAACTCTTTTTCGTGTTGCAACCAAGGAATTTGCGACTTTTTTCAGCTCACCCGTCGCTTTTTTGTTTTTTGCCGTGTTTCTTGCTGTAACTTTATTTGTCTTTTTCTGGGTTGAAACCTTTTTTTCTCGCAATATAGCAGATATCCGTCCCCTCTTTGAGTGGATGCCTGTTCTTTTAATTTTCCTCACTTCTGCCATTACCATGAGAATGTGGGCGGAAGAACATCGCTCAGGCACCCTCGAGCTTCTTCTCGCTGCTCCGGTTTCACCATTGTCTCTGGTGGCTGGTAAGTTTATCGCCTGTCTGGGTCTGGTTGTGGTGAGTCTGCTGCTAACCTTGCCGCTGCCGCTGACGGTGTCATTTCTTGGCCCGATAGATTGGGGCCCAGTACTCGGCGGGTATGTCGCCACCCTTTTTCTTGCTGCAGCCTATATCGCCATTGGTCTTTTTGTCAGTGTAAAGTCTGAGAATCAGATCATAAGCCTTATTATGACCACGCTGATCTGCTCCCTGTTTTTCCTGGTTGGCTCAGATACACTGCGGGCCTTTTTTGGTAATCAGGGAGCTGAAGTTCTGCAGCTTATCGGCTCAGGCTCCCGGTTTGATTCCATCACCAGAGGCGTGATTGATGTCCGTGACCTGTACTATTATTTTTCAATTATGGGAGTGTTTCTTACCCTTAATATCTATGGGTTGGAGAGGATTCGCTGGGCGGGCAACAAGCCTAACAGCCGGCATAAGGGATGGAAGGTGGCTATTGTTCTTGTCGCTGCCAATTTCCTTGTGGCCAATTTCTGGCTGGCGCCATGCAACACCTGGAGAGTTGATATGACCTCTGGTCAGATATATTCTGTTTCCGATACAACCAGGGCATATCTTCATCAGATAAAAGAACCTTTGCTTATCCGTGGCTATTTTTCTTCCCAGACGCATCCGTTGCTGGCTCCCCTGGTCCCACGTTTACGTGACCTGCTCGAAGAGTATGCCATAGCTGGCGGCAGCAGAGTACAGGTTGAATTTGTCGATCCGCTGAGTAATCCTGAGGTGGAGCAGGAGGCAGGCCGTAAATATGGTATCAGGCCTGTTCCATTTCAAACCACAAGCAAATATCAGGCCTCGGTTACCAATTCCTATTTTGATATTCTCGTTCAATATGGAGACCAGTTTGAAACCCTTGGTTTTCGTGATCTGATCGAAATAAAAAGTATGAACGAGCAGCAATTTGAGGTGGAGCTGCGTAACCCGGAATATGATATCACCAGGGCGATTAAAAAGGTTGTGTACAGTTATCAGAGCGGCGGCAATCTCCTTGATACCCTTGATAAGCGCTTGACCTTTACAGGATACTTTTCGCCTGACACTCAACTGCCAAAAGAATTGGTCAAACTGAAGCAGGATGTTCTGGCAACGCTTGAGGAGTTGAACAAGGAAAGTACACAGCTGCTTGCCATTGAGTTGATTGATCCAGATGCGGACGGCGGCAAAGTTGCCGGAGAAATACAGGAAGAATTCGGTTTTCAGCCAATGGTAGCAAGCCTGTTTGCTCAAACTCCGTTCTGGTTCTATATGATGCTGTCAGATGGTGAGCAGACAGTTGAAGTGCCGCTGCCTGAAGGTTTTGAAAAAGAAAGCCTCAGGCGGTCAGTTGACGGCGCGTTGAAACGCTTTGCCAAAGGCTTTGCCAAGACCATTGCCCTGTACACTCCGCCAGTCACCCCGCCGATGATGCAATACGGCATGCCAGGGAAGGGTATGCAGTTTTCTTTTCTTAAGCAGGTGCTTTCACAGGAGCATATTATCAAGGAGACAGACCTGAAAACAGGGTATGTACCACCAGAGGCTGACCTGCTCATTGTCATGGCTCCGGAGAACCTTGAAGAAAAGCAGGTTTTTGCTATAGATCAGTTTCTTATGCAGGGTGGAACTGTTATTATGGCTGTATCGCCTTTTACCATCAACCTTCAGCAGCACCTGTCGGCCAGCGCGCATTCATCAGGAGTGGAAGACTGGCTGGCCCATTTTGGCATATCCCTTGATAAAACCATGGTGCTTGATCCTCAGAACAGCGCATTTCCTGTACCTGTCCAGCGTAATGTCGGCGGCTTCTCCATTCAGGAGACCCGTCTGGTCAACTACCCCTATTTTGTTGATATCAGGCCGGACGGTATGAATGAAGAGAGCGGCCTGCTCAGCGGTTTGAACCAGGTGACCATGAACTGGGCGTCGCCGCTTATAATTGATGAAGAGCGTAACGAAGTGCGCCGCGTTATTAAACTGTTGAACAGCTCGGCTAAAAGCTGGCACTCTTCCAGTACAAATATTCAGCCTGATTTCAAGACATATGGAGAGCTGGGTTTTAAAAGAGAAGAAGAGCAGGGAGCAAGCCTTCTGGCGGCAGTTGTTCAGGGCAATTTCAGCTCCTTTTTTGCTGGTAAGCCCTCTCCATTGTTGAAAAAGGAAGAAAAGAAAGAAGATGACGGGCACCCAAAACCACCAGAGGCAAATGAAGATGAGCCCCGGAAAGAGCAGGTTATTGCCCGTCAACTTGATAAATCTCCTGATAGTGCAAGGCTTGTTTTGTTTGGTTCAGAAAGCTTTGTTTGCGATACAGTGCTCAATATCGGCTCAAGTGTTATGCGCACCAGTTATCTCAGCCCAGCCCAGATGATCGCGAATACGGTTGACTGGTCCCTGGAGGACAGTGCTCTGCTTTCGCTTCGTGGACGAAGTCATTTCTCCAGAACACTGCTCCCCATGTCCAGGCAAGGACAGCTATTTTGGGAATATTTTAATTATGGGCTGGCTTTACTTGGGCTGGTTTGTATCTGGTTTTTGTCCAGAATGATGAAACGGCGGGCAGCGCAACGCTACAGTATAGTATTACAGGAAAACGAGGGGGATAAAAATGCAACGGATTAGTATAGGAGCCGCAGTTTTACTTATCGCTCAGGTTGTCCTGGCTGTGGCCTTGAATGTACAGCGGGAAGAGGTGCTTGATTTTTCGCAGCAGAAATCATTTCTTGATTTTGATCCTGAGCAGGTAACCAGCATGGAGATAAGTGATGCCGAAACAACACTGCTGCTGAAAAAAGAAGGGGAAAAATGGGTGATGCCCGACAGCTATGCCGCTTTGGCTGATGGGCGGAACGTTACAGCTAAACTCAGGGAACTGGCGTCAGTAAAACATGGGCTTGCTGTTGCAACCACTGCGGATGGTGCCCGTCGGTTTCATGTTGATGCTGAAAACAGCGAAAGGCATATTGTCCTCTATCAGGGAGAAAAAGTTGTCGCTGATTTTTACCTGGGTACATCTGCCGGCTTTCGTCAGACCCATGCTGCCAGAGCAGGCGAGCAAATGGTTGTTGTGCTTGGAGTAAACAGCTTTGACTTTACGCCTGAGGCAAAAGAGTGGCTGGATAGAACCCTGCTGCATGTGAAGGAAGAAACAGTGCAGCGGGTCGAAAGAACTGGCTACTCGTTAGAAAAGATCCAGAAAAAAGACCAGAAAAAATGGCAGGTTACTGTTGCAGGCACAACGAAACCCGCCAATGCTGATGAAGCGCAGAAACTGCTTGACAAGGTAGCTGGGGTCACTGTGGACGATATAGTTGAACCAGCAAGAGCCAGTGAATTATTACAGCAGGAGCCAGTATTAGACTTTTCGCTCGTGGTACGTGACAGTGAGGCGCGCCTGAAATATCTTTTTGTTGTCAATGATGAAGAGACCATGGCCGTTAAACGTTCTGACATGGACCATGTATACCTTGTTCCCAAATATCTTGTTGAAGAAATACAAGCTGTTACCCCGGAAGTCCTGATGGAAGAGGACAGGGAGAACGGGGAAGACGCTGGCAAGGCTCAGCAATAATCCTGTTTTTTTGTGAAACACGATCTGAAGAGTAGTACCATGCTTTCCCCTGGCCAGGGGCATGTATCAGTTCGTCTAGCCAGGCAATCAATAGAAGAGCATTTAGGGCTTCAGGTAACTGCCCCTGTTTCCACGGAAGAACTCACCAGCCCTTTCCTTTTGCAGCAATGCGGGGTATTTGTCACTATTCATAAGCAGGGAGCGTTACGGGGATGCATAGGCAGCCTGACCAGCAAAGAACCTGTGCGCGAGGGGATCAGGAGGCAGGCTGTCAATTCCGCCTTGTATGATCATCGGTTTAATCCGGTGAGAGAAGAGGAACTGGCAGATTTGCAGATTGAGGTATCTGTCCTCTCTGTCCCTGAGGAATTGAACTATACAGATGCTGACGAGCTGGTCGAGCTCCTTCGCCCCGGTATTGATGGAGTAATTATTACCTCACCGGCAGGAAAGAGCGCGACTTTCCTGCCTCAGGTCTGGAAGCAGCTTCCTGAACCTGTCGCCTTTCTGAAACATCTATGCAGGAAGGCCGGTCTTGCAGATAATTTCTGGAAAAAGGGACAGCTGAGCGTCAAGACCTATACTGTTCAATGTTTTGAGGAATAATCACAAAGAATACCTGGATTAAAGTCTATGGGGGAATTGTTTTTGTCACCGGAACTTTCCTGTGAGATAAGGGAAATATATGAAACCATGGAACGCAGTTATGAAGAGGTTGCCACCCAGCTGCCCTTGACCTGTCAAGGGTGCCCGGACAACTGTTGTGATTCTTTTTTTCAGCACTATACCTACAGCGAGTGGGCTTATCTGTGGGAGGGGCTGCGCAAGCTTGACGACGCGCTCCTTGACAAAATTATTAAGCGGGCAAAAAGATATGTTGCGGAAAGTGAACAGCTTTTACGACAAGGCATTCGCCCGCAACTGCAATGTCCGCTCCTGGAGGAGGGCCTGTGCAGCCTGTACCGGCACCGGCTTATGATCTGTCGAACACATGGTGTCCCGGCAACGCTGATCCGGCCGGATGGACAGCATCTCAGGTTTCCGGGCTGCTTTCGCTGCCAGGAAATTGTTGTTGATAAGTACAGCTCGGAAACGGATGCCCCGGCAATGGACAGAACCGTACTGTACCGAAGGCTCGTCCAGCTGGAAACCAGGATGCTGGGTACTATCCGTCATCTTTATCCTAAAGTTAAATTGACCATTGCTGAAATGATTGTCAATGGGCCGCCTCAGGAGGTCAAGTCCTGCCTGCAGATGCACAAGGAAGGATATCATGAATCAGGAACTTGATCAACTGGCAGAGAAGGTAATTAAAGGGCATCCCATTGATCTGGTCACGGCGCGCAGGTTGTCCGAATGGGAAGACCGTGAGGCACTTTTTTCTGCCGCCGATATGATACGACAGCAAACGATGGGAAGTCGTTTTGATCTCTGTTCAATTATCAATGCAAAGAGCGGCAACTGTACCGAAAACTGCCGGTTTTGTGCGCAGTCAGGATGGCATGGTACTGCTATTGACACATACAGGCTGATCGATCAAGAAGAAGCCCTGACCATTGCCAGGGATAACGATATGCACGGGGTGCATCGCCTGTCACTGGTGACAAGCGGGCGTAATTTTACCAGAGAAACCCTGAACCAGCTTTCCTCCCTGTACAGGAGAATTGCGGACGAAACATCTATGCAGTTCTGTGCCTCCTGCGGCCTGCTCGGTCAGGACGTGGCCGCAGAGATCAGGGCCGTAACCGGAGTGAGCAGGTATCATTGTAATCTGGAGGCAAACAAGGGTTTTTTTCCGAAAATATGCACTACCCATACCTGGAAAGAAAAGGTCAACACCCTGACTCTGGCAAGAGAAAACGGGCTGTCCCTTTGTTCCGGAGGTATCATTGGCATGGGGGAAACCATGATTGATCGCATTGCCCTGGCCCTTGAACTGCGGGAGATGGAAGTGCGGTCTATTCCGATTAATATTCTTACCCCTATCCCTGGCACGCCGCTGGCAGAACTGAATCCCTTGAGTACAGAGGAGGTATTGACCACTGTTGCCCTTTTTCGCTTTATTAATCCTCATGCTGTTATTCGTATGGCAGGGGGACGTCAGCAACTTGGTGCGGATCAATATAAATGCTTTACCTCTGGCGCAAATGGAGCTATCGTGGGTAATTATCTAACCACAACCGGCTCCGGTATCGCTGAAGATAAAAGACAGCTCCGGGCCATGGGGTTTGTCTTTGCACCGGAGAAAGAATTGTGTCATGACTGATTCAGCCCTCCTTTCTTTTGATCGAAACCATCTCTGGCACCCATATACCTCAACGATTGATCCCCTGCCGGTTTTTCCAGTGGCTTCGGCCTCGGGAGTCTATATTACTCTTGAAGACGGTACTTCCCTGATTGATGGCATGTCCTCCTGGTGGTCGATGATTCATGGTTATCGACATCCAGTTCTGGACGCTGCGGCCAGGACCCAGCTGGACAAGATGGCCCATGTCATGTTTGGCGGTTTTACACACAGACCTGCGGTTGAGCTGGGAAAACGTCTCGTGGGCATGACCCCCGGACAGCTGAACAAGGTGTTTTTCTGTGACTCAGGCTCTGTGAGCGTAGAGGTGGCTATGAAGATGGCACTTCAATACGCATTCACCAAAACTGGCCCCCGGAAACACCGTATGCTCACCATACGCGGCGGCTATCATGGCGACACCTTTGACGCTATGTCAGTCTGTGATCCGGTGACTGGAATGCATACGCTCTTTGAGAGCTCCCTGCCCAAACAGTTTTTTGCTCCCCGGCCGCAATGCCGCTATGATGATGACTGGGATCCTGATGATATAGAGACTGCCAGGCAGATACTGGCAGTGCACCATGAGGAGATTGCTGCCGTCATTGTTGAACCGATTGTTCAGGGTGCCGGGGGCATGTGGTTTTATCATCCGGAGTATCTTAAAGGGCTTCGGGAACTCTGCGACACCTATGATGTCCTGCTTATCTTTGATGAGATAGCAACAGGATTTGGCAGAACCGGACAGCTGTTTGCTGCCGATCATGCCGGGATATCTCCTGATATAATGTGCCTGGGCAAGGCCCTTACCGGCGGGTATATGACCCTGGCAGCAACACTTGCAACTGACGAGGTGGCAACCGTTATTTCCCAGGGGCCTTCCGGCGTATTCATGCACGGGCCAACCTTTATGGCTAACCCTCTGGCCTGTGCCATTGCCTCTGCCTCCATTGACCTGCTGCTTGCAGGTCAATGGTATGAGCGAGTTGCCGTAATTGAGGCTCAACTCAAAGATGAACTCGCTCCTGCCGCTGACCTTGACAGCGTGAGCGACGTACGGGTATTAGGGGCGATAGGGGTAATTGAAATGAAAAAGCCGGTGGACATGGCAGCAATGCAGCGTTTTTTTGTGGAGCAAGGGGTCTGGATACGGCCTTTCGGTCGCCTTGTCTATATCATGCCACCCTATATCATCGAGCCTGAGCAGCTTTCCCGCCTGACGACTGTTCAGGTTCAAGCTGCTCAACATTTTTTGTAACTGCTCCCAGCTTACCCATCTTCGGGCGATCACGACTGGCCGCATAGAGGGGCTATAGCAGCCTGTCGTGCTTGCCCAAATCTGGCCAACCTGTAAGCAGTTATGGGCGCAAATCAATTGAAATCAGGATGATACATGCCATGCGAGCAGTTGACATTTTTTGTAACTGCTCCCAGCTTACCCATCTTCGGGCGATCACGACTGGCCGCATAGAGGGGCTATAGCAGCCAGTCTCACAGGTGAAACCAGGGTGGTACATGCCCTGTCAGCACTTACTGGTAATAAACAGCGTTCCCATATGAAGCGAGAAAGAGTCAGTAAATCGGTTCTGCTTATCCTGGTTCTCGGTATTTCCCTCTTGTTTTTAACCATGATCAGGCAATACCTCATGCCGATTTTCATGGCAGGCCTTTTGTCGGCCATGATCAATCCTGTTCACAGCTGGATGAGCAGCAGGTTGGGAGGGAGAGGCAACCTTGCTTCATTTTTGGTTATCCTGGG
Source organism: Desulfobulbus propionicus (assembly GCA_002747135.1). GTDB lineage: Bacteria > Desulfobacterota > Desulfobulbia > Desulfobulbales > Desulfobulbaceae > Desulfogranum > Desulfogranum propionicus_A. Next base: position 21,656 of record PDTE01000028.1, on the reverse strand, counting down.
CATGGTTCTGCTGGTTCTTATCCCCATGGCCGTTCTGATGGGTGTGGTTGTTTCTCAGGCCATCAGTGTCGGGCAGTCGGTGACGCCCTGGATACAGGGGTTTATCAATGAACCGGGTCTATTGAGCGGCTATATCGAAAAAATACCGTATCATAATTATATCCTTGAGTATCGGAATGTTCTTGTCGCCAGGGCCGGGCTGATAGTTGGCAACATATCTTCTTTTCTGATCAACAGCCTGTCGTCTGTAACGAAAATGACGGTGAACGCGGTGTTCAACGGTTTTATTATGCTCTATGTCATGTTCTTCTTTCTTTCCTCTGGCAAGGCCTTTCTGCATAAAATTCTTTATTATCTGCCCCTGCATGACAGTGATGAACAGGTTCTGCTTCATCGTTTTACTTCAGTTGCCGGTGCAACCATGAAGGGCACCCTGATAATTGGTATCATGCAGGGCTCGATATGTGGCCTGGCCTTTGGTTTAGCGGGGATACATGGGCCGGTTTTCTGGGGGAGTATAATGGCTGTCATGTCCATAATCCCGGCATTTGGTACGGCTGTTATCTGGTTCCCGGCCCTGGTGATTATGGCTTTGGCCGGTGATTTCAAGGCCGTTTTTATTTTGCTGATAATATGTGGAGGAGTTGCAGGTAACCTGGACAATCTTGTTCGGCCAAGACTGGTCGGCAAGGACACCGAAATGCATGAGTTGTTTGTTCTGTTCAGTACGCTGGGGGGAATAGGCATGTTTGGGCTTTTGGGAATCATTATCGGCCCGATTATTGCCGCATTGTTTATTACCTTGTGGGAGATGTATGGTAAGGTCTTTCAAGATTTTCTGCCTGAAGTTGGAGGGGAAGCAGGCAGCGATGACAGCGAGTAAGAAGAAGTGCCCGTAACCAGTTACACATCAGAAACAGAGCATAACACTGAAACAGACCCCGTGGCTGGTTACAAATCAGCTATTGTTTCTGGCAGGTGTGGCTGGCACTATTTCTGGTAATGGCGATTTGCCGGGACTTCTATCCGTTCCTTATACGCAAATAAATGTTAACTCCTGCACGCCTCTGGGAGTTGACATTGTGAACACCCTGTCTTAAAAGGTAGTATACAATGGTATGGTAACTACTCACAGGGTATGTACCTCCCTGGTTCCACTTTAAGCCTGGCACCTGCTCCCAGCTTGCCCAAACTGGGGCGAACTGGGAGCAGGTACCAGGTATGAATACCATCCCGATAAGGGATGCCGACAGCCCACTCTTCAGGAGGAAAGAATGTTTGAAGTAACCGAGTCAGCGGTAAAAAATTTAAAATCTTACAAAGAGCAAAACAATATTGAATCTGCCATTCGCATCGCCCTGATGCAGGGTGGCTGAGCAGGCCCCTCATTGGGGCTGGCTCTGGATGAGCCAAAAGAAGATGACAAGACATTTGAAAAAGATACACTCCAGTTTCTGGTAGAAAACAGCTTGATGACGACCTGCGGTTCAATAAAAGTCGACTTTATTGAAGCGGGATACCGATCGGGCTTTTCCATTACTTCAGCCAATCCTGTTGGTGGCGGCGGTTGCAGCACAGGCTCCTGCTCTACAGGTTCTTGTGGCGGTTGATGGAATTCAGCCCGCGGTTAAAGCCTCTGCCTCTGCGGCAGGGGCTTTCTTATTTTGGCGTAACTCCTCACAGGCCACCCCTCTTTGAACGATCACGACCCGCCGCATAGAGGGGCTATAGCTGCCAGTCGCGCTTGCCCAAATCCGGGAAACCTGAAAGTAGTTACAGAGGTAAAGCAAGTAAAACCAAAGTGATACGTGCCATTCTGACTGCGTAAGGACAAGAAAAATCCGGCGCAATATACTGACATTTCGTCGCTGACAGGACACTAAAAGAAAACGGGAAGATTATGGAACTGTTTATTGCCAGGCAACCTATTTTGAACGTTCACCTGAACCTGTTTGCCTATGAGCTGCTGTATCGAGGCAAAAGTGATATTTCAATGGCAGCAGCAGACGGGGACAAGGCAACCGCGACGCTTCTTTCAAGCGCTTTTCTGACAAAAGAAATCGAAGAGATCTCTAGCTACCGCCCCTGTTTCATTAATTTTACCCAGGAATTGCTGGAACGTAATCTACCCGCCTCTTTTCCAAAATCACAGATCGTTGTGGAGGTACTTGAAGATGTAAAACCAACCCAGAAGGTACTGCAGGTATGTCGCCAGCTTCGCGAGGACGGATACCGTATCGCTCTCGATGATTTTGTTTTTGACCAAGAACTGCTGCCGCTGGTAGAGTTGGCTGATATTGTCAAAATTGACGTCCGCCTGACCCCGCCTGATACTATTATTCATACGCTTAAGATACTGGCCGGGTACAAGGTCAAACTGCTTGCCGAGAAGGTTGAGTCTCAGGCTGAATACGAAAAGGCGCGCAAACTTGGCTTTTCCTATTTTCAGGGGTATTTTTTCTCTCGTCCCGAAAATATAAAAATCCAGGAACTTTCTGCCGCCAAGGTCAACTTGCTGCAGCTGTTGCAGGAGATCTCCCGAAAACAGACAAGCCTGGACAGGCTTCATGAAATCATCTCTCATGACATCGCAATCAGCTATAAGCTGTTCCGCTTTCTTAATTCAGCATATTTTGGCCGCGTCCATGAAATAACAGACGTCAAGCACGCGATTGTTTACCTGGGAGAAATAGAGCTGCGTCGTTTTCTGATGCTTTTGGTTATTTCCGAGGTATCCACAGAAAAACCGGCTGAATTGGTGCGCCTGGTTCTTGGCAGGGCAAAATTTTGTGAGCTTCTCTGCAAAGCGAGCAGGTACAAGGAAATGGCCACTGAGGCATTTATGATGGGGTTATTTTCTGCCCTCGACGTGATGCTTGACGCTACCATGGCAAAAGCACTGGAGAACCTTCCTCTACATGAGGAGGTCAAGCAAGCACTGGTGGATGGGGAAGGAAGTTACTTCGTTTTTCTCCAGGTGGCCAAAGCGTATGAGCAGAACCTGCCCTCTCTGCTGGAATCGCTTCTGTCACATCTGGAAGTTGATCCTGAGACGGCGAATAAGAGCTATCTGGAGTCCATTCGTTACGTCAGCGGTCTCTACTAACCAGCATGGATGGATCATCAGGCTTGCCAGCCACAAACGAACCATGAAAGCTCGTCACTTCGGCAAGGAAAGGGTATCTCTTCCCCTGAGAGACTTTTCATATACATCAGCATGACTGGACCAGATAGCCTTCAACCATAACAAAGCATGCAAATCGGAACTTCGGGAAATGAACATCTGTTTTTGAACAGATGTTCGGACAAACTATTTGTTTTCTCTCTTTTTTATCTGCCGATTATTTGAGAACAATGGCCTTTTTAAAGTCTATTGCCTGGGCCCTCAACCTATAAGCTGATTCATTGCAAAAATCGGCAGCAGGATGGAAATAACAATAAAACTCACCACCAGGCCCATCGCCAGAATCATGACCGGTTCAATGAGTGAAGTCAGGCCGAGGATTCTCGACTCCACCTCTTTTTCATAACTGTCAGCAGCTTTTTCAAGCATTTTTTCCATGGCACCGCTCTGTTCGCCGACCGAAATCATCTGTACCAGCATGGGGGGAAAATATTGGTTCCCTCTCAGAAACTGAGCGAGGCTTTTGCCTTTTTCAAGTTCTTCGCCGGCGTTATCAATTATTTCTGATAAGATGACATTATTGAGGATGTTTTTTACTATTTTAAGGGATGAAGTAAGTGGTACTCCTGCAGCAAGAAGACTTGCCAGGGTACGGCCAAGTCGGGCTGAGGCGATTTTGCTGTTGAGATCCCTGAGGCCTGGCAGAGTCAATTTTTGTTGATCCCATATTTTTTTCCCCAATGGTCTCTGGATAAACTGCTTTATACCGACAAAGACAACGCTGAGAAAGAGGAGAATACCCCACCAGTAGCGTTGAAAAAAGGTGCTTGTCGCTATGAGGAGTCTTGTCGGCAAAGGAAGGGCCTGTTTGCTGCCCTCAAAGATCGAGGTGATGTTCGGGACAACAAATGTCATGAGCAAAAACAGGACGATTGAACCGACAATGGCCATGAGAATCGGATAAAGCATTGCCGCCTTTATGCGGGAACGAAGGGCTGCCTGGTTCTCACCAAATTCAGCAAGTCGTTCCAGGACGACATCAAGGGAGCCGGAAGCCTCTCCTGCCCTCACCATGTTGACATATATTTTAGAAAAAAACCGAGGGTGCTCCTGCAGGGCGGCGGTAAGGGAGTTGCCCTCATTGACGGCATCTTTTATTTGAGCAATGATGGTCTGAAAATGGCGGTTTGTGGTCTGTTCAATCAGGCCGTTCAATGACTGAACAAGGGGAATGCCAGCCCCGAGAAGAGTTGCCAGCTGCCTGGTTGCAATATGAATCTCCTGCGATTTTATGCCCCGGCCAAGTTGCAGGAGCGAGCTGCGAGAGCCCTTTTTTTTTATTTTGACATTCGTTTCCTTGATATCAACAGGGTACTTACCCTGCGCCCTGATTTTCTGCCGAACAATGGATACACTGTCTGCATCAAGAATTCCTTTTGTTTTTTTTCCTGCGCTGTCAAGTGCTGTATATTCATAAACAGGCATATGATACCGATCAATCTTTAGAAGCGTTGTAATTACTTAGGGTACTGGTTTCACTTATTGCAGGCCTGTAACTGCTTTCAGGTTGCCCAGATTTGAGCAAGCACGATTGGCAGCTATAGCCCCTCTATGCGGCGGGTCGTGATCGTTCAAAGAGGGGTGACCTGTGAGGAGTTATTTTTGGAGAAACAAACATCTTTAACACCCTTTTCCTATGCCTGCCTAAGGTTCTCTTGAGATGCGAAGCCACCGTCAAAAGGCAGCTTATGGTAACTCATTATACCTGGGTACATGTGTTGCCAAAATACTGGCGAAGAGGTACTGCCTGAGCTGACCTTTGGTGAACATTTTTGGCAAAATCTGAGTCTGCTCACTGACATCACAGACATGTGTTTGGATGTATTTCTTCTCAAATGAGACAAGATGTTCAGGAGAAATACGGGTTAGCCTGACGAACTGTGCGGCCTTCTGGATACAAAAACAGGGTAAAATAACAGATAACCTGTTAATTTTACCCTGTAAAAAATGGTCGGAACGAGAGGATTTGAACCTCCGGCCCCCTGAACCCCATTCAGGTGCGCTACCAGGCTGCGCTACGTTCCGCTCTTGTCACTACTTACGGGGCGTGTAATCCCCTGATCTTATCTGCTCTCTATATTTTTAGCAGGAATTGGAAATGAACAACTCCTTATTTTGCATCCCTGCTTCAAGGGCATGTACTACCTTGGTTTTGCTTACTTTGCGTCCATAACTGTTTCAGAGGCCGAGCCTGGACATCGCCCGAACCTGGGTGAGCTGAGAGCCGCTACCATTCAGACTGACTAAATATAACCTGAATCAGGACGAAAAATCCAAAGATTTATTCACTACCAGCAAATACCCGCTTATTCATAATAGAAAAAGTCATTTTTGCCTACAATAATTCATGCATGTACGTAACTGTTCTTGAATTCCCTCCAGTTCCTGCTTTATATGCATCAACAGCTTATCATTATCAAAAGGCCTGCCATCATGGCCGGATTCAGATGGCTTTGTTTTGTTTCGCAGCAAAAACTTACGTGCACCGGCAATGGTAAATCCTTCCTCATGGAGCAGGTACCGAATCTGCAGCAGATTCTGGATATCCTGCCGTCGATATAACCTTTGTTTTGACTTTCCTCGAAAAGGCCTTATAAAAATAAATTCGGTTTCCCAGTAACGCAAAACATGGGCATCAACACCAACCAGTTTACTTGCTTCCCCTATACGGAAGTATTTTTTTTCAGGTATCCTGTCGGTATCAGGCGTGCCGCTTTGCATCAGGTATTATCTCTTATTGATTCAAGCGCTCCCTCAAACGTTTACTTGGACGAAAAGAGACCATCTGCCGTTTTGTAATAGTCATAGATTCTCCTGTCCTCGGATTCCGGCCTCTTCTTGGTGCTTTATCTCTGACTGAGAGTGTTCCAAACTGGACGAGCTTTATTGACTCTCCTGCTACCATGGTTTCTTTCATGGTTAAAAAAACTGTGTCAACTATTTCTGCCGCGCTTCTCTGGGAGACTCCAAGTTTTTCATTAACGGATATGGCGAGCTCTTTTCTGGTCACATTTTTCTTCTTCATACTCTTTACGTCCCTTCTCTATAGCGGGCTTTGAATTGGTTCATCAATAATTGAACTATTGAATCATGCACATGATCAACTGTTTTATCATCAAGGGTTTTTTTAGAAGAGCGATACATTACAGACAAGGCCACACTCTTCATACCCTTTTCAATAGTTTCTCCTTGGTATACATCAAAAATATCTATGGATTCAACAAGTTTTTGCTTTTGTCTCTTAATCGTCTCCAATATTTTTCCCGCCTGTACGGAACTCGGTACAAGCAAGGCTATATCCCTTCTCACAGAAGGAAATTTTGGCAGAGGTACAAATTGTTTCTGCTTCGCCGACAAAGTACCAAGCCTGTCCAGATCAATTTCAAGAAAAAAGACATTCTGTTTAATATCGAAGTTACGTATGGTCTGTTCGTGTACCATGCCATACAGCCCGATTCGCTCTCCGCCATACCTTAACTCTTCAGCACAACCAGGCTGACAATAAGGCGCGACGGTATTTTCAGTCTCAGCAACAAGTGGCTGCAACACAACATCAGTTAAACGCAATGTCTGGATTATGCTGACCACAAGCCCTTTGATATCATAAAAATCAGCGTTATTTCCTGAAAAATAAAGCGGCTGCCCTTCTGGATACCGATTACCGCTGATAACTGCGCAAAGCTGCTGGTACTCAACGGGAAGTCCTTCTCCGCACTCCTCGAATACTTTCCCTGCCTCAAAGAGTCGTACGTCCTGCTGCTGATAATTACAGTTGCGTCGAACATTCTCAAGCAAGCCTGGTAATATCATAGAGCGCATAATCCCTTGATCCTCTGATAGGGGATTAAGCAGTCGGGTTACCTTGCGCCTTTGGTCATCTTTGCCCAGCAGGCAGTAATCAAGATGTTTCTCGGTAACAAAGCTGTAGTTAATTGCTTCATAAACCCCTTGAGCAGTAAGGATGTGGGCAATTTTTGTTTTCATTTCCCGCATGCTGTCCGGTTTTGGATGCTGCATGGCAATCCTTGGGCTGGCAGTCGGTATTTCGTTATAACCAACCAAACGAGCTACTTCTTCGATCAGGTCAATTTCGCGTTCGATATCAACTCTAAACGTAGGGACGGTGACGCCAAGATCATCAGGGGTGTTATGAACTACCTCAAATTCAATACTTCGCAAATATTCAGCTATCGTATCCTGGCGCAACTGAATGCCAAGTAATTTACAAACTCTGTCTGTACGTAATGTGAGTTCCAAAGGCTTCCTCGCCCCCGGGTACGCGTCAATGCCAGTATGTTCTGCCTGCGCATCACCATATTTTTCTATAAGAGCAACCGCCCTTTCAAGTGCCCTGGGTGCAAGTTCAGGATCTACACCACGCTCAAAACGATACGACGCTTCTGACGGGATATTAAGCCGCCGACAGCTCTTGCGCACTGAAACAGCATTAAAGCAGGCTGATTCAAGCAAGATATCAACCGTTTCCTCTGTTACTTCCGTGTTCAGGCCGCCCATTATCCCGGCTACAGCTATCGGCTCCTCTGCATCACAGATCATCAGCATATCCGAATCAAGGGTTCGCGTGCTGTTGTCCAGGGTGACAAATTCCAGTTCGTCTTTTTTTGGCTTTCGAACAACAATGGCCTTTCCTTTAAGGGTATCAAAATCAAAGGCATGCAGCGGCTGCCCCATCTCAAGCATAACATAGTTGGTAATATCAACAATATTATTGATTGGCCGCATACCGACGGCCAACAAGCGCTGCTGCATCCACAACGGAGAAGGTTTTATTGTGACATTACACACCTTCCTTGCGGCATAACGTGGGCATAATTCAGGCTCTTCAATAGTTACCCTGTAATCCAGGCCTTTTCCTGTAAGAGGGGTATAGTCGGATACAGGTGTGTTCATCCTCAGACCCTGGATACTGGCAACTTCACGGGCAATGCCCATTACACTGGCGCAATCTGGCCTGTTCGGAGTCAGATCAACTTCAATCACGGTATCACGCAGCCCCAATGCTGTGGCCAGGGGTGCTCCTGATGGGAGTGAGCGGTCCAGTTCCATGATGCCGGTATGATCTTCACTTAAACCAAGCTCTCGGGCAGAACAAAGCATACCATTGGATGCCACCCCCCTTACTTTAGCTTTTTTGATTTTCGTTCCGTCAGGAAGCTTTGTGCCAGGCAGCGCCAGGGCTGACACCATTCCCTCCTGTACATTGGGAGCACCACACACGACGGAAAGGGGCTCGCCTTTCCCTACAGTAACGGAACATACTGTCAATTTGTCGGCATCAGGATGTTTTTCTACTTTTTCAACCCGGCAGGTTACAAAAATATCCAGCTCAGCAAACAACTCCTCAACAGCCTCGACCTCCAGGCCAAGCATGGTAAGTTTGTCAGACAATAATGAGGCATCCAGCCCTTCCAATGACACAAAATTGCTGAGCCAGCTAAGAGTGAATTTCATCAGATTTCCTGTTTTTCTTCAATAGACGGGTAAAACAGTAGAGTTACACAAGCACAGAACTGGTAAACTGTAACCAAAATCACGGTGTTTGTACTTTAAGCGTTATTATCTACTTCTGACCTGTAACTGGTCACGGGTGCAACAGAATTGGGCAGGCACTCTTTTGAGCAGGTAAGCAGGCGAAGCGAGACTTTCGTGTACAAGAGTATGCGGGAAAGAGTGATCTGTAAAGATGAAGTGGTGCCCATGATCAGGTACGGTAAACTTAATTAAAACTGGGAGAGAAAGCGAAGATCATTGTCATAATACAGACGGATGTCATCTATGCCATATTTGAGCATGGCTATACGCTCAACGCCCAGCCCAAATGCAAATCCAGAATATTTTTCCGGGTCATATCCAACCATTTTCATTACTTCCGGATCAATCAAACCAGCGCCGAGGATCTCAAGCCATCCGGTTCTCTTGCAGACCCGACACCCGTTCCCTTCACACATAACACAGGAAATGTCAACCTCGGCACTCGGTTCTGTAAACGGAAAAAAACTGGGTCGAAAACGAAGCACCAGTTCTTTTTCAAACATGGCATGGGTAAAGCTGGTCAACACCCCCTTTAAATCTGCAAATGACACATCTCTGTCAACGAGAAACCCTTCCACCTGATGGAACATGGGGGTGTGGGTTATATCTGAATCACAGCGATACACCTTTCCCGGGGCGATATAGCGAAGTGGCGGCTCTTCGTTTTCCATAATTCTGGCCTGCATAGGTGAAGTATGGGTTCGAAGAAGAATGGAATCGGTGACATAGAAGGTATCATGCATATCACGGGCCGGATGATGCCTGGGGATATTGAGTGCTTCAAAATTATAGTAGTCGGACTCAACATCAGGACCTTCGGCAATAAAGAACCCCAGTGCCGAAAAAACACTGCAGATTTCCTCCATTACCTGGGTAACTGGATGCAGCTTGGCAAAAGGGAGAAAACGCCCTGGCAAGCTGGTGTCCACATCTGTTCGACATTGTGTGATAATACGATCTGCCAGCTCTTGCTTTTTGTTTTCAAAGAGTGCTTCGATCTCCGTCTTGACCGAGTTAGCCAGGGCCCCTACTTGAGGGCGCTCTTCTTTGGCAACCTCCCCTAGCCGGCGCATTACTCCAGTCAACAGCCCGCCTTTTCTGCCCAGATACTTAACCCGAAAATCTTCGAGTTCATCCGCCTTGATGGTTTGCAGCTGTTCTTCAGCCTCTTTTTTCAGACGCTGCAGTTCTTTTTTCATAAGAATGAATTATCCTGCAGCTTTTTGTTGACCAGATGCCTCAACCACGGCGGCAAAAGCAGCAGGGTCAACAATAGCAATGTGTGAAAGTACTTTACGATCAAGTTCAATGTTGTTGTTCCGCAAGCCATTCATGAGCCGGGAATAGTTGGTTCCATTTGTCCTGGCCGCAGCACTGATCCTGGTAATCCAAAGGCGCCTGAAATCTCTTTTTTTCGTTCTTCTGTCGCGGTAGGCATAGCAGAGAGCTCGATCAACGGCTTCTGTGGCAGATCGAAAAAGTCGATGCCGTCCCCCTCTAAATCCCCTTGCCAGTTTTAATACCTTATTTCTTCGACGGCGTGCCTTAAAGCCACGTGTAACGCGTGCCATAACTCTAACTCCGAAAATTTTTCTATGTTAAATAAATAGGTAAGTTATTTTTTTGGTACCTACTCACGCTGGGCATGTACTACCCTGATTTTACCTGTTTTACTTCTGCACCAGCTTTCAGCTCGTTCAGATTCTGGCAAGCACGATTTGCAGCTATAGTCCCGTAACCACTCAAAGAAGTGTCCTGGGAACAGGTACTTTTATCCGAAAGTCTCTCAGTGGAAGTGATACCCACCACCCCTTGCCGAAGTAACGAGCTTTCATGATTCGTTTGTGGCTGGCAAACCTGATCCAGCCACGCTGAGTTATATGTTACAGATATGGCAGCATGCGCCTGACTGACTTAACATCAGCTTCTGCTATCAAGCCATTCTGCCGTAGATTTCGTTTACGTTTCGTTGATTTCTTGGTCAGGATATGAGACGTAAAGGCCTTACTTCTTCTGATTTTTCCTGATCCAGTTGCACGAAAACGTTTTGCTGCACCTTTGTTTGTCTTCATTTTCGGCATGCTTTTTTCTCCTTAATACAACTATCCTGGCATACATATGGATTGTACATGTAGCCGACACGGGGTCTGCGCCTCTGTGTTATTTTCTTATTCTGACGTGTAACTCCCTGACCACGGATTCAACCGAATTGAGCAAAGACGAAGTGTCCGTAATCAGTTACTCATATATTTTTCTGCTCAAATGTAACTACTCACGGGGCATGTAACCTCTTTATTTTACCTGCTTTACCTCTGTACCTGCTTTCAGGCTGCCCGGATTCGGGCAAGCACGATTGGCAGCTACAGATCCTCTATGCGGTCAATCGTGATCGCCCGAAGATGGGTAACCTGAAAGCAGGTACGCTCAAATACATGTAGGCCGTCTTGATGCCCCTGAAATCATGACCCCTTTATGTCTTTGGACCGACAAACATTACGAGCTGTCGCCCTTCCATTTTTGGTTCCTGAAGAATGACGCAGTCTTCAGCAAGAGCATCTGCAATCTTATTGAGGGCCTCAAGCCCTATGGATTGGGCATAAACAATTTCCCGCCCCCTGAATCGCATGGTAACTTTTACTTTATTTTTCTGACCAAGGAATTGCTTGATTTTTTTAATTTTGAAATTCAGATCGTGCTCTTCGGTCTTTGGTCTGAACTTCATCTCCTTGGTCTCTATGACCGTTTGCTTTTTCTTTGCTTCTTGCTGTTTTTTCTTCAGGTCGTAACGGTACTTATCGTAGTTCATGACCCGACAGACAGGTGGATCTGCCTTGTCAGAAACCTCAACCAGATCAAGCCCCTGGTCATAAGCAATATCAATTGCCTCTCTGGAACTCACGATACCGTGCTGGGAGCCATCCTCGCCGATAAGCCGCACCTGAGGATATTTGATATCCTCGTTTATCCGTACCTTTATTTCCTGCTGTTGTGGAAGTTTTCTACCTCGTTTTTTAATCTCTATTCCTCCTCATTGCATAATACGTTCAACATACACTGCACCAGTGCCTGTCCACGCTGTTCAGTCGTGTCTTCCCTGTTTTTTCAGCCCCTGCGCGGCCTTGCCCTGTGTCACACAGCCAGTACTATGCAACTCGGAACAAGGCTGAATAAGGCCAAAAAACCGTCCAATATACTGACATTTCATCGTTGACATAACACTAACCCGATTTTTTTGGGTATTGCCTCTCAAAGCAGACAAAATGGTAACTACTCACAGGGCAGGTATCACCCTGGTTTCACTTGCTTTACGCCTGTAGCTGCTTTCAGGTTATCCAGATTCGGGCAAGCGCGATTGGCAGCTAGAGCCCCTCTATGCGGCGGGTCGCGATCGCAGAAGATGGGTGACCTGAGAGCAGTTAGACAAAATGTTCATGAGAAAGCCGGATTAGTGATTAAGCTCTTCCCCGCATTCGTTCTGAACAAGCTCTATAAACTTTTCAGGTTTCATTGCAGGGAGGTTTTCACCGCTTCGCAGCCGTACTGTTACCGTTCCCTCTTCTTTTTCCCGATCTCCGACAATCAGCATGTATTGCGTTTTCATGAGCTGTGCTTCACGAATTTTATAATTAAGCTTCTCGTTGCGCAGATCTTTTTCAATTCTGACCCCGGCAGCCCGCATCTGCATAAAGACATGCTCACAGTATTCAGCCTGATTATCAGTAATATTCATAATCCTGGCCTGCTCTGGTGTCATCCATAGGGGGAACGCGCCCGCATAGTGCTCAATAATGACACCAATGAAGCGCTCAAGGGATCCCATCAAAGCCCGATGGATCATAATGGGCTGGTGTTCGTTACCGTCATCACCAGTATACTTCATCTTAAATCGTTCAGGCAGATTAAAATCAACCTGAATTGTTGAACACTGCCATGATCGTCCCAGTTGATCCTTGATCTTTATATCAATCTTCGGCCCGTAAAAGACCCCTTCACCGGGGTCAACAGCGTAACCCAGCCCTTTTTTCTTCAGGGCTTGTTTCAAAGCATTGGTTGACAACTCCCAGTGCTCGTCTGATCCCACTGATTTTTCAGGCCGGGTAGAAAGATAAACATCATATTCTGCAAAGCCAAAGGTTTTAAGAATATGCAGATTAAGATCGATAATATGAAAAATTTCCTCTTCAAGCTGGTCTGGACGACAGAAAATATGCGCATCATCCTGGGTGAACCCTCTTACCCGCATAAGCCCATGCAGGGATCCGGTACGCTCATATCTATACACTGTTCCGAGTTCGCACCAGCGGAGAGGAAACTCCCGATAACTGTGCTTTGATGAATTGTAAACCCCGATATGAAACGGGCAGTTCATCGGTTTCAATTGATATCGCACCTCGTCAATTTCCATAGGCGAGTACATGTTTTCGCCATAAAAATCAAGATGCCCAGAGGTCTTCCATAAATCTTGCTTTGCTATGTGAGGCGTATACAGGAGCTGATACCCGTTTTTGTAATGCTCGTCTTTCCAGTAATCTTCAATATGTCTGCGAAGCAATGCCCCCTTAGGCTGCCAGAGGATAAGCCCTGGACCGACCTGTTCTTCTATGGTAAACAGACCAAGCTCCTTGCCAAGTTTTCGATGGTCCCGTTTGCGCGCCTCTTCCAGTTGATTGAGATATCTCTTTAACCCCTTTTTGTCCCTGAACGCAGTGCCGTAAATCCTGGTGAGCATCTGGCGGCGTTCATCGCCGCGCCAGTATGATCCTGCCACCCTGAGCAGTTTGAACACGCTTAGCCATGACGAGTCAGGCAGGTGTGGTCCCCGGCAAAGATCAATAAAGCTGTCCTGCTCATAAATGGAAACGTATTCTTCCTCCATCTCTTCAAGCAATTCAACTTTATAGGTTTCCCCTAACTGACTGAATAAATCCTGAGCCTCCTGGCGAGTCAATTCCCTGCGGACAAAAGGCAAACGAGACTGGGCAATCTCGGCCATTTTCATCTCTATGGCCTCAAAATCATCAGGAGTAAAGGCTTTTTCACGATCAAAGTCATAATAAAAGCCATCTTCTATTGCCGGTCCTATCGCTACCTTGACCTCATTGCCATAGAGCTTTTTCACGGCAAGTGCCATAATATGCGCAGCTGAATGACGTAAAATCTCAAGTCCCTTTTCTGATGAAATGTGAATGGGAGAAAGTATAGTATCCTCCCGCAGCTCTGTGTGCAGATCCACTGACTTTCCATTGCAAACGGCTGCAATAATCTGCTTGCGCTGCTTATTGGAAACCAGCAGCTTAAGAGCTTCAGCAACACTTACTCCTGCTTCAAACTGTTTTTGCTCGCCATCCTGTACTGAGACTGCTATCTGTGCCATTTACACCTGTAAAAAGGAAAGGCTATAGAGAGGAGACAATTCTGCCTCAACATCTTAGCCTTTTGTCATTCTGGTAGGCGCGGGCGGTTTCGAACCGCCGACTTCCACCATGTCAAGGTGACACTCTCCCACTGAGTTACGCGCCTATATAAAACTGTTTTCTTGAAGCATTTCAGATTCAAGAAATAAAAAGAGCAATTTTCAATTATTACTTATAATATCTAATTTTGTCAAGAACAAAACAGGGCTTTTGCGAGCCGTTTCAGGAGCACTGCTGGCGGGTTTCTATTGCCCGGCCAAGAGTATGAATATCCGCGTATTTTATATCCATTCCCATGGGTATGCCACAAGCCAGCCTACTTGTACGAACAGAAAATTTCTCCAATATATCAATCAGATAAGAGGCTGTTGCCTCCCCTGGAACGGTCGAACTGGTGGCAATTAAAACCTCTTGAATACCATCTGTCTTTATCCGTTTAAGCAGTTCTTTTATTTTCAATTCATCTGGCCCTATTCCGTCCATTGGTGCCAGTGAACCATGAAGGATATGATACACGCCCTGAAAGCTGGCTGTTTTTTCAATGGCCAGTAAATCACCAGGTTCTTCTACGACACACACCAGTGAACGTGTTCTGCTCTGATCACGGCATACGTCACACTGGTCTTCTTCACAAAAAGTATAACAGGTGGAGCAAAGCCCTATACAGTTGTGCAGCTGACTAAACGCCTCCGCAATTTTTGCCGCCTCGGATGCAGGCCTTCTGAGAATGTACAATGCAAGCCTGGTTGCGGTTTTCTCTCCGATACCGGGGAGAGTACCCAGCTCCCTGATTAATCTGTCAAGAGCAGGAGGAACAATATGCATGGTTAACCTTCCCGGCTTCGATTAAGTAAGCCCGGGAATATTTAACCCGCCAGTCAGTTTCGTCATTTCTTCTTTCCCCATCTGTTTTGACTTATGCAGGCCGTCGTTCACTGCAGAGACGACTAAATCCTGAAGCAGCTGAACTTCATCGGGTTTGATTATGCCCGGCTCTATACGCAAATGTAACAATTCACCATTGCCGTTGAACTCGGCTGAGACCATTCCGGCCCCGGCACTCCCGACGACTCGCTTTTGTGAAAGCTCTTGCTGTACTCCTGAGAGCTTTTCCTGAAACTGTTGGGCCTGCTTTATCAAATCATTCATATTCATTGTTATTGTAACCTGTTATAGTTTTTTGTCTTTCCTCGCTGCTAGGCACAGGGACTCCCCCCTTGGTTTCACATGCTTTTAAGGCCCGTACCTGCTTTGAGTTCGCTCAAATATAGACGAGTTGGGAGCAGTCACCTTTCTTCTTCATCAGCCTAGTGTCCTCCTGAACCTCTGGCCGGTTCGAATATCACCTACCTGACCATTAAATATTTCAAGTGCTGACAGCACCAATGGATCATTGGCCAGTTTCTTTCTTTCTATATGAGGTTTCTGCCCGTCCTCTGGATTGATCTCACCCCCGGTACCGCCAGAGACATCAAAGCATATCGCAAGATTTTCCTGAAAAAAGTCGAGAAGATATTCTGTCAGTGGCTTTATATACTCTTTTTGCTTAATCAGCGCACACTCAAAGCTGTCATCATAATGAATATGAAGGACTGCCCCTTCTTTTTTTATAGAGGTTGATTCTTTCAGCGCCGCAGATAGCCATGGTTGCCTGTCATGAACATATTTGAGAAAGTCGTCCCAGTCACGGCGAATATCCTTTCCCCCTTTTTCTTTAACCTTGTCATTTTCTGCAGCCTTTTTAGAAGGCTTACCCTGAGCCACAGCCTTGTGAACATCTTCATCAGATTGAGAAAATGTTTTTTGGTTCGATGACTTTCTTTCTGCACATGCTGCATTGTTTATTGCAGGTTGATTCTGTTCACTTCTTGCATGTTTTTTTTCGCTGATTATTTTTTCTTTTTCAGCAAAATCCTTTTGGTGATCGTTTATGTCCACCTGCCCGTCTTTTGATCCTTCTCTTAAAGACGGCTGGGCAGTATTATCTGGAGCATCAATTTCTGTCAACGGCTCAACATCAGCACCATCAAGAAGCCTGTTAAATGAGGACACAAGGCTGGCAACCGATACTACGTTTCCCACCTGCACAATTTTAAGCAGCACCAACTCCAGCGCCAGTCGGGGAGAGGCTGAATAATGTATTTTTTCAAATCCTTCCAGCAATAACTGAAATACACAGGTCAACGACTCAAGCGTATATTTTTCAGCAGTTTCTTTTAAAAGATCAAGTTCGCCATCTGCCGCCTGCAACAGGGGGCTGTTCGCATTAACAAGGCAAATGATCAATTTTCGAACCCAAATCAAAATGTCGTTTCGCAGTCGGCCTGAATCAATACCCGCGCTGTAGACACGCTCAAGCAGGGTATAAACAGTTGCTAAATCTTTATCCATTACGGCATCAACAATCCTGGCAACAGTATCAAGGCTGGCCATACCTAGAATGGTTGAAACATCTTCAGCGGTAATCTTGTCTTCGCTATAAGAAAATATTTGATCCAGCAGACTCAAGCCATCCCGTACACTGCCATCAGCTTCTCCGGCAATCATCTCAAGCGCAACCGGCTCGATCTCTACCCGTTCACTTTCAGCTATTTTTTTGAAATATCCTGCAAGTTCAGTTGAGGCAATACGTTTGAGTTCATAACGTTGACAACGGGACAGAATCGTTACCGGAACTTTCTGCTGCTCTGTCGTGGCAAACATGAAATAGACATGATCAGGTGGTTCTTCAAGAGTTTTTAACAGCGCATTGAAGGCCTCATTTGTGAGCATGTGGACTTCATCAATAATGATGATTTTATAGCGGCTTAAGGCCGGCATGAAACGTATATTCTCTTTTAATTCTCGTATCTCCTGAATACCTCTGTTGGAGGCCCCGTCGATCTCCTGGAGATCTGCACTCTTTCCCTGAATAATTTGTCTGCAAGAGGTACAGTTATTACATGGCTCAGCTTCTTGAAGGTTTTCACAGTTCAAGGCTTTAGCCATGAGGCGGGCCAGGGTCGTTTTACCCGTTCCACGAATACCGCTGAAGAGTATGGCATGAGCAGTCCGGTCGTTGCGCAGAGCATTTTGCAGTGTACGTACGCAGGTCTTCTGACCAACGACTTCACTAAAAAGCTGAGGGCGGGATTTTCTAGCTAAAACGAGGTAGGACAAAACAGTTTCCCTTGAAAAAAAGATAACTACTCACTGGGTGTGTAACGCTCTGATTTTACACACCTCAGACGTGTAACTGCTCTCAGGCTGCCCATCTTTGGACAAGCACGATTGGCAGCTATAGCCCCTCTATGCGGCGGGTCGTGATCGTTCAAAGAGGGGGTGAGCTGTGAGCAGTTACAAAAAAAGATAGCCAGGCACCCCTGTGGCACACATAGAGCTTCACTGCCGCTGCTTCCTCCCGGACCTGACGGGGTTCGTGATTCTATGTTGCACAGGACCCGGCTATCAAACCTTAGGTCGCTTATTGTATCCTGACTTTATACCCGTAACTGGCAAGATCGTCAAGAAATGCCGCCAATATCTTATCATGATATTTGCATTGGCGGAGAGGGAGACTTTATTGAATATCAGAATACTTTTTAAAGTATTTTTTTCTGAGTTATTAATAGGTAACAAATCACAAAAACCGGACTCGTTTCATTCGCCGGTTAGCTCCCCGATAGATTTATTATCTGCACTGCTCCAGTGCCGCGAAATAATCTTCTCTGCTTGTGCCGGAGCTGTTCAGGTTGCTATTGATGATCCCGGCCGCGATATCTTTGCTGTGTACCGGGACAATGAGAGGACGAGCCAAGTTCTTTCTGGTATATACCCGGTGACTTCCTTTTTGCCTGGAAAAATGAAAACCAAGTAATTTGAGGATGCAGTCAAATATTTTCCAGCTGACGGGAGTTAGGCGTGACATTCGCGAGCATTTGATGACAGGGTGGCATAGGGCAGGCAGATGTTCACTTCGTCAATATTACCATCGGCACCCTGTTTTTGGGCGACTTGGCGAAAGCCGCTTTGCTTTAATACTGTGTCAAGCGTACCCATTTCAATGCAGGTTTCAATGAAAAGGGAGAGTGCTTCAACCAGATTTGCCCGTGCCTCTTTTTCGCTGCACCCCTGGGATGCTACCTCCAGCAGTGGGCAGCGGGCAATAACAACGTCGCCTTCCTGCTGCATACAGACCGGCACCCGCATTTCAATGTTTAATTGCGCCATTGTTTTCCCTCCGATAGTTCCCTTTTTAAATAAATTGTAAAACTTTTTCAAGGTTTTTAGAAGAAAATAGGTAACTACTCACAGCTCACCCCTCTCTGAACGATCACGACCCGCCGCATAGAGGGGCTATAGCTGCCAATCGTGCTTGTCCAGATATGGGCAGCCTGAGAGCAGTTACACCTTTGAGGTAGGTAAAACCAGAGAGGTACACACCCAGTGAGTAGTTACGAAAATAGTTTTAATAGCTGCCAATCGCGCTTACCCGAATCTGGGCAGCCTGAAAGCAAGGAGGCATTGTGAAAGTTTTTGGACTGGTAGTCTCGTCGGAATATTTCGGAACGACCGCGCGGGAAATCCTTATTTTTTTGTTTTATCGGTAACTTGCAGAATATTGGCGGAGAGGGAGAGATTCGAACTCTCGGTACTCTCGTACACACGCGTTCCAGGCGTGCACCTTAAGCCACTCGGTCACCTCTCCGTTTATCTGCACGTATACCATAGATATGGGGTGAAATAATTAAACCGGGTTAACAAAATTTACAAGCTAAATTAACGCCGCTTTCTGAAAAAATGAACTAAAATCCGCCTGCATTCCTCCTCAAGAACTCCCTGGGTAATGGAAAAACTGTGGTTAAGCCTGCCGTCCGTGCCAATGGAATATTTTGATATCAGTGCCCCTGCCTTTGCATCTGTCGCACCAAAGACGATCCGCTCTATTCGTGCATGCACCAAAGCCGCAGCACACATGGCGCATGGCTCAAGGGTTACATACATAGTTGTTCCCGGGAACCGGTAATTTTCCAGTTGCTGGCCTGCATCACGTAGTGCCCGAATTTCGGCATGACCTGTTGGATCATGTGCCTGTCGGCAATTATTGCCATGGGCCGCAACAATGCTTCCCTTCTGATTGACCAGAAGAGCACCGACAGGGATCTCTCCTCTTGCGGCGGCATATTTAGCCTGCTTGAGGGCAATCCGCATTAAATCTCTGTCATTTTGTTCAGTTATAATTCTCATATTGCTGAAATGTAACTACTCACTGGGTGTGTACCTCTCTGGTTTTACCTGCCTCAAACGTGTAACTGCTCTCAGGCTGCCCCTATCTGGGCAAGCACGATTGGCAGCTATATCCTCTTTATGCGGCAGGTCGTGATCGCCCGAAGATGGGTGAGATGGGAGCAGGTACATAATTTCACATTGCTTTCAATGATAAAGTCGGATATGATTACAAAAAATGGGGTTTGAAAAACAATATCGAAACATGAGAAATGCGAATGAAAAACAAGTATGCTGTCCTGGCCTACGAAAAACAAAGAGAAAGTAAAAACAGTATTATAGAAGCACTGTCCTCTACATCTAACATTACCTTTCAAAATGAGAGTACATCATTTAAACGTGCACTCATGCACAATCAATACGACCTTGTTTTCATTAATATTGCTCCAGAAAACGGAAAAACATTTGAATTGCTTGACGCTGCCCACAATCAATCACCTTACACTCCCATAATCATTACCTCAACCACAGAAAAGGCCGAGCTGGTTGTCGAGGCTTTTCACAAGGGAGCGCAGGATTTTATAACGCCACCGTTTTCACCAACCAGAATAAAGATTGCTGTCCAAAATGCCCTGAAAAGGCGTCAACTGACAAATGAAATAGATTACCTGAGGAGGAAACAGGATATTGAGTATAGTTTTGATGCTATTATAGCCGAAACTCCCAATTTCAAAGCTGTTATCAAAAGCCTGAAAAAATTTGCCGCCACTGACTCCACCATTTTAATTACAGGCAAGACCGGAACAGGGAAAAGTTTTCTCTCTGGAACCATTCACTACAATTCACCGAGACATCTGCAGCCCTTCATTAAGATAAACTGCGCTAATATTCCTGAATCACTTCTGGAAAGCGAACTGTTTGGCCACGAAAAAGGGGCTTTTACAGGGGCAGAAAAACAACGGATCGGTCGCTTTGAGCAGGCTGACGGTGGAACAATTTTTCTTGACGAAATAGGAGAAATACCGCTTGAAATCCAGGCAAAACTGCTCCGGGTCATTGAAGAGAAAAGCTTTGAGCGTATAGGCGGCAACAAAACCATCAAAGTAGATGTACGTATAATTGCTGCAACCAACAAGGACCTGCCCCAGCAGATAAGTGAAGGAAAATTCCGGGAGGATTTATATTACAGAATTAATGTACTGCCAGTCACTCTGCCTACCTTAAAAGAACGGCCACTCTGTCTAGTCCCTCTAGCTGAAAAGCTGTTGCGAAAAGAAGCGGCTTCAATGAAGAGAACAATCAGAGGTTTTTCCCCTGAATCTCTTGAAATTCTTAAACATTACGACTGGCCAGGCAATATTCGACAAATGGCCAACACCATAGAAAGGGCTATTATTCTGGAGGAGGAGACGATTATTCATCTCGAATCAATTCAGCTTCCCGTCCAAGGCGTTACTCCTCCACCACCGCCGCCAAACCTTCCTGCAGCCGGTTCACTGGAGGGGCATGAAAAGGAGTTCATAATCAAGGCCCTGGAAGAAAACCTCTGGGTACAGAAAAATGCGGCCAGCAAACTTGGCATCAGCCCGAGATCGCTTAATTACAAGATAAAAAAACATGGCATAACCCATCCTAACTGGAGAAAACACAAAGAAAAAATGTAACTGCTTTAATGCTGCAGCGACACATAAAAAACAGACTCTTCTGGCAAATCTGCGGGGAAAGTGGCTCACGAAAAGCCTGCTTCATAAAACTTGTAAAAACAAGTATACAACTCGTTTTGTTACTTGCTATGGACTGGCCAATGAACTTATTTGCGAGCTCCGGGGACATCTTACTTATTTACTGACGGAAGATAAAGCATTTGTATAATCACAGGGTTGAAAAAAATAGACAAGATAAAGGTGCTGAAAAAAATACGGAATATTTTAATAAAAACAGCTGCTTAAACAGAAAAAAGCCTCTAAAATGAAAAAAACAATTTAACACCATTCATTCTCAAAAAAAGTGGCTTTATGAAAGAGAAAGATATCAAACGAATCATCAAAAAACAGTAAGTATCCACCGGTAAAACCGGTGGCTTTGTAATTGTGAACCGCTCAAAGCGGTATGTTAAAAAGATCTACTGACCACCATTCGGTGGTCGTCTACTTATTGAACAGAGACAATTGTTCGATACGACTGTCTTCTTTTTCCTGATTCTGAATATATGCTCGAACTACTTCTTCATCAGCACCAACAGTCGACACAAAATAGCCTCGTGCCCAAAAACTCATTCCTGAATAGTTTTTCTTTTGTCC
>PDTE01000055.1 GCA_002747135.1 Desulfobulbus propionicus | reverse complement strand
ACTTCCACCAGCAATAACAGTGGTCTTCCCTTCAGGTATTGCAAAAGAGACATTGTCTAAAACAGTATGTTTTTTGCCCCTGCTGCCAAAGGTTTTTACAACGTTGACAAACTCTATGGCCCCATCTGCTTTTTTTTTGGGTTGGTTTTCCATCACGATTGGTTAAAGAAGGACTGCTGTAATAAGATAGTCAAACACCAGGATGGAAATGGAAGAGAGTACAACTGCCTGGGTGGTAACCTTACTCACGCTTTCTGCTCCAAAACCTGCCCCCCTGATTTGTTGGACAAAGTAGCCTCTTCCTGCACATATCCAGACTATGATCATTGCAAAAGCAAAGGACTTGGTAACACCAAGACGGATATCATGGTTCGTGACACTTTTTACCATCCCGGAGAAATAAGCGCCAGGGTTCACATCCATGAGCTGAACACCTGCCAGATATCCACCCAATATCCCTACAACGTCAAACACTGCAGTAAGTAACGGCACCGCAATTATGGTAGCCAGTACCTTGGGACTTATGAGATAACGAAACGGATCAATGGCCATACATTCAAGAGCATCTATCTGCTCAGAAATACGCATAATGCCAATTTCCGCACACATTGCAGATCCTGCTCGACCAGTTACCATGAGCGCGGTAAGCACCGGACCAAGCTCCATAATAATGCTCAATGAAACCGCTGAACCGAGCATCCCCTCAGCACCAAACCGGCTTAACGAGTACACCCCCTGAAGCCCAAGCACCATACCTGTGGAAAGAGCAGTAAAAAAGATCACGGTAAGCGATCCAGCACCAATAAAGTGAAGCTGTTTTATCAGTTCCCTGCCCCTAAACGGTCGTTTAAAAATAGAAATCAGGGAAAAAAACAGAAAAATTCCCATTCTCCCCAAATCTTTAAGGAGATAGATGGTGTTATCACCCAGCGATCCAAAAACAGACGCAATGTATGTACTGGATAATTGTTGCTGTGCACTCATAACAGTGTATTTTTTATGCGTAAAAATGAATACTGAGAGTCAAACAGGACAAGATACCGTAAACTCAAAATAGTGCACTCTATTTATGGTGGGGGAATAAAATTCACCTGTTATAGGAACCCGATTTCTCTGCTTGGGGAAGAAGACAGAAATCTTCCAGGAAATCCTGGGCAATGCCGATCGGATCATCAGATGCGTAGAGCACCATGGTTTGGAGAAACATGAAGCTGTCATCTTCCATATCAAGGAATTCAACAGCAACGCCTGTATCTTCAATCCGAGAAATTTTGGCAGAAATTTTAAGGATCAAACTGGACTGTTGCCCCTTTTCGTGCAGCTCAAGCGTGCAGTGTTTACCAAGAGTCAGCTGCAGGTTTTCACCCTCCATAAATACTCCGCCCATACTCAGGTTGCGGGCGGCATACTC
>PDTE01000019.1 GCA_002747135.1 Desulfobulbus propionicus | reverse complement strand
AATTACTTTTCTTGGGCAGTGGCCAACATCAGAGGCTCCAAGGTAGTTGCTGCGATCACCTAAGGTTTCTGCAGTATGTTGCCTGGCAAGTTTGCGCAGGCTGGTGAGTAGAGTGGTATGCATATCCATGTTTTCCTCCGTAAATAAAAAGAGAGGACACACGGATCCCTTGAAGGGAGTGAAGTCCTCCCTCATCGGGTGTAGAAGTATTGGCAGGATCAGGCCTTAATGGACCAGTACCTCTTTGTACCAGTTCTTGTCTGCCTTATCCCATTTGAACCCTGCTGACTTGAGCAGTTCTTTTTTGTCGAATGAATTACCAACAGCTACAACGACCCCATCTTTATGCTGGTACCTGATACCTGCTATTTGGGGCAGATCGTCATTATTGGCTGGTTTGGACTGCGGTGATTGAGGCATGGGTGCTTTTGCAGGAGACTGCTTACCGTTGAGATAAACTTCCCGGAGCAAGCCTCTGTACGCGTCTGTTCCAATAGAAAGAAGTGACAGACATTTCTGGAGAGCATCTGTGATAGCCCCTTTGTAGGCATCACCGATATTTCCTTTTACGATTTGCATCTGCCCGGTCTGCGATCCTTTACAGATCCACTCAGCATCCTTTACGCGGATATAGAGCCGTACCTCAGCAACAACCTGATACTCAAAAACTTCTTTACAGATAACTTCGTAGCGCCAGTTTTCAGGTAACAGGACGCTATTTACAGCATCAAAAACATATTGTGGTTTATAGCCATAACGAATCTGACCAATCACCTTACCATCTTTCATCATCTTAATTTCCTGCACAGCCTCCCGGCCAAAAGCCCGAAGCACTGCATTGATCGCTTCTACCTGTTTTGTAAGGGTGTATGGTTCATCCATTGCTGTTTCCTCCTGAATAGTGGGAGCGAAACAACAGTTCCCCTGGCGGGAGCTCATGTTGCACTCCCGTGTATAGGGTTGTGGTTGGTTATCAAATAAATGCCGGACACCGGTCACATCACAAGTGAGATGACGTTCGCCTGTCGGACATGAAAATGGGGATGAGAAAGAAGCAGAAATGAACAATCTGCTCTTTGAGTTGTCATACCATCCTGCCAGAAAAGAAGTTCGCCTTTGCGATTAAACGATCTCAGCTTTACTGGGATGACTTTGGGTAGTTCCAGGGGCAATCGAGGTGTTCTGGATATAATAAATACGCTGCCCGGCTATTTCCCTGCTCAGAGGGATTACTTGTGTGAAACAAGTGGAATATTAAAGATATAATGATGCCTGCACCTGAAAAAGGCAAGAAAAAAATTCCATGCCGCAAATCAAGTTAAACATGGCAATACGGTGAGTTACGCAGATCACCACCGCACAATTCTGTTCAACAAAAAACAAGGCAGGCAAAAGCTGCTCAATATCTGTTCAACACGTCATCCCCCAGAAAAAAGCATATAGGACACAAAAAATGTACTGAACAAACTCAACAGAAAGAGATCCAACATGCAGGAAATAATCTCCCACTTTGCTGCCCAATACAGCTTAACCAGAAGTGAGGTTATGCTTGAGATTGAGAGCGTCTTCTCTGCCACTCTCTCAGAGTGGTACGGATTTAAGGTAATGGTCTTCTTCAATGACAACCTTGAGCTTGAAACCACGGCATATCACAAGGTCAAAGGCGTTGTGATACAGGGTGAGGTAGATATTGCAAGAATGCGGGGACGCAACACCCTGAAAAGGCAACTTGAGAGGAGATTAGCCAGGGTCGCACTTCTTAAACAGACAGCGCACTACAAACAGCATGAAAAAGAGCTTTGCTGGGGCGAGATCACAGGCTGTGATGCAGAGCATAATTTGCATGTCGAAACAGAAATCATCCCGGGTGAAAGGATTATTGCCACCTGCCCCTTGAACCGTATTGGGGTACATGAACGTAACTCACCAAATCTCTCTGTTGGCACAGAACGGGCTTTTCATCTCCGCCGTATTGACCCTGTTCTACTCAACGGCACTCCCAGGCTGAACGTGACTGTTGATCGAGTTTCCAAGACGCTCGTTGAGACCTTGCTTATGGAACAGCTTGGTCCGGCAGCAGAAAAAGTCTCCATCCGCTGCACCAAACGTTTTGTCGGGCACAAAAGCTTTGTCCTCACTTCCCGCAAAATACCCAAATCAGCCATCCTGGCTGTAACAGAAGAGTTGGGAGAAAAGATGGAGGTCAAGTTCAGCACAGGTGCCAGATGATGGGGATAAAAAAGAAGCCAGGTTCAGCATGGACACATATCGGCACCGGTATCCATCTTGATACGCCTGAAACAATCAGAGAGTTGGGGTTCCCGGACACCTTCCGCAAAGGCCACTTCTGGTGCTTCGGCACCACCCGGGTCGGCAAGACCAGGATCATGGAGCATATTATCGAGCAGGATATCAACAAGGGCTATTCTGTGGTGGCCATTGATCCCAAAGGGGATATTGATCTGTTTTAAAAATCACCCAGCTTGCTATTGCCACCGGTCGCCACCATGACCTGATGCTCATCACACCTATTTTCCCGCAATACAGCGCAATCCTTGATCCGCTTGCCTCCTATTACATGCCGGAGGAGCTGGTTGCCCACATCACAGCCGGTGTTGCAGTGGGCAGGGAACCCTACTTTTTCGGGGTGGCGTATGAGGTGAGCCTGGTGGTGGTGCAGGCACTTATCATGCTCGCTGCTGTCAATGGCACCATCCCGTCATTTAATCTTAATGATATAAAAAACCATATCAGCCATCAGGACCTGGAACGGTTGAAGGAGCAACTTGATTACATCAACACTCCTGAAGCAGAACAACTCTCAATGGATATGCAGAAGATTCTTTCCACGCCTGCAGATTATTACTCCAAAGTGGCCAGCTCGCTTCGTGTCGCCCTGACCGAGTTAACCTCCGGCAACGTGGGACAGATCATTGGCAAGGCTGATGAAAACCGTTTCATCAAACGGCTTGAACAGGGGAAGGGCATTATCCTGGTGGTGCAACTAGGCTCACTGTTGACCAAAAGAGCAGCGTATACTGCAGGAAAGGTAATCATCTCCATGATTCAGGCCTTTGTCGGGCGGGTTTATTCCAGCGGCAAAAGCGTCACTCCACCTCTTGTTCTCCATATTGATGAAGCCCAGTCTGTACTTTACAACGGCATTGAGGATCTCTTTGCCAAGGCTGGAGGTGCTGGTGTGTATATCCACGGGTATTGTCAGTCAATCAGCCAGCTCTATTCCGAGGTGGGAGAGGATCGCGCCAACACCATCCTTGATAACTGTAACACCAAACTCTTTATGCGGGTCCCTTACGCAAGTACTGCCAGTTATGTTTCACGCCACCTTGGTGAAGAGAAACGTTTTTCACCCATCATCTCGGTTGGTGGTGGTCTTTCGATCCGCGAGACAGAGGAGGTTCGAATCAAGCATACAGAAATCCTGAACATGGCTCCCCGGGAAATATTTCTCAATACCTACACCGGTACCTATAAAGGCAAGACCGCTACAGTGCATGATAGCGAGCTGAAGGTCATATTTCCAGAGCTGGCTGGAGCCACAGTAACAGCTCATGCTGTAAATGAATGATATGGAGCTGATAGGTAGCTGGCTTACAGGAATCTGGTGGAATAGCGGCTTCTTCGGGTTAGCCTTGGTACTGGTTATAATCATATTCCTTCTGTTTCGTGTGAGCAAAAAGGAGGAACAAGCTGTTCCTGAGATTCGGCTTCAGGATTTATCCAGGCTCTGGACCAGGGAAGGCAGGCGAAACATTCACATATCAGAACTCTCTCCCCTGTGGCGGGAAGAAGAGCCTCAGGTGCGCAATATTGAGGAGTACTCGCCTGATAATCCACGAGCGGCAGCGTTCATGGAAAAAATCCGGACCTGGGCCTGGTTTAACAAGTTCCCCCAGCAGCAAGCTGTTTGTAAACAGATCCTGATGCTGCTCGATAAGGAAGGGCTATGTCCTTCTATCGTTGATATCAATGGTGATGTAGAGGGCGGGTGGGATGAAAATACTTTTCAGCTTTTGGCAAAAACAAGCCTGCTTGATAACTCTCTTAATGTTGCTGAACAGGTCGTGCAATTGCTTTCTGAAAACAAGGCTTGGCATGTCATACCTGACACCATGGTTGCGGCCCTGGCACACGATCTGGGTAAGCTGGAATCCATACGCGGTTATCTCTATTCCCTTGGAGAGCATCCCCTTGCAGCAGGGCGTCCATTGGCTGCTATTCCAGGATTTAAGGAACTCTCAAAAAAAGAAGAAATTCTCCAGGCAATCAAACTTCATCATAAGCTTCCCAGGGGCTTGCTTGGGAAAACATTGAAAAAGGCTGACCAGCTGGCGCGGCAAAAAGAATTGGAGGAAACAGTCTTAAACAAAGGGGCTGAAGATTTGGACAGGGCAGACTCGCATCTACCTGAGAAAGCACAGACCAACAAGAAGACATCAGCCCGCCAGGCCCAGGAGGATATCTTCAATGCGACAGGGCAACCAGAGGCAAAGCACGTCACCCCTGAATCACTGCAGCAGATCGATATTTCCAGCTGGTTTGATCCTGCACAATTCCTTGCTGAACTGAAACCCTATATCAACAAGATGTTTGGTCGCAGGTTCATGGCGTTTTCCATGCCTGATGGGCATGTTTATTTCCAGATCAAGGTGCTTGAAGAAGTTGCACGGAAAATGGCGGAAAAAGCAGGGTGTATGGAAATCATTACCATGGCAGACCGGGATGAATCCATGCGCAGGGTGCTGCTGACAATCGTCTCTTGTTACCGTGCAGAGCATGAGATTATTGCCAGAGGGCTGATCAAGGACAACTTCTTTGGTGGGTATTTCAGCGTGACCAGGAAAATCGGCAAAAGCATTAAAGGGTATTACACACCATTTCATGCTGAGGCCTTTGGTTCCATTGCAGAGATGGAACAGAATAAGCCACAGATGCTGCGAGATATTGTCAAAGTCAGCCCTTATCTTGATGATATGTCTCAGGAGCAAGACAAGTGAAGAGTAGAGAATGGGAAAATAGAGGGCAAAGCGATACCAATGCCCAGATCATAACCACGGACAGTGGATGCATCTACAGGCCAAAGAACCTGCTGAACGCGATTTCCGAGGTCCAGCAATTTTATGTCATTGAAAGCAAGGGACAGAACATTCCAGCTGAATTTCTTACCCTGGAACGAACACTGGATTTCTTTAAAATTGAGGTGAAAAGTGGCTTCCACGAGGGTTTTACCCTGGTGCTCCTCTTTCCGGTGTTCCATTTTTATCTTTTCCCTTTTATATTCATGCAGCAGGATATTTTCAGCCACCTTGTTTTTGGCTCCATCCCCTACCTTGTATTGCTCATCAATACCGCCATGTGTTGCTACATCAGCCGGTATTATGTCGGCAACATTACCAGGAAAGCGATCAACTCCCTCCTTTGCGGACGGGCCATGTCCCTGCTGCTCAAGGCTTTTCTCCTCTATGTGATCTATCTTGTACTTTATCGACTGAGCACCCCGCAAAATATGTGGAAGGTAGCGGTCCAGTTTGGATCCAGGGCGGAAAGAATCTACCAGGGCTTCTCTCAGATAAAACCCCATCTCTTACCGGTGGCCACAAAAAGTGCCACACTCATGCTCATGGCAGCAATATTCCCCTATGGCTCCGTTTACCTTTTAGATCTGTGGCATCGGTACAAAATCAAAAAGAATCAAAAGAATATTTCCGCATAACCAACGAGGTGACCATGGAAGACAAACAACCTGCAAAACCCTCCTGGCAGGACATCCAGGAAAAGAAGATAAACATGGCCAAAGAACGGGGAGCACGAGTACTCAAGGTCAATTCACCCCTTGGCTCCACCATGTTTGACAAACTGCGTCAATTTGACATGGCCTATACCCATTTCAAAGCCAGGCTTGGTGAAATGGATGGCATTTCCCATGAAGAAGGCGAAGAGCTCATGGCCGAGGGGCGAGAAATCGTTATGGCTTTTTCCAATTATACGGCCAAGCTGAGCAAACGGATACGCTTTCGTTATTATACACCTCGGGAGATTAAGGCATTTATCGAAACGGAGCCCCAAAAACCTGAAATCGCAATGCCACCTGAAAAGATTGAGCTTTAATAACCATGTATAAATATCTCACTCAAAAAGAGTTAGCAGAGCGTTGGCGTATCTCTCCTGGCACCTTGATCAACTGGAGGCGCAAAGGCATTCTTCCGTACTTTCAAGTACCAGATTCTTCAAGAGTATTATATAATATCCGTGACATTGAACGTATTGAGCAATCTCACAGAAAGGAGGCAACTATAAGAAAGCCAGTATCCAACCGTAATTGGAGGATATGATGGCAAGAAAGAACAAGAACCACAACCTTGAACAGCGTCAAGGTGTCTGGTTCTTAAGAAGAAGAATAAATGGAAAACTCAAGTATAAAAAACTCTCTGCAAGTGTTCTCACTGCACGAGTAATGAGAGATGAAATACTTGCAGAGGGCGTGGAAGACCTGACTGACAGCTTGTTTAATGACTTCCTGTATTTTGGGGATATTGTTGTTAAGTGGAAAGCCCGCCAGATGCGTTTGCTGGAAAAGGATCAGCTCAAGACTTCTACATGGGAAGATTGGAAGTCGGCTATGAACCGATATGTATTGCCGTATTTTGCAAATAAGCCAATAAAGGAGATTACCCCTGGAAATATTGACTCATTCACGGATACGCTGAGTTGTTCAGCAAAAAGGATAAACAACATCCTTGTCCCTGTCCGGAGCGTGTTCAAATTTGCAAAGCGACAAGGATATATCGAAAACAACATCATGGATGATGTTGGCTACCTGAAGCCAAAAAAGAAGCCCCAAATTAACCCACTCAACATTGATGAGGTTAATGCAGTTATTGCTGCAACTGAGCCACATTATAAACCGTTTATGATAATCGCCTTTTTTTCGGGAATGCGATTTGGTGAAATGGCGGCTCTTAAATGGACTGATATCGATTTTTTCAGAAAACTTATATTGGTAAGAAGCACTCTGGTAAGAGGGGAATTTGGCAGAACCAAGACCCTGGAGAGTGAAAGAGATGTAAATATGGTTGGCCCTGTCTTTGAGACGTTTAAGTCGATGAAAAGGAAGGGGAAGTTTGTTTTTCTCGACAGGACAGGTGCTTTAATGACTCCAGACCATTTCAGGAATGTGGTATGGAAGCCTGCTCTTAAAAGAGCAGAGGTAGTATACAGACCACCAATGCAAACACGTCATACATTTGCCACAATAGCAATTAGCAACGGCGAGGATATTGGGTGGGTG
>PDTE01000053.1 GCA_002747135.1 Desulfobulbus propionicus | reverse complement strand
TGCGAGAAAGAAGCTTTATGAAATGAATGTGGTTATTTCAGATACTGCTGAATATGGCAATTATCTCTTTGCCAATGCGGCAAAACCGCTTCTTAAGGAGTTTATGGCACAAATTGATTGCGATGTTATTGGCAAAGGTTTGGATCTTGTTGATAATAGAGTAGATAACCTGGAGCTTATTCAAGTTAATGAGGCTATTCGTTATACAGCGATTGAGGCTGTTGGAGAAGAGTTGCGGGCCCATATGGAGGCAATGAAACCAGTGCGTTAATATTTCTTGAGCAGGTTGTTTTTCCAGGGCATTTTGAATGCTAAACCTTTGTGGGTATTTCTTGTACTTTAGGGATGAATCAAATACAGGAAAGAACTTTCAATATGCCCTGAAGATTTTTAAAGATAAAAACTCTTAAGCATAATTGTATATTTGTACGTCCTGGTTGGATATTGTCTCCATTTGTTTTTCAAGGGTTTCTCCTCATAGGAAATTGGTGTACGAATGAAAAATTATTAAATAAAAGGTTTTGTTGCGAAAATCTCAATCCGCGCCCCCGCGAAGGGGCGACCACACCTCAGCGAAAAACCCGCTCAGATAAAGGAGTTTCAATCCACGCCCCCGTGAAGGGGCGACATTAAGCTGCAATTCTTCCAGGCCACCGTCGAACGTTTCAATCCACGCCCCCGTGAAGGGGCGACAAAAGTGTATTGCATAGTGGTACATTAGAGAGATGTTTCAATCCGCGCCCCCGCGAAGGGGCGACCCATTTTCCACTGCTGTCCGCATCAACTCATAAAGTTTCAATCCACGCCCCCGTGAAGGGGCGACGTTTGCAATCATGCAGGAGAGCCTCACAGGGTATGTTTCAATCCACGCCCCCGTGAAGGGGCGACATCAGCCGGAGCTTGCCGCCTGATTGTCTTTCAATGTTTCAATCCACGCCCCCGTGAAGGGGCGACTTTCTCCTCCATTCCTTACCGCCTTCAGTATTCCAAGTTTCAATCCACGCCCCCGTGAAGGGGCGACCAACGCTCAGACCCAGGGCAACAGCAATACAGCAGCGTTTCAATCCACGCCCCCGTGAAGGGGCGACTTTTTGCAGATTCCTGGCACGTTGTACCAGGTCGCGTTTCAATCCACGCCCCCGTGAAGGGGCGACCTTATATAAACATTTTTTGACCAGTGGGATACCTGTAAAGCGTCGCAAGGTTTGAAACCTAGAGGTGCAAGGTTTGAAACCAATTTTGCAAAAATTTTCCCCAGAGTTGATGAATAGCTCTGGGGATTTTTTAGTTGTTAAAGTTGCTCCATCGTAGGCTTGATTTTAATTTGAGATTAATAACTCTGTCCGAGGTTTGGAGCGAGCCTTTGAAGATGAGCAGCAAGAGTACTTTAGTTTTACCTCTTCGATGTTAAATTGTTTAAACATTTCTCTTATCTCAGGAACATCATTAATCGTCATCAAAAAACGACCCTTAATGGCCGTAAGAGCGTCTCTGAGATCAAGAAAA
>PDTE01000027.1 GCA_002747135.1 Desulfobulbus propionicus | reverse complement strand
CACCGTTATGTCACTGTTTTTTTCAATCAGTTCTGTCAGGATTTCCCCCAGAATATACTGCTCTGTCATCGGTTTGGATGCCAGTACCACTTTTTTTTCCCTATCGGTATCTCCTGATTGACTGCAAGCTGATAGGATAATTGCCACACAGACAACCACCGTTGCTGAAACTATTTTGCCCATTGCTGTTCTCCTGTTCATAATATGTTGTTATTATTCAATTTGTTGTTTTTTTTATATCTGATGATATTTTTTTCTGCCATGCCCAGAAAAATATCTGTTACGCTTGCCAGAGCAGCCACAAAAAGGCTGCCCAGGACAGTCATTTGCGTGTTATTTGTGGCAATCCCCCTCCATATCGCCACCCCCATACCTCCAGCACCTATAAAAGCCGCTATACCGGTGAGGGCAATACACATGACTGCCACTGTTCTGATTCCGGAAAAGATAACTGGTAAAGCCAGGGGAAGTTCAATTTTATACAGAAGTTGAAATGGTGTGGTTCCCATGGCCACAGCCACCTCCTTTACATCTTGGTCAACCTCGGTGATGCCTGTATAGGTTGCTCTTACGATGGGTAAAAGCCCATATATAACGATTACTATCAAAGCACTGGTTTCCCCAATACCGGTAATGCCGACAAATATACCTAAAAGAGCAATTGACGGAATAGTGTACATAACACTTACAATTACCAGAACACTCTTTGCAAAAGGTTCATTTCTGCTCATGACAATACCTGTACCAATGCCCAGAATAACGACAATCAGCAAGGCTGTAAAACTTATTCTCAGATGCTCAAAAAACAGAGGTATAAAGAAATCCTGTCTCTCTAGGTATATGGCGCCTAATTCTTTTATGTAATTCATACTCCCCATTGCATTTTCCATATAGTACATTTTGGGTAACTACTCACCGGGTGTGTACCTCTCTGGTTTTACCTGCCTCAAAGGTGTAACTGCTCTCAGGCTGCCCCTATCTGGACAAGCACGATTGGCAGCTATAGCCCCTCTATGCGGCGGGTCGTGATCGTTCAAGGAAAGGTGAGCTGTGAGGAGTTACATATTTTCAACGATAGAATAAAAATTATCCGAGCCATGAAAAAAAGTATACCCTTATAACGGATGGATGCAATAAAAAAAACGGTATTATGTCCCCAGATTACCCGGATTACCCTGCCGAGAAACCCGAGGGGCAGAAATCAGTGCTCCTGTGGAATTGCTGAATGCCAGAGAACAAGAAAAAGAAAATGGCAGCAGCAGAAGATGGATATGGATCCAGGTTATCGAGCTAGTCAGAAAAAAAGCCAATATTGTTCAACGACGAAATGTCACTAAGGTCCTGTCAACGCTGAAATGTCAGGATATTGCGCCGGATTTTTCTTGTTCTTATGCAGCCTTGTCCTGCGCTGCATAGTAGTGCTTTGTGACCCAGGGTAAGGCTGCATAAGGGCTGAAAAAGACAGGCAGGATACGACAGAGCAGCGTTGACAGGACACCAAGGTATTAAGGTTGTTTTTTAGCGGCTGATAAGCGATTACGATAAAATTTATGAGAACCATATTGGGCAACAAATTTCATATGGGGAACCCATTTGGGAGATATGTCCTGACGATGATAAAAGGTAGAGCCTGTGGTGAAATCAGGAGTTGTAAGGGCCTTGAGAGCAGCACTGACACTTGCCTGCAAGGCCTCAAGTTCTGTCGGCATGCGTGTGTTTTTTTGAAAGGTCCAACTGAACTGATAAGGTTCGGTTACAATTTCGGATATACTCTTATGTCGCTGATTCGCTCGGTTTATTGTCACGTGGGCAACGGCAAGCTGCCCTATTTCCGGTTCGCTTCGCGCCTCATGATAGATATTGAGGGTAAGCCAGAGAAGCCCTTCCAGAAAGCTCATTATACTCTTTTTTTCTTGTTTTATTTCATTTTTTACTAGCCAAATTGATACTTGGGGTGCAAGATAACCCAGTAATTACAGAAAAGCAAGAGAACAGGCTTTGTCCTGTGAGCCCTCTATGCGATCAATCGCGATCAAGCAAAGGCGGGTGGGCTGAAAGCTGTTATGCCCGGATTGTATTTTCTGGGTTATAATTACGCTTTGCTGAGTATGGCAAGGCGAGGTTAACCGCTTCAAGGAAAGAAAAATGGGTGCACATATCATTTGCGGTGCTGAAATAGCAAAAGATATCCAACGGGAAATAGCTGCCAGTGTAGTACAACTTACAGAAGAAAAACAACTGACTCCAGGGCTTGTAACCATTTTGGTGGGAGATGATCCGGCATCCCTGTCGTATGTGACCGCTAAAAACAACACGGCCGGAAAACTAGGTATCTATTCAAAGCAGATAAATCTGGCTGCACAGACGAGTCAAGATGAACTTCTTGCCCTGATTGCCCGATATAACAGTGACAGGCGTATCCATGGCATACTTGTTCAATTGCCGCTCCCCGGGCATATTGATGAGGCTGCTGTCCTTTTTGCCATTGATCCGCAAAAGGATGTCGACGGCTTTCATCCTGTCAATGTAGGCAGGATGGTGCTTGGTGAAGAGTGTTTTCTGCCTTGCACTCCCCTTGGAATACTGGAGCTGCTGTCCCGCTCAGGGATACAAACATCGGGGAAGGAGGTTGTCATTGTCGGCAGGTCGAATATTGTAGGTAAACCAGTGGCCAACCTTATGTTACAAAAAAGGGAAAGCGGCAATGCTACGGTTACTCTCTGCCATACCCGCACCAGAGATCTTTGCTTTCACACTAAAAGAGCTGATATACTCATCGTTGCCGCCGGGATCCCCAGGATGATAACTGCCGCTGATGTGAAAGAAGGTGTCGTGGTTATAGATGTGGGCATAAACAGGATGGGGATGACAGAGCAGGGAAAAGCAATATTGGCAGGTGATGTTGATTTTGAGTCTGTAAAGGCAAAAGCTGCCGCAATTACCCCTGTCCCTGGCGGGGTCGGACCGATGACCATCACCATGCTCATGCAAAATACCTTGCAGGCTGCAAAAATGGCAGCTGCAGTTCAATAAATTTTATGGCCGGGTAACTGCTTGCAGTCTGCTCATCTTCGGGCAATAACGATTGGCCGCCTCGTGTCATGTCAACGCTGAAATGTCAGGATCTTGCACCGGATTTTTCTTGTCCTTATGGAGTCTTGTCCTGCGTTGCATAGTAGTGCTCTGTGACCCAGGGCAAGGCAGCATAAGGGCTGAAAAAGACAAGCAGGGTGCGCCTGAGCAGCGTTGACAGGACACGAGAAGGGCTATAGCTGTCCAGCTGTGCTTGCCGGAATCTGAACAACCTGAAAGCAGTTACGGGCTTGAAGCAAATGAAATCAAGGGGTTACATGTCTTGTGAGTAGTTACGAGAAAAAAATATGCCCAACTTGTGGGGGAGCGGGAGAGATCAGTTTTTTTCAGGGAGAGAGCCGTTTTTTCCTGACCCGTGAAGAATGCCCGGCCTGTTATGGGGTGGGGTATGTTATGGATAACGAAGAAGAAACAAGGGAGGAGAACAGGCGAAAGGATAGCAGTGAAAAACTGTGAAATGGCCGATGGGTAAAGGTAACTGCTTACAGATTGCCCAAATCTGGATAATCTGTGACCAGTTACACAGCAGAAGCAGAGAATCAGGTCTCATGAACATTTTGTCTCAGTTGAGAAGAAATACATACCAACAAATGTATATGATGTCAGTGAGCAGGCTCAAGTTTCGACAAAATGTTCACCAATGGTCAGCTCGGGCAATACCATCTCCGGCAGTATTCTGGCAACACCTATACCCAGGTATAATGAGTTAGCAAAAACTACCGAACCTGGCACAACCTGAGCTGACGAGAAATCCGGGTCAGGATGTCCGTTCTATCCTTCAGCCGCGTTGACAGAGTTCTACCAGAACACCGCCGGTTGCCTTTGGATGGAGAAAGGCAATTTTTGCCCCACCAGCTCCAATTCGTGGGGTCTGATCGATCAGTTTAACCCCTTTTTCCTTAAGTTCATCAAGGGCTGCGTCAATATCGGCCACGCGGAAAGCAACGTGTTGAAAGCCAGGACCTTTTTTCTCAATAAATTTTGCCACTGGCCCGTCGGGAGAAGTAGATATAAGGAGTTCCACCTCACTTTCACCAACCGGCAGAAAAGCTGTTGTAACTTTTTGTTCTTCTACCGTTTCCGTACCTTCAAGCTCAAGGCCGAGAACATCAGTCCAGAATGTTTGCCCTTCTTCAAGTGAACCTACAGCAATACCAAGATGATCAATTTTTTCAATTTTCATTATAACCTCCATTTGTGCCAGAAAATCATTCTTTTTTGCAAGCATACATAAGACAATACGCAGTATGCCTGCCCCAAACACAGCAGCGTCTCTCCTGGCAGAAGGTGATTGATAACGGGGGCTGTACTTTCCCGTTATTCTCTGCTTCTGACCAGTAACTGGTCACAGGGGCTTCAGTTTTGTGCAGACACGATTTTCCGCTGTACAAAAGTTTGCGGGGAATTGTGGTTGTACAAAAATGAAATGCCCGTGATCAGGTATAACAGAATCGTTGACAGGGCACTATCATGTATCATAAAAAAAGAGTACCTGCTCCCAGCTCACCCATCTTCGGGCGATCACGAGTGACCGCATTGAGGCCTGTAGCTGCCAGCCGTGCTTGCCCAAGTCCGGGGATCCTGCAAGCAGCTGCAGGCGTAAAGCAAGCAAAACCAAGGAGTTGGATGATTAACAAGAAGTTACAGAAAGATATATTGCATCCAGCGAAATGCTTAGCTGTCAACTTTTTGTTTTTTTGATATTTTTTTTAAATTTTGTACGTCTTTACCTATTTTAACTTGCCTGGTTTGTCAACCTCAAAAAAAAAAAAGTCCATTGCTGCCCTGTGTAGCTTAACATCATTCTACGATAAAATAACAAGTTATATGACAAGATGAGCCAATATCTATTTTGCTTATGACCATAATCAATTTACCTGACTTCTGGCCATGAGTCATCTCCAGGTGGAATTTATTGGATATAATGGTATAGTATGGGAAGTAATCAATCACGGGGTCTGTGCTGCCCCGTTATTCTTTTTTTCTGATCTGTAACTGGTTACTGGTGTTTCAGGTTTGTGCAGGCCCGATTTTCTGCGATACAAGAATGAAGCACCTGTAGCCGGTTACGGTTATCTGACAGGATTTGGAGGGCATTCATGAAAGTATATACCGGTGGCGGTGACAAGGGCAAAACCAGTCTTTTCTCAGGTGAAAGGGTTACGAAATATTCCCTTCGCATTGATGCCTACGGAGATATGGACGAGTTAAACTCAATCATAGGAGCTGTCATTGCCACTGTACCTGAACAGGTGCCATTTCTTTCTGAGCAGTTAAAGGAAATTCAGATAAAACTTTTTGATGCCAGTGCCTGGCTGGCAACCACCCATGATTCATCGGCAAAAAAATTCCTTACCCCATTTCCTCTCAGTATCATTGAAGGCCTGGAAAACAATATTGATTTCCTGTCAGACGAATTGCCTCAGCTGACAAAATTTATAATGCCGACAGGACATCATGCAGCTGCCATGGCACATATTGGCAGAACAGTCTGCCGGCGGTGTGAGAGAAAAGTGTGCCAGCTGGTTGATGAGATGACCGAAAACAAAATAGAACCTGGCGAGGTGAAACATGTTCAGGTATACCTGAACAGGCTGTCTGACTATCTCTTTGTAGCGGCACGGTTTATTAATCATAAAACAGGAATTGCCGATGTGGTGTGGGAAGGTTGACCTACCTTTCGTAAAACCGATGTACCTGCTCCCGTCTCGCCTATCTTCGGGCTCGTGTCCTGTCAATGCTGCCCTGTCGTATCCTGCTTGTCTTTTTCAGCCCTTATGCCGCCTTGCCCCGTGTCAGATGGCACTGCTATGCAACGCAGGACAAGGCTGCATCAGGACAAGAAAAATCCGGCGCAGCATCCTGACATTTCAGCGTTGACAGGACACTCGTTGCCTAGAAGGGGTATAGCTGCCAGTCGTGCTTAGTCCGGATTTCTCCTGAACATTTTGTCTGATTTGAGAAGAAATACATAAAAACAAATGGATGTGATGTCACTGAGCAGGATCAAGTCTCGACAGGATATTCAGGAGAAATCCGGGGTAGCCAAACAGGACGATTTGCAAGCAGGTACAGACGTAAAGCAAGTGAAACCAGGGTGGTACATACCCTGTGAGCCTGTGAGTAGCTCTTATGAAGAACAATTTTTCAATTACGCTTATAACCGACAAGGTGCTCAGAAATCACGACACTGGAGGCGGAGAACACCCTGAGCTTCCTGAACGCCTGGACGTAATCGAAAATGCCCTGAAAGAAGGTCATGTCGCCCGGCATTTAAACTGGTGCTCCCCCAGGGTTGCCTCACGCCAGCAGGTATGCGCCTTTCACACCGAAGACTGGCTCTTTCGTTTTGAGGAAGCCGTTTTGAGCGGTCGAACCTATATCGATCATCCTGATAATCAGGTGGGGCATGAATCCTATGATATCGCCATGCTGTCTGCAGGAGCTGGCTTGACAGGAGTTGATCGGGTTGAAGAAGATCCCGGTTCAATCGTTTTCTGTCTCACCCGTCCGCCAGGTCACCATGCTGAGCCAGGCACCCCGTATGGTTTCTGCTTTTTCAACAATTGTGTCATTGCCGCCCGGTATTGGCAGCAAACCTATCAGCGAGCCAGAATATGTATATTTGACTTTGATGCCCATCATGGCAATGGCATCCAGACAGCCTTTGAAGAAGATCCTGATGCCGCATATATATCCATTCATGAGCATCCAAGTTTCAGCTATCCAGGTACAGGCTGGCCCGAAGAAACAGGCTTTTATGATGGCAGGGGCACCATCCTCAACCTGCCCTTGCTTCCCGGAGCAGACGATAAACAGGTCAAAGCACTGTTTCCCCGGATAACAGCATTTATTGACGGATTCAAGCCTGATGCCCTGATAATTGGCGCCGGGTTTGATGCCCATCAGGACGATGACATGTCCGGCCTCGCTTTTTCTGAACATATTTTTTACGACTTAGGCGTTTTTATTACTGAGCTCGCACATACGCATACTGAAGGACGGCTTCTTTCCATCCTTGAAGGAGGGTATCACCTCGAAAAACTGGGAAGTTGCGCCGCTGCCTACATTAACGGCATGACAGAGGCACAACGTGCGGGCATGGCTTCTGTTTCTCAACGGTTAAAGGAGTAGCACCATGTTTGTCCATTATTACATGACGGTAGATCCCGTTACCATTCATCCTGACCAGACTGTAGCTGAGGCCATAGCTGTTCTGGATAAATATAATTTTCGTCACCTTCCTGTGGTTGATGATGACAGCATCCTTTTAGGTATGCTGACTGATCGAAGACTTCGCTCTGCGCTGCCTTCAACCGTTGTCAAAAGTAAAGAGCACCCCCATGTCGAAGAAAAGATATTCAATACTCCGGTTTCACAGGTCATGGCGGATGAATACCTGTATCTTACCCGTCTCTCTACACTGGACAGGGCCCTGCTGCTGCTTCAATCCAAAAATATTGCCGCGTTACCTGTTCTGAACGAGACCCGGCAGGTTATTGGCATTTTCTCGGCCATGGACCTGATGAAAGCATACAGGGGCCTTTTTGGCCTGGGGGAAAAGGGGTCTTCCCTTGTTTGTGTTGAAGATACAGGTGATGCCGATATCTTAAGCAAGATTGCCAGAATTATGGAAGAACATCACGTTGATTTTTCCAGATTGATCAGGTCAAAAGGGGGAGACAAGGAGCCGCCAATGATTTATCTTCGTATCAATACCTATAATATCAGGGCAGTGCATAAAGCCATCGAGGAAGCGGGATTTACGCTCCATGTCCCCAAAATACAACCATAATATTGAGAGGTTGAAGGTGCATCAACTCTTTACTCCAACATCCATAGCAGTCATTGGCGCCTCCAAAACAGCGGGCAAGGTGGGCAATGAAGTTTTCGGCAACCTTGTCAAGTGTGCCTTTAACGGAACAATTATCCCGGTAAATCAAGGCGGCGGAGAGCTTCTGGGCAGAAGGGTCTATGCTGATATCGCTGAATTTCCTTATGAAATTGACATGGCGATCATAGCTGTTCCTGCTGATATGGTTCCCGATGCAGCCAGGGCAGCCGTAAAGAAAAAGGTGAACTCCATTGTCGTTGTGGCCTCTGGTTTCAAGGAAACAGGAGCATCAGGGCGTGAGCTTGAAGACGAACTGGTGGCAATTTGCCAAAAAGGAAATGTGCGGCTGCTGGGGCCAAACTGCCTGGGGTTTATTAATACGGAAATAAAATTAAACGCCTCCTTTTCCAAACGTACTCCGCGCCGGGGGTGTATGGCAATCTTTTCCCAGTCAGGTTCGCTCTGTACCGCTATGATGGATTTTGCTGAAGACCGCGAGTTAGGGGTCTCAAAAGCGGTTTCCATTGGTAATAAAGCAGATATCACAGAAGTCGAGGTGCTCGAATTTCTCGCAGACGATGAGCAAACAAAGGTTATCGTCGGGTATCTCGAAGATATCAGTGATGGTGACAGGTTTGTCAAGGCGGCAGAAAAAACATGTGAAAAAAAACCCGTCGTTGTTTATAAGGCAGGCACTACCGAGGCGGGCAAAAAAGCGGCCGCCATCCATACCGGGGTCGTCAGCGGGAAGGACACCGCCTATGGTGCAGCCTTTAAACGCGCCGGTATTTGCAGGGCCGATTCGTTTGAGGCACTTTTTGACTTCTCGACGGCACTGGCCATGCAGCCGCCGCCAAAAGGAAACAGGGTGCTTGTTTTATCCAATGCCGGCGGCCCCGGTACGGTTTCAGCAGATGCGGTTGAGAAGGCGGGGATGCGACTCTGCGAGATCAGCATTGAACTCAAAACAGCCATTCAGCGAACCCTTCCTCAAATCGAAAGGGTTCACAATCCCCTTGATATCTCGGCTGATGCCCAGCCCGATAATTATGCTGATATTCTTAAGGCCGCTCAACAGGACGAGAGCATTGACGCCATCCTGGTCATACTTGTTCCACAATACATGACCAATCCACCAGAGACGGCAGGAATTATTGCGGCGAAACAAAATTTTTCAAAACCGATCCTGGTGACCTTTCTGGGCGGCGAAGACTCCCTGCCTGGCAGGCGGGAACTTGCAGCAAGGCAGCTGCCTTATTACGACACTCCGGAACGGGCAGTGGCTGCTCTTCGGGCAATGTATGACTACGGCGTATGGAAACAACGTCCGGCCAGACATGTGGTGCGTTTTCCGGTAAATCGAAGAAAGGTTGAACGAATAATTACCCGCAGGCAGCGAACAGGGCAGCTGAAACTGGGCGAGGTGAAATCAAAAGATATCCTTGGGGCATACGGTTTCCGCACCCTGACAGGACGCCTGACCGTGAGCACAGAGCAGGCCGTGGAAATAGCAAGGTTCATTGGTTTTCCTGTGGCCATGAAAATAGTATCACCCAATATTATCCATAAAAGCGACCTGGGAGGCGTTCACCTCAATATTGGCTCAAGCCAGGAGGTTGCTGATGCTTTTGACCTGATGATGCTGCGAATCAAAAAAAATGCCCCGGACGCCCATATTGAAGGTGTTTATGTCGAAAAAATGGCGGAAAGCGGGCTTGATGTTATTATAGGTATGACCCGTGATCCTCAA
Organism: Desulfobulbus propionicus; assembly: GCA_002747135.1. Lineage (GTDB taxonomy): Bacteria > Desulfobacterota > Desulfobulbia > Desulfobulbales > Desulfobulbaceae > Desulfogranum > Desulfogranum propionicus_A. Next base: position 37,694 of record PDTE01000027.1, on the reverse strand, counting down.
TTTGGCCCTATGCTCATGTTTGGCTTGGGCGGTATTTTTGTTGAAATGATGAAGGATGTCGCTTTTCATCTCGCTCCCATTACAGAAGAAGAGGCACTGCAGATGCTCAAATCAACCAGGTCTTACGAGATGCTGCAGGGGAAAAGGGGCACCAAGGAAGTAGATATCAATGCCATTGCCGTTTCCCTGCAGCGAATCAGTCAGCTAGCCACTGATTTTCCGCAAATTACCGAGATTGATATCAACCCCCTTATTGTTGGCGACATCGGCAATGAACCGATTGTCGCTGACGCCTGGATGTCATTTGCAAAGCCGGTGGCCGCTGCAAACAAGCATTAAAGATATTGATCAGGGTAGCAGGCAGCCACACGCCTCGTGAACAGAACTCCAGATACAACATTTAATTGCCCGAAAAATATTATGGAATACGATACCAGTTGGCAAAAACGTTACCAGGACATGATTTCAACGCCCAAAAAGGCCCTCTCCCATTTACGCTCAGGGCAGCGGGTCTTTATCGGGACAGGGTGCGGTGCCCCGCAGGACTTGATACATGCCATGACCAAAAGAGCGGGTAAACTCGTTGATGTGGAAATAATCCAGCTCATTACCAAGGGTGATGCTCCCTATGCCCAGAAAAAACTGTCAGAGAGTTTTGCCATAAATGCCTTTTTTATCAGTTCCAATGTCCGCGATGTTATCCAGGAAGGCTTTGGTGATTACACCCCTGTTCTCATGTCAGATATACCTGATCTTCTCAACTCGGGGATCATGCCGCTTGATGTTGCCCTGATCCAGGTTACACCACCGGACAGCACCGGCAAGGTCAGCCTGGGCATATCCGTTGATATTGTCCGGAGTGCCACGGAAAATGCGTCGCTTGTTATAGCTGAAGTCAACCCCAACATGCCCTGGACTCATGGTGACACATTAGTTGACGTGTATGATCTAGATATCCTTGTTCCGGTTGACCATCCGATCCTGGAACGTCAGCTTGACCCTCCTAACGAGGTAAGTAAAAAGGTGGCCAGGTCAGTAGCAGCCCTGATTCCCAATGGCTCAACTATTGAGCTGGGGCTTGGCCGGGTGCCGGGGTATGGCCGCATCCCCCAGGTGGTCATGGAATATCTGAAAGATAAAAAAGATATCGGTTTTCATACGGAGATGGTTTCCGATTCCATCATACCACTCATTGAATCAGGTGCGGTTACTGGTGCCAGAAAAACTATTGACCGGGGAAAAATCAGCGCCAGTTTCTGTATGGGAACGAAAAAATTGTACGATTTTATCCATGACAACAACCTGTTCAGTTTCAGGCCAACGGAATATATCAGCGACCCTGCGGTAATCGGCAAACAGAAACGAATGGTAGCTGTTAACATGGCACTGGAAGTTGATCTGACAGGTCAGGTCTGTTCTGATTCTGTTGGTGATAAATTCTATTCCGGTATCGGCGGTCAGACAGATTTTAACCGAGGTGCTGCCAAGTCTGAGCAGGGAAGGGCGATTATCTGCCTTCCATCCTTAAAGCAGGATGGGAAACAATCGCGCATCGTAACAGCCCTGCAGCCTGGATCTGGGGTTGTTATTACCAGAGGCACAGTCCATTACGTGGTTACTGAATACGGCGTTGCCTTTCTCCATGGCAAGTCTATTCAGGAGCGGGTTATGGCCCTTATCTCCATCGCGCATCCTGATTATCGTGAGCAGCTTTTCAGGGAGGCAGTGGCTGCGAAATATCTTCGGCCTGATCTTTCCCGGTTCAGCGACCGATTTGTTATTCCTGGAGAGGAGGCCATGCGGGCAACCTATCTGATGCCTGACGGGGTCAATGTGACCATCCGCTCCATTCATCCGACAGATGAACCGCATATGCGTGAACTGGTATATAACTTATCCCAGGAAACTGTCTATTACAGGTTTATGAGCCACCAGCATTTTACCCACAGGCACATTCAGGATTTTGTTTATATTGATCATCGACTGGATGTGTGTATTGTCGGTACCCTTCCTGAAGCACATGGTGAACAGATTATAGCTGTTGGCAGATATTATCTGAACGAGAAGGCAAATATGGCTGAAGTGGCCTTTATTGTTCATGATGACTGGCAGAACAGGGGACTGGGGACCTATATTTTTCAGCACCTGATCAAGATAGCCAAACAAAACGGAATTGCCGGCTTTACTGCTGAAGTCTTGCGCGACAACCGTCGGATGCAGAATGTCTTTCTGCACTCAGGGCTCAAGGTAGACAGCAGATCAGAAGATGACGTGTTCAGCTTTACCATGGAATTTTAGTGATTCTCTCCTGATTTTCTGTCATATAAAAGAGGAAAACGAAGAGAGCTTCATGGGGTGCGGGTTTCCTCCATTTATACATTACTTCTCTCTCCTCTTTTTCCTGCGACTATGCCCCTTGGCTGGCACCACCCTGAGACCTGAAAACACGCTGCCGTGAAAGAAACATCATATCAGACAGATATCCCTTTTCAACTTGTCTCTGGTTTTACCCCGGCAGGAGACCAGCCAGAAGCCATAAAGGCCCTTGCCCAAGGGATAGAAACAGGACAGCGTGACCAGGTGCTTCTCGGAGTAACCGGTTCTGGAAAGACGTTTACCATGGCTCAGGTCATAGCCAGTGTACAGCGGCCAACGCTGGTGATAGCTCCAAACAAGACCCTGGCGGCCCAGCTTTTTGCAGAGTTTAAGGAATTATTTCCCCATAACGGGGTCGAATATTTTGTTTCCTATTACGATTACTATCAACCCGAGGCCTACATCCCCGCATCAGATACCTATATTGAGAAAGACTCCTCCATCAATGACGCCATAGACAAAATGCGCCATTCCGCAACCAGGTCACTTATAACAAGAAGAGATGTGGTTATCGTTGCCTCTGTATCCTGTATCTATGGCCTTGGCTCACCTGAAGAATATCGAAATATGCACCTTTTTCTGGAGGTCGGGGTAGACTACCCCATGGAAGAGGTTCAGCGCCGCCTTGTTTTTATGCTGTATGAACGAAATGATGTTGCTTTTTATCGGGGAACCTTCAGGGTCAAGGGTGATGTTATTGATATTTTTCCTGCCCACGAAGAAAGTAAAGCCTTGCGGATAGAATTTTTTGGCGACACTGTCGAGGCTATTTCCGTGATTGATCCATTGCGGGGAGTCGTCATGGAAGAAAGCCACGACGTTACGGTTTTTCCGGGAAGCCATTTTGTTACCAGTCGAAACAATATACAGCGGGCCATGCAGTCAATAAAGGATGAGTTACGGCTGCGCCTGGAAGAACTGCGCTGCGACAATAAACTGGTAGAAGCCCAGCGGCTTGAACAGCGCACCATGTTTGACCTCGAAATGATAGATGAACTTGGCTACTGCAACGGTATTGAGAATTACAGCCGCCACCTCACAGGTAAGCCGCCGGGGGCCCCGCCTCCTAACCTGCTTGATTATTTTCCTGATGATTTTCTGATCTTTATCGACGAATCGCATATTGGTATGCCCCAGCTCCGGGCCATGTATAATGGAGATCGCTCAAGAAAGGAAACCCTGGTCAGTTTTGGTTTCCGTCTGCCATCTGCCCTTGACAACAGGCCGCTTCGTTTTGAGGAATTTGAACAGCGCGTACACCAGATAATCTATGTCTCGGCAACGCCTGGACCTTATGAACTCAAAAGAAGTGAAGGCAGGGTGATTGAACAGCTCATTCGGCCCACAGGGCTGCTGGATCCGGTCATTGAAGTGCGTCCAGCAGCCAGCCAGGTCGATGATCTCCTTGATGAAATACATGGGAGAACTCAAAACAAGGAAGCTGTCCTGGTAACGACACTTACAAAGAAAACCGCTGAAGACCTGACAGAGTATTATGAAGACCTGGGCGTTCGGGTTCGATATCTACACTCGGATATAAAGACCCTTGAACGGGTTGAGCTTATCAAGGACTTGCGAAGCAGGGAGTTTGACGTTCTGGTTGGGATCAATCTTCTTCGAGAAGGACTCGATATCCCGGAGGTTTCGCTGGTGGCAATCCTGGATGCCGACAAGGAGGGATTCCTCCGCTCTGAGCGTTCCCTTGTGCAAACCTGCGGCAGGGCTGCCAGAAACGCCAATGGGAAGGTTATATTATACGCCGACCACATCACCAGGTCCATGCAGTACACAATAGATGAAACCAACAGGCGCAGAAGTGCTCAGCACAGGTATAATGTGGAGCACGGGATAGTACCGCAGACAATCATTGCTGACATCAAGGACACCATGACGGATCATCTCAAGGCCTCTGGCTGGAACCCTGATCCATCATGTGCCGCTCGAGGTTCGCTCAGCACAGGAGAGGGAGAAACTGTCTATCATAGCTCCGAGGCGATCAGAAAAGATATAAAACGTCTGGAAAAGAAAATGCATGCGGCAGCAGAATGCCTTGAATTTGAGCTGGCAGCGTCCTGTCGTGACAGAATGAATGACTTGAAGAATCTGGAGATAGAATTTGGCTGACTTCTGGTACAGGCTTTCTCTGTTTGTCATACCCCGCGCTTTTGTGGTGCTCGCCCGTCTCTGGTTTTTCACCTGCAGGATACGAATAGAGGGGCTTGAGCACCGGAATGTTTGCGAAAAGCAGCCGTCAATCGCTGCCTTCTGGCATTATTCATTTATCTTTTTGTTTTATCATTTCAGAAAGATCTCTTCTGCCGTCATGGTGAGCGCCAGCAGGGATGGTGAATATGTTGCTGAAGCTGCAAGGTTAATGGGCCATTTTCCCGTGCGTGGTTCGTCCGGTCAATTTGGAGTTCGGGCCCTGCGCTCCTTATTAAAACATATTAAAGAAGGAAAACACGGCGCCATTGTCGCTGATGGTTCACAGGGCCCTCCCAGAAAAGCCCAGGCCGGCGTCATTCTTGCGGCAAGCAGAACAGGGGTCCCGGTTTTGCCCGCAGTCTGGGCAGCAAACAGGTTTGTGACGGTGAACAGCTGGGACAGGACCGTTATTCCGCTTCCCTTTTCAACTATTCAGGTGATATATGCAAAACCGATATCTGTTCCGCCATCACTGTCCAGTGAGGGGCTTGAACACTATCGCGCTTTACTTGAAAAGGAGCTGAACCGTATATACGCTCAGGCCTGGCAAAAAGTCAATAAGGCGCAGCACGACAACAGGCATAGATAGATGTCAGCCCATAACAACGTATCCAAAAACTTTTTTGCCACAGGGTTTGCCGTGGCCGGTCTTTGCGGAGGGTCTGGAAAATCTTTGGTTACTGTGGGGATAATCCGGGCCCTTGGAGAAAGAGAAATTGACGTTGTCCCTTTTAAGAAAGGCCCGGATTACATAGACGCTTGCTGGTTGGCTGCCGCAGCAAAGGTTCCATGCTATAATCTTGATCCTTTTCTGATGACCCCTGAGGCGATTCAGGCATCCTATCAGGAACACACCAAAGACAAGAGCCTGGCGATTCTTGAAGGAAACAGAGGTATATACGATGGCGTTACCGCTGAGGGAAGATATTCTACCGCAGCCCTGGCCGTCCAGCTGAAGCTGCCGGTTGTGCTGGTGGTCAACTGTACCAAGACAACTCGAACCATCAGTGCCCTGGTACTTGGCTGCTGCCTGTTTGACCAGGATGTCGACTTTGCCGGTGTTATCCTCAACCAGATCGCAACACCAAGACAGGAAACAGTTATACGCCAATCCATTGAAAAATATACTCCTCTGTCTGTTCTGGGCATTTTACCACGCCTGAAAAAAGACATTTTCCCCATGCGTCACCTCGGGGTGACCCCTGCACAGGAATATAACGGAGTTGAGCTGGCGGTGAAGACCCTGGCTGACCTGGCTCGTACCCACATTGATCTGGAGGCATTGACTGCCATCTATCAGGATAAAAACAGCCCGGTCAGGACAAGCACCATAACGACACATACCATAGCAAACGCAGGCAGCGAGTACGTTATTGGCATAATCCGTGATCGTGCCTTTCAATTTTACTATCAGGAAAATTTAGAGTATCTTCAAAAAATGGGTGCTCGTCTTGAATATATTGACGCCCTGTCAGACCCCGGCCTTCCGGAGAACCTTCATGTTCTCTATATTGGCGGAGGGTTTCCGGAAACCAGTGCCAGGCACCTCTGCGCTAACACATCATTTAAAAGCTCCCTTCTTAAAGCCGTTTATTCAGGCCTTCCTGTCTATGCCGAATGCGGCGGGCTTATTTACCTGGGTAAATCCCTGATAGTGGATGACACAGAATATCCAATGGTCGGGGTCTTTCCTGTTGAATTTGGCCTGTCACAGAAACCGCAGGCGCATGGTTATTCCTCCTTTACTGTCGAAAAAACAAATCCGTTCTACGAAACGGGAACACAGATAAAAGGACACGAGTTCAGGTATTCCACGGTGCAGCAATGGGAAGGATGCGATGAAGACCTCGCCGTTTCCATGAACCGTGGTGTTGGATTTTGCAACGGAAGGGATGGTCTGCATACACACAATGTCTTTGCCCTCTATACCCATGTCCTTGCCCCGGCTGCTCCTGAATGGGCCCAAGGCATGCTTAATGCCGCAAGGCAATATGACCGGTTACAGAAAGGTTCATGAGCAAAGCAGGGGAGGGAAAAGATGCTCATGTCAATAGCTATTACTTTTCACTCGCTTCTATTAATCCTTCCATAACTCCAAGCCTGATGCTCGTACTTACCATAGTTGCAGAAGATATTGCATCTACATTGTAATCATTGGCATCTAGAATTCTTTTGGTCATAATCTCTTTAGCCGCAAAGGCTCTATCATCATATATTTCATTCTCACCAGGATTTTGAACTGCTTCAACTGAATGTATGCTGCCATCTTTAATGGATAAAGTAACTTCAAAGGGAACACCTCTAAGAGATCGGTTCGCGTGTTTATAAACACCATCTTTCAGATTGTCCATATCGATAACTTTTCCTTTTTTAGCATCTAATGCAAGTCTTTTGTATGTCTCAAGAGAAGTGTAAGCCATAATCCAATGATCTTTGAATATCTTTTTTATATCTTTATCAGGGTATAAAATTTTAGCTGATTCTTCTGGGTCCTTAGGCATACTTAAAAAAACATCAGCAATTTCTATAACTTTATCATAATTACCCTTTTTAAAATAATATGAACAAGACTCTAATGCACCAGCAGAATACAAGTATGAACGTTTTTTCCCTTCATATAAAAATATTTCATCGTATATTGCTTCAGCTCCCTCAATATCACCTTCTTTTAATAATATTTTAGCAACCGTATGGATATGCCATGGAAGAATTGATTTCATGTTAGGTTTTATCACGTCATTGTATAATTTCATTGCTTCTTCTTTTCTGCCAAGATTATAGAGCGAGACAAATTTAAATGGAGCAACATGAGTTTCAAACTTATAATCAGCTACAGTTTTAACCGTCTTTTTACCATCTTTGATTTTTATATAAAAAATCTGATCATCAGGTAATTTTTCAAAAATATTTGCTATCTGGAGACTTGTCTCAAACGTTCCTATATTCACACCATATAGTCCCATATAGTATAGCCTTCCATAATAATTTGGATTCTCATCGCTATATCCACCAAATGTATTTAATAAATAGACATACTCACCGTATATTTTTTTTACTTCATCCATGGTATAGCCATTTCTTAAATACTTGGGGAGATAATATTTAGTGATTTCTCCGGAAGGCTTAACTTCCTTGGCCCAGCCAGGGAGTACTATTTTCTCTGCTGCTGTGTTTGTTTTAGCGAATACAGATGACCCTGATGCGAGTAGAAATAAAGAAAAAAACACTGAACTTAGCCTGTAAAGGTTCTTCATAGATATCTCCTTGAATAAATTGGGGTAAGTCGCCACCGATAAAGCCGGGGGGAGCTCGAAAAGGTTAAAGGTAACCAGGTACGGTGAAAGTATATTCTGTAAGCTAGTGTCCTGTCAACGCTGCTCTGTCCTATCCTGCTTGTCTTTTTCAGCCCTTATGCAGCCTTGCCCTGTGTCACATAGCACTACTATGCAACACACTCTTTACTTTCCAGGCGTGAGGAAAGAGGGAAAATTGGCAGTAGCGACAGTCTTCAGATCAGGAAGCACCCACAGAGCAGCTGCATCCGGATAATATTTATCCAGAAACTTTTGACCGTCCACCGGTCCCATGATAAAAAGTGTTGTTGCCAGGGCATCTGCCAGCTCTGTCGCTGCTGCAATAGTGGTCACGCTTATGCTTTTTTGTGCTGAGTCTCCTGTGGCAAGATCCATAATGTGGTGCTTTCGTACCATTTTTCCATTTTTCTCACTCATGACGAATTGATAATAATCTCCAGATCCGCAGACCGCTTTATTTTGTACTTCTATGATACCAAGCAATTCTTTTTTACGGGGATGCTGCAGACCGCAACGCCATTTTCTGGCACCAAAGCAAAACAGGTCTCCGCCGGCCTCAACGATTCCTCCCTTGATACCGTTCTTTCGTAAACTGCCAACGGCAGCGTCAATTATGGTTCCTTTGGCAAGACCACCGAGGTCAAGAGCCATGCCCTCCCTCGGCAGAAATACACGTCTGCTTGCAGTATCAAAATCAACAAGCCGGTAATCGACAAGGTTTTGTTGCTGCTGCGCAGGCTCTTTACGAAAATATTCCGCAGTTCTCGTAATGGCACCAATAGAGATATCAAAAACACCTCCGCTATGCGCACAGAATACCAGGGCCCGCTGAAGAAGAGCTCCCGCTTTTTCAGTTACAACAACCGATTCCCTGCCGGCTGCCTCATTAATACGTCCTATTGATCCTTCCCTGTAGTGATGGTCATAATCTTGCTGCAAAGCATGGATAAGGGACATTGCCTCTTTTGCCGCTTTATCTGCATGCTGCTCGTTTTCATGCTCAAGGGTCATCCTGACAACAGTCTCCATGGCAATATTGGTATACTTGTAGCGAATGCCGTGATACTGCTTCTCCAATGATGTAAAGGGCGGGTAACGAATCACCAGAATCCCCAAAACTGTCAGGAAGATCAACCCAGGCCGGGTAAAGGGAAAAAAATGGCGGTGGCGGTCTCTCATATTCTGCAGAAACAAAGGAAAACAGGCCGCGATACCAATGAACCCGGCCCCCCAGAATGGTGCTGTCATTGATCCTGTCTGCTGCACGACAACGCCGGCAAAAACAGGGCCGGCAATGAACCCCAGGTTGGCGGCCAAATGAAACCAGCCGGTTATTCCGCCCTTCTTTCCAGCAAAACTGACTGCCTGTGCCATGGCTGCTGGAGCTGATACTCCGGCACCGATGCCAAGTAGTATACCAGCACAGACAAATCCAGCCGGAGTGGAAAAATAACTGACAACCAATAATCCGGCAGCACTGGTCAACATACCAAAAAACGTTGCTCGAATACGGTTAATCGTGTTGTTCCATTGTTTCGCCAGGGGTAATGTCAGGCAGGTGAATAGTGTTGGAACAGCAAAATAAACAGCTGTTATGATTCGTTCAGCAATCAGTGTTTCCCGAAGGAGAAGAGGGTAGAATGAAATCATGACGGCAAGGCCGAAGGTGCGGCCTGCCACTGCTGTCATCAACGGCAGCATTGAAAAAATGTTTGGCTGTAAACCGGGATCATCGCTCTTATCATCCCCTGTCAATGAGAAGGCAGGAGACAAAAAGGTATAGAGTATTATCATGGATACAAGCTGCGTTCCGCTTAAAAAGAGCAGCAACGGTGTGGTCGGTCCTATGAAAAACAACAAACCTGCTATGAGAGGACCGCTCATTACCGCCAGATTGAAAAGCAGATTGTAGCGGCCAAAAATCGCTCCATGCTGCTGTTCATCTGCCTCTGTACCAATGACTGCCATGCCAAGCGGCCTGATGATTCCGCCGGCAAAACCAAGTACAAACTGAACCAGATACAGATTAAATGAGGAAGGAAACACGAGATACAGCCATGGGGTTACCGTTCCAAGAGTAACCCCGGCCAGCAGTAAAGGACGTGCTCCCACCCTGTCGGCAAGATTTCCGATCAGGGGGGCAAGGATGAGCTTTATCAAAAAATAGCCGGAGAACCCCGATCCCAGCCATATTCCAGCAATGGCCCTGTCTGCCGCCAGCAGGGGAAAGGTAAAGGTAAACGCCGATACCCCCAGAGTAGCAAAGAAAAGACTGAAGAGAACGGCATCTGCGACTGGAGGATATCTTGTCATGTTAACGCGCTTGCACCAAGGCTCTTGTCACTGCTAACCCGTATTTCTCCTGAACATTGTGTCAAGATTTGAGCCTGCTCACTGACATCACAGGCGTTTGTTTTTATGTATTTCTTCTCAAATGAGACAGAATGTTCATGAAAAATACGGATTAGTGGTCTGACTTGAGTACCGCTAAAAAGGCTCGTTGGGGGATTTCGACATTGCCTACGGTTTTCATTCGTTTTTTTCCTGCTTTCTGTTTTTCCAGCAACTTTCTTTTTCTTGAAATATCGCCGCCGTAACATTTGGCTGTTACATCTTTTCTTAAAGCAGAGATATTTGTCCTGGCGATAATGTCTCCGCCAATCGCGGCCTGAATGGCAATTTTGTACATCTGGCGGGGAATTTCTTCCTTTAACCGTTCGCAGGCGTTGAGTCCACGCTCCCGCGCCTTGTTTCTATGGGTCAGTTGTGACAGTGCATCCACCTGTTCTCCGTTTACAAGAATATCCAGCTTGACCAGGTCACTTTTCCGGTAATCCAGCAGTTCGTAATCAAAAGAACCGTATCCCTGGGTGACTGATTTCAGCCTGTCGTAAAAGTCATAGATGACTTCGGCAAGGGGCAGCTCACAGCTGAATTCAATCCTGCCTGGCACAGGATAATGATAGCTGGTGTTGTCGCCGCGCCTTTCCATGCACAGCGTCATTATCACCCCCATGTACTGTTCCGGGATATGTATGGTCGCCTTGATAAATGGTTCCTCAACGGTGTTGATAGTGCCAGGATCAGGAAAATAGGCGGGATTGTCCACTTCTACGCTGGTATTGTTCTGAAGGTGAAAAATATATTTTACTGTGGGTACGGTCAATATGAGTGAGATGTCAAATTCTCGTTCCAGTCTCTCCTGAACCACCTCCAGATGAAGAAGTCCCAAGAATCCGCAGCGAAAGCCAAAGCCAAGCGCAGCTGAAGAGTCTTTCTGGAAGGTCAGGGAGGCATCGTTGAGTTTTAGTTTTTCAAGGGCACTGGCCAGATCCTCGTAGTCGTCTGTTGAAATCGGGTATATCGATGAAAACACAACCTGCTGAACCTCACGAAATCCAGGAAGAGGCTGTGAACATGGCCTGGATTTCAGCGTTATGGTGTCACCCGGCCTTGTATCAGAAACAGTTTTAACACCGGCTATGATATAGCCAACCTCTCCTGCGGCAAGTTCCTTTCTGGGTGTACGCTTAAGGCCGAATGTACCCAGTTCTTCCACCCTGTACCCTGCCATGTTGGACATAAACAGTATGAAGTCGCCTGTTTTTATTGTTCCACTCATGATCCGGACAGATATAATTGTGCCTCTATACGGGTCATAGTTGGCGTCAAACACCAGGGCCTGCAAAGGAGCGTCCTGCCTGCCGGCAGGCGGGGGAAGATGTTTGACAATGGCTTCAAGCAGTTCCTGGACGCCCTCACCTGTTTTGGCAGAGCAGAATTGTATAGCCTCTCCATCGAGGCCAAGATCGTCTTCAATCTGGCGCACCACTTTATCCGGCTCTGCCGCAGGAAGATCGATCTTGTTGATTACCGGGATGATCTCAAGATCGTTTTCCATTGCCAGATACAGATTGGCAAGGGTCTGGGCTTCAACGCCCTGAGCTGCATCAATAAGCAGCAATGCTCCTTCGCAGGAGGCGAGAGCACGTGAGACTTCATAGCTGAAATCAACGTGTCCGGGGGTGTCAACCAGGTTAAGCTTATATTCTCCGCCATCGCTGGCAATGAAAGGAAGGCATATGGTTTGTGACTTAATGGTTATGCCGCGTTCCCGTTCAATTTCCATATTGTCCAGCAATTGATCCTTGAACTCACGCTCTGTGACCATGTTGCAAAGCTGTATCATCCGGTCTGCCAAAGTGGACTTTCCGTGATCTATATGTGCTATAATACTGAAATTTCTTATATTTTTCATGCGCGTGCTGCAGGTGATATAGGTGAAGGCCGATTGTAGAAGCGAATATATGTAGCATAACCAACCAAAAAATAAAACGCTCCAGAATTTTGTTTTTACAGAATACTGTCTAACGCGGAAAACCAGCAACCCAGGAGGCCGAGGCCTTACACCTCAAATACTTTCTTGTTTTTTATGACAGGAAGTGAGGCGTAAGTCACTAATGCGGATACTCATCAGAACACTAAAACGGCAACAACTCTTTGCCAGCCAATATTCACGAAACCGTCGAAAAATTTTCTTGTTTTTTATGGCAGCTTTTTAAGAGCAAGGTACTGATAAATTGGGTTGAAAATATCAGTGTAACTCTTTGTAGTTCTGTGTAAAACAGGTTAGAATCTTTTTCTTTCAAGGCAACGCAGTTTCAAAGAGATAGATTGATTGTTTCAACACCCTTTAATAAAGTGAAAAAAAAAAAAGAATATTGTAAGATGGAGCTCGTAAAAAACAGGGCAAGGTATTTCTTTCCTTTTACCCTGACCATAATGGCTGGATCAGTGTTGCCAGCCACAAGGAAACCATGAAAGCCCGCCACTTCGGTAAGGGATGGATATTGCTTCCGTCGGGAGACTTTCATGTACTGAGTGTAACTGCTCTCCAGCTCACCCATCTTCAGGCGATCACGATCTGCCGCACAGAGGGGCTATAGCTGCCAGTCGTGCTTGCCCGAATCTGGGCAAGATGAAAGCGTTTACAGGCTTAAAAGCAAGTGAGACCAGGGTGATACATACCCTGTGAGCAGTTACTGATTAGTTTTGTTTCCCGGGATAATCTACCTTTTCTCCCCGGTTTTTTATTCGGGATTCATAGAGTATGGAAAGAAGTTATGTCATCAACCGACAAGCCTGAGCAGCTCAATCCAGATGATGTCAAGCACCATCCACTGGTAGTCGCTTCACAGGAAGATAATTTACCCGCCCTCAGTAATCCTGCACTGCACAGATATCTTCAGGAAATCAGCCAGTACGAACTGCTCAATCGTGAAGAGACGGAGGAACTGGCGGTCCGCTTTCAGGAAACCGGCGACCCTGATGCTGCCTATCGGCTGGTTTCATCTAACTTGCGCCTGGTGGTCAAAGTGGCCATGGATTTCCAGAAGTACTGGATGCAGAATTTCATGGACCTTATTCAGGAAGGTAACGTCGGACTTGTTCAGGCAACAAAGAAATTTGATCCTTATCGAGGCGTTAAGTTTTCATATTATGCTGCCTACTGGATTCGTGCCTATATTCTCAAGTTTATCATGGATAACTGGCGTCTGGTGAAAATTGGCACCACCCAGGCCCAGAGAAAGCTTTTTTTCAGCCTTAATAAAGAGAAAAAACTCCTTGAGGCACAAGGGTTTCAACCTGAAGTCAGACTTTTGGCTGAACGGCTCAATGTCAAGGAAAGTGAAGTTGTCGAGATGGGCCAGCGCATGGACAACTGGGATGTCTCCCTCGAAGCCCCGGTCCGAAACGACTCGGAAGACGAGCAAAAGAATTTTCTGCCTCAGGATGGTCCGGGAGTTGAAGAGATAGTTGCCAGCCAGGAGATGCGCAGTCGTCTGATGGAAGTGCTCGCCGGGCTGGATGATAAACTCAATGAAAAAGAACAGGTTATCCTTGCTGAACGTCTGCTCAGCGATGAACCCCGTACCCTGCAGACTATTGCTGATGAGTTCAGCATTTCCAGAGAACGAGTCAGACAGATCGAAGCCAATCTTCTCAACAAATTGAGAAAACAGCTCGAAAAAGAAATGCCGGATATCCGGGATTTCATTCAGGGCGAAAACATGATTGTCGCTGAAAAACCTTCATGATTTTCAATTGTTACTAAATCGTAACTGTTTTCTGGCCACCCATCCTTGGGCGATCAGGTTTGCCCAGATTCAGGCAGCCTGAAAGCAAATGAAACCAAAGTGGAACATGCCCTGTGAGCAGTCACCTTAAATCAACTTTTATTTGTATCTCTATTTTTTTATGAATGTACCTTTACTTGATTTACGTCCCCAGTTAGCTGGAATCAGGGAGGAAATACTTGAAGCTGTTACCGGCGTCATTGACTCCACCCGCTACATCCTTGGCCCTTCTGTCACAGAGTTTGAGCAGGCAGCTGCTTCCTATTTAAATGTTCCTGAAGCGGTCGGGGTCTCAAGCGGTACTGATGCTCTCCTGGCTTCCTTGATGTCTCTTGGTATAGGGCCAGGTGACCGGGTAGTAACAACGCCATTTAGTTTTTTTGCCACCATGGGTGTTATACTCAGGGTTGGGGCAATCCCTGTTTTTGCAGATGTTGAACCAGACTCACTCAATATTGATCCAGAAAAAATTGCCGAGCTGGCTGAAGAACAGAGAAAAAAGGGCAAGCCGATAAAGGCAATTATCCCTGTCCATCTGTATGGACAATGTGCTGACATGAAACCGATTCAGGCAACTGCAAGAGAACACGATGCGTATATCATTGAAGATGCGGCTCAATCGATAGGGGCTGAATACCCTTGTGAAGACGGGGCACTGGTCCGCTGGAAGAAATCTGGAAGCATGGGAGATGCGGGATGTTTTTCTTTTTTTCCAAGTAAAAATCTAGGCTGTCTGGGAGACGGGGGACTCGTGACTACTGCGGACCCGAAGCTGGCTGAAACGCTTCGTTCAAACCGAAATCATGGTGCCGACCCTAAATATTATCATTCCAGGGTTGGGGGAAATTTTCGATTGGCTGCGGTACAGGCAGCGGTACTTTCGGTAAAGCTACAGTATCTTGAGTCCTGGCACAGGCAGCGGCGTAAAAATGCTCAAACCTATATGGATTTATTTACTGACATCGGCCTGGCAGATAACCCGGTATCGCTTCCGCAGGCAGTTTTCAGCAGGAAGGCAGAGGCTGAAAAGCATAATTATCACATTTATAATCAGTTTGTTATTCAGGTTCCGCAAAGAGACCAGTTACGAAAGCATCTTGCCGCCCAGTCAATCGGGTGTGAAATTTATTACCCTCTCTGCCTCCATCAGCAGGAATGTTTGAAGGAGTATTCACTCTCGAAGCAGCCTTCTTGTCCTGTTGCAGAAGAGGCTGCGAAAAAAACTCTGGCCTTACCCATTTACCCTGAGCTTTCAGATGAGCAGCTCAGGCATGTTGTTGAGCAGATAAAGGCCTTTTATCATTAAAAGTAACAGCTCCCAGCTCTCTCATTTTCTGGTGCTCACGATTAGCCGTATACTCTTGTCTGGCAGGCAATCGTGCTTGCCCAAATCTGGGCAGCCTGAGAGCTGTTACAGGCGTGAAACGAGGAAAACCAGGGTGGAACGTGCCCTGTGAGTGGTTATTGGAATACGGGTGTGTAGACTTTACATGGCAGGTAAACAGGGAATAAAACGTTTTAGTGCTGTCCTGACGGCTGGTTGTCTTGCAATGTATGCCGGCAATATTCAGGTTATTGCTGCTGAGGAAGGTCAGACTGGCTTGCTTCAACTGGTTCCTGAGCGGGATATTGTTGCCTTTTCTGAAACCGTTCCTCTCTGGAAAGCTATGTGGGATGAGGCCAGAGAGCTTTCACGTAACCAGCAATACGACAAGGCAGTAACCGTTTATACCGCATTGTTGAATAAAAAACCGAATCTTGATGAGGCGCGATGGGAGCTGACTGCTGTCTTGCTCCATCTGAAAGAGTGGCAGCAGGCAGAAAAAGAGCTCAATATCCTGCTCGCCCAGGGTGAAGGGAAGAGCAAATATCTTTTGTGCCAGGCAGAAATAGCCCTGCAAGCCGGAAACAGTGAACAGGCAGTCATCCAGTATCGTAAGCTGGCGGCCATGCAGCTGCCTTCGTCTCTTCAGGATAAGGTACTTGACGGGTTGGCCCGTTCTCTTGCTGCGCAAAAAAAATTTCAGCAAGCGCTTGCCTTTGCCAACAGCTTGCTTGTCAAGTATCCTGATAATATCAGGTATTTGGAAATGACCGCCATGCTCAGTTATCAGGCAGGTGAGCTTGACAGGGCCTTTTATTTATTACAGCGGGCTCACCTGAAAAACAGGAGAAATACCAGGATATTAACTGCGCTCGCCCAGGTGGCGTACAGGCTGGGGCGTGAGCAGGAAGCAGGAGTCTGCTGGCAAAGGCTGGTCGAACTGGATAAAGAGAATATTCTGGCACATAAAGCCCTGGCGGAGCACTATAAAGGCTGTGGTAACCATGATATGGAATTGCATCATCTGGAGAATGTTCAGCGCTACGCCGATGATGTTCCTGTTTCATTTCTGTTACGAATGGTTATGCTGTACCTTGATAAGGGTAGAAATGACAAGGCAATGAGCATCTGTAATATACTGGTCAAGCAGGAACCTGATAATGTCGAGATGCAGAAGCTCTATCAGCTTGCTTTGCGGCAGTTTGCCGAAGAAATGCTGGCTCTTGTTGAAAACAGCGGTTCTCGGTTACTGTGGGACGATTTAAGTCAATTTACCGACAACAGGCTTGAGATTTTCAGAAGTATGGCGGACATGTTACGCAAGAAAAAGAACTTTGCCGAACTTGCCGATATGCTCCTGGTTGCTGCTGCTGATATACCCGAAGATGACCCGTTGTTAAAAGAACTCAAAACCCTGTTGAAGACGCAGGAACGAACCAGGGAGCTGGTTATACTCAGGAGTCTGGAGTAAAGATTACCTTTTTTTACATCTCTTTTTAAGGTCATCTCTCGTGTCCTGTCAACGCTGAAGTGTCAGGATAGTGCGCCGGATTGTTCTTGTCCTTATGGCGTCTTGTCCTGCGTTGCATAGTAGTGCTCTGTGACCCAGGGCAAGGCTGCATAAGGACTGAAAAAGACAAGCAGGATGCGGCAGAGCTGCGTTGACAGGGCACTCGTCGATCCTCACTCGCATAAGCCTCAACGTAGCGCAACTACGCCTGCGGTTTCGTTTAATCGGATTGATCAGGTGACATGTACTGAAAATAATACTTACCCATATATTTTTAAGAGGTTTACTCAATGGTTGTACGAATACCAATGTCTAAGACAGGCTATCAACAACTGCGCGGTGAATTGGAGCGCCTGGAAAGGGTTGAAAGGCCAGAGACAGTGAAAGCCATAGAAGTTGCCCGAGGACATGGCGATTTAAGTGAGAATGCGGAATATCATGCCGCAAAAGAACGGCAAGGCATGCTTGAAGGGCGCATCATGGAATTAAAGGACAAGGTTGGCCGGGCAGAAGTTATTGATTGCACGAAAGTCTCTACTGAAAGAGTCGTGTTTGGAACTGTTGTTTCCCTGGTGGACATGGATACCGATGAAGAAATCACCTATCAACTTCTTGGCGCAGATGAATCGGATGTCAAGAAAGGGTCTATTTCAGTGAGTTCTCCCTTGGGAAAATCCGTTCTCGGCAAGGAAGTAGG
The DNA here is from genome assembly GCA_002747135.1 of Desulfobulbus propionicus. Taxonomy (GTDB): domain Bacteria; phylum Desulfobacterota; class Desulfobulbia; order Desulfobulbales; family Desulfobulbaceae; genus Desulfogranum; species Desulfogranum propionicus_A. Next base: position 20,131 of record PDTE01000027.1, on the reverse strand, counting down.
GGATGAAGTGGTAGCTAAAACACCCGGCGGTTCCAGAGAATTTGAAATAGTTGAAATCAGCCGGGGCGTTATGGAGTGAGACGCTGTTTGCAATCCGGGAGTAACTGCTCCCTGGCCACTTATTTTCGGCCACTCACAATTGACCCCGCAGCGGGGCGATAGCTGCCAATCACACTTGCCCGGATCAGGGCGGGCTGGAAGCAGGTACAGACGTAGACAAAGGGAAATCAGGGTGGCTGCTGGAAAACTGTGCGTGTAACCCGGTCACGGGTGCGACAGAGTTGTGATGGGGCAAGGATGTAGTGCCTGTGATCAGTTGTCTATGAGTTGTGATGCTCCTCAGAGATGAGGAGCCCACGCAAAAAAAGCTTTGTCAGCTGGGTGTTGACTTCTGCCAAAGATATTTCTTCTCTCTCTGTTTCATTGCTGATTCCCCAGATCCTTGATATTTCATCCAATGATCCGAAAATTATCTGTTTTACCAGCTCAGGACTGACATCTTTACGGAAAATGTTCTTTCTCTGACCTTCACGTATTATGTTGGCAAGTATGTTCAGGTATTTACTGAAGACTTTTTTTCGATATTCCTTGATAAGCTTATGAGTCTGTCGCAGCTCAATGTGAATCACCTCGGCCAGGTGGCGGTTTTTTTTCATTTCTTCAAGATGCTTTGCTATAAATATCTCCAGTTTTTTTTGAGGCTCTGGTTCCTGTTCAAGTAACACCGTGGTTTGCTCGATCAGCTTTCCAATTTCCTCTTCAAAAACAGAGATAAGGATGTCAAATTTATTTTTGAAATAGAGATAAATTGTTCCATCGGCAATTTTTGCCTCTTTGGCAATGTCTGAAATCCTGGCATTAAAAAAACCTTTTTGGGCAAAAACTTTGGTCGCTGCGCGGATTATTTTTTTATGTTTATCAATGGATCTCATAAAGGTGTAACCTGTTATTTGTATGTAAACACAATGAGAAGCGAAAGGAAAATGAATGGCTGCTCATTCTAAGGTTACCAGTAATTCAGGCTATGTCAAGAAAAAGTGTATAATCAGTCATGGGGGCTGTGCTTCCCCGTGATCGGTTTCGGTTAATGTGTAATCCTGAGAGGATAGAGTATGAAAATTTTAGTCATTGGCGGCGGGGGCAGGGAACATTCGCTTGTTTGGAAGCTGAAACAGTCTGCAAAAGTGAAAACGATATACTGTGCTCCAGGGAATGCCGGTATCAAAAAGGACGCTGTTTGCGTTGATCTGCAGGCAAACGATATTGATGCATTACGTGATTTTGCCCTGGCTGAATCAATTGATCTGACTATTGTCGGCCCGGAGGAACCATTAACGCTGGGAATAGTGGATACCTTTGAGGAAACGGGACTTAGAATTTTTGGACCATCAAAAGCAGCGGCAGAACTTGAGGCAAGCAAGGCTTTTACCAAGGATTTTTTGCAAAAATACGACATACCAAGTGCTTCATACAGGTCTTTTAGGGAGGTTGATGCTGCCAAAAAGTATATTGATACCATAGGGGCTCCCTGCGTGGTGAAAGCGGATGGGCTTGCAGCCGGTAAGGGGGTAGTGCTTGCTGAGACGAAAGATCAGGCTAAACAGGCTGTTGACGCCATGATGAATGACAGGGTCTTTGGAGATGCCGGCTCCGTTGTTGTCATTGAGGAACTGCTCCTGGGCGAGGAAGCCTCATTTATTGCCTTTGTTGACGGGGAAAACGTTCTTCCTCTGCCATCTTCACAGGATCATAAGGCTGTCTTCGAAGGGGACAGGGGGCCGAACACCGGCGGAATGGGGGCGTATTCTCCTGCACCTGTGCTTGACCGGAAAATGACCACGAGGGTGATGAATGAGATCATGATCCCGGTGGTTCGCGGCATGGCAGCTGAGGGAAGACCTTACAGGGGAATGCTTTATGCAGGGTTAATGATTGATGGCGATACCATTAATGTGCTGGAGTTCAATTGCCGTTTTGGTGACCCGGAATGCCAGCCTTTGCTGATGCGATTGAAAAGTGATCTTGTTGACATCTTTGAACACTGTCTTAACGGCGAATTAAATAAACTTGAACTTTCCATTGACAGCAGCCCCTCTGTCTGTGTGGTTATGGCCTCTGAAGGCTACCCTGGCAAGTATCCCACAGGAAAGGTTATAACTGGGCTTGGCAAAGCTGCCAGGGTTGCTGGCGTTCAGGTGTTTCATGCGGGGACAGCAACAAAAAACAGGAGAACGGTGACCAGCGGAGGCCGCGTTCTTGGTGTCACCGCAACAGGACAAACCCTTGAAAAGGCGCTGGCTTCTGCGTACAAGGCTGTGGAGGAGATTACCTGGACAGGTGCATATTTTCGAAAAGACATTGGCCACCGCGCCCTGCGTCGTCTTAACAAGGAAAAAGCACCATCAGTTGGCATTGTTATGGGCAGCGATTCTGATTTGCCCATAATGCGGGCTGCCGCCGACATGCTGCAGACTTTCGGTATCAGCTCTGAAGTACAGATTGCTTCTGCTCACCGCAGTCCGTCTCTGGCGGCTGCGTACGCTGAAACAGCAAGAGCAAGAGGCCTGAAGGTTATCATTGCCGGTGCTGGAATGGCCGCTCATTTAGCAGGGGTGCTTGCCGCACATACCACGCTTCCTGTGATCGGAGTCCCAATTGATTCCTCGTCACTCGGCGGCCTGGATGCACTGCTCAGCACGGTTCAAATGCCCCCCGGCATTCCTGTGGCAACTATGGGAATCGGCAAGGCTGGCGCAAAAAATGCCGCAGTTCTTGCTGCCAGAATTATTGGTATTGAAGAAAATGAACTCAGGAAAAAACTGCAGAACCACGCCCGTGAAATGGAGCGTCAGGTTGCAGAGAAGAACAAGACAATGACAACGTGACGACAACCATCAAAAAGATTGATTCCAGCAGTATTGATCTGGCGGTTTCAATTCTGCGTGCAGGGGGAATAATAGCATATCCTACAGAAACATTTTATGGACTGGGGGTAGATCCGTTTAACAGGGCTGCCCTTAAGCGGTTGTACGCTGTTAAGCAAAGAGAGCGCAGCCAGCCCATACTGCTGCTGGTTTCCGGGATGGCCCAATGTGCATCCCTGCTTGCAGAACCTGTGGCTGAAACCTTTACAAGGCTTGCGAAATGTTATTGGCCGGGGCCATTAACCCTTGTGCACAAGGCAAGGCCGGATATTCCGAATGAATTGACCGGGCAGACCGGATCAGTTGGAGTCCGCCAGTCTCCACATCCGTCAGCGGCAGAGATACTGCGGCGTTTTCAGCGTCCAGTTACAGGAACGAGTGCCAATATTTCAGGCAGTGAAGGTGCTGCAAGGGCAAAACAGGTCGTTCAGATGTTCCCGCAAGAGCTTGATCTGATCCTTGATGGGGGCGAGACACCTGGTAAAACAGGTTCTACTCTGGTACAATGCAGCAACAACAGTATTCAATGTATTCGTGAAGGCAGTATTTCATATCAGGCAGTATGCGACACTTTAACACTCCAGCATACATAGTGGAGAAGGAGGGACAATGGGATTGCTCCAGTGGAATAAAGAGTTTGCCCTTGAACAGACAGGAGGTGACGAGGAATTACTCGATGAGCTGATCATCTTGTTCCAGGACTCCTCGGCTGCAGACCTGAAACAACTCAAGGCCGCAATAACGGCCAGGGACACTGACGGGATTGTGGCAGCTGCACACAGTTTAAAGGGAGCTGCGGCAAGTCTTGGTATAGAGGCTGTCCGCGACCTGGCATTACAAATTGAAACAAACGCGCGTGCAGGCGAATTAGCAGGCATGGAAGGGCAGGGGACTTTCATGGGAGAGCTGCTGGCAGAGCTGGCAAAATATCATTGATAACGGGTTTCTCCCTGAAGGCAGGCTCTCTTCCTGATTTTTCTTCTCAAATGAGACAAAAAGTTAATGGGCACTACGGGGTACCCCCTCGTGTCCTGTCAACGATGAAATGTCAGGATAGTGCGCCGGATTTTTCCTGTCCTTATGGAGCCTTGTCCTGCGTTGCCCAGTAGTGCTGTGTGACCCGGGGCAAGGCTTAAGGGCTGATTAAGGGCTGAAAAAGACAGGCAGGATACGACAGAGCAGTGTTGACAGGACACTGGTGCTCATCAGTTCAGGAGGTACGATCTTCGCTCGTATCTTGTCTGAGTTTGAGCTGGTTCGCAGACAGTACATCCATCTGTTTTTCTTGTGTACTTCCTCTCCAATAAGACAAAATGTTCATGAACACGGCGGGTCAGGGCCTGATGATTTCACAATCACAGGACGCGTCTTCAATGTTCAGAAGCAGAAATTTTGCATTAAACCCGTTTTTTATCAGCTCGTTATAGGCCATGTCCGCCCTTGCTCCGGTTGAGCAATGGACATAAATTTTTTTATCTTTTGGCAGTTCGTTCAATCTTTGAGGAATTTCATCAAGCGGGATATTTACCGTGTTTTTGAATATCCCAAGCTCAGCCACTTCATCAGCTGTTCTTGCGTCAACGATCAGGGCATCCTTATCCTCTCCAAAAGCTGCCTTTCTAAAGTCAGCAAGCGACACCTCTCCCTTGCCAAGCTTTCGTGTCCAGCTGATTTCTGTGCTGAAAACAGGGCCTTTTTCAATGGCTTCTCCTGAAGAAATCCAGCCGTTCAGTCCTCCTTCCACAAGGGAAACGAGCTTAAAGCCATCGTCTCTCATCTCTTTAACGGCATCAAGGACTTCTTCGTTACCGTAAAGGACGACCGGAGCGTTTCTGGGAATGTTATCCATATGATCTTCGAGCTCTTCGTAAGGGATGCTGTGCGCTCCCTTGATGCGTCCTTCGACAGCTTGAGAAAAGGGCCGGATATCAATGAGAACCACGTTGCCGTTTTTTATAAAATCATTGGTGGCGTACGTGGGCAGCATTGCCCCAGACCATGCAGGTTCACCGTCAAGATATACCCGGACATTGGTATAACCTAATTTTTTCGCCAGACCGGCGGAAGCGGTGGACATGCCTCATGTAGGCCCTCCGCAATAAAAAACAAGGGGTATGTTCTTGTTCTCTGGCAGTAATTCCGCCTTTCTTTTTTTCAGTTTCGGAACGGGGATGGAAACAGCTTCAGGAAGGTGGGACTGAGCATATCGGCTTGCCGGCCGTGAATCAACGAGAAAGAGCTTTGCCTTCTCAGCCAACAGGGGTTCCAGCTCCTCTGTCTTGATCTCGGTAACTCCGGCAGGCAGTTTGGCAAGTTTGGGCTTGATGTTAACGGCAAGCTTTACCCCATCCACCTCGTTATATTCAATGTGAGCAGCGCGTCCTTTCACGGCGTTTTCAACACCTGTGGTGTTATCGTCGAACTGGAGCAGCATCGTTTTTGCCTGCTGGCCTTTACCTGTTTTAATGGAGATGGTTTTGGCCTTATTTGATTTACCGACAATTTTTCCGGTATAGACGTTAGTACTGTGTGATTTTCCAACCTGTTTACCAGGTGGGGGGGAAGATGTCTGGGTGTCTTCCTTTTTCCCGGCGCAGCCGAAGCTTAGCAGGGCAATAATCAGGACAGACGGAATGAATTGAAACATTGTTTTTTTCACGTCAAGCTCCTTTGGATAGGGTGAATAGTGCGAATACCTGTTATCGCTGCATTGCAGCGAACATTGCCAGTATAGCATATATGCCAATTAAATAAACAGCAAGTACTCACGCGGCATCTATCCCGGATTCCACTTACTCGACATGACGGCAATTGTCTTCCACAACCTGCCAGAACAGTTCGAGTTTTTTTTCAGACACAGCCATTGCTGTACCAAGCTCGGGGGCAAAGACTGAAACCCTGAGTTCTTCCACCATCTCCCGATATTGCTTGAGACAATGCCTGCATTGGGGGGAGGGGGTGTGAAATTCAGCGATCTGGTCAAGGCGACGCCTTGCCTGGATTACCCTTTTTGCCTTGTTGTGATCTTTGCCCGGGGCATGTTCTGCCCGCTCAATCCGAATAATCAATGCCTGCAGGTATCGTGGTATCTTATCCAGAGAAATATCTGTGGCTCCGCCTAAAAAATCGTGAGGAAGAATCTGCTCCAGAATTGCCTGGTATTCTTGCAGACGATCCGGATCAAGTGATCTCGTTTTTCTGGCGCGCCCTTCCCATTGCTGTATTGCCTTTACCGCCTCTTTTCGCCTGCTGACTGCTCGTACGATACATTGCTCGATATTCTTTGCTTCCCGCAGAAACCCTTGTTTCCTGATGGTGTTGACCTTACGGGTAAACTCGCTGGTTGAAGGCAGCGCATGGGGAGTAATGGCAAACAATGACTTGAGAATAAAGGAGAACAACGCATCTTTCAGCTCTGCTGCCGACAGGTTCGCCCCAAGCGAAAGCCAGCTGGCTGATTGCCCTGTGACAGCGGTCTTGCACATTTTCTTCAGCTGACTGATCTCCCCGGGAAACTGCTGACTGTACAGCTCCTGAACAGCACGGGTGTTTTCTTTTAAAGCAGGACCGGATGTCTCTGTATACCGGGCCTTGATTTGCCCCTTCTTTTCATCAAAGAAAAGCAGGGGGTAATAAAGCATGCCTGAAGGGGCATGCCTGGGCACGAGCGTATCAAGGTCTTTGGCCGTAATGTCTGGTACCTCTGGCAGCTCATCAATAACGCGTCTGGATGTTGTCTGGTCAGGGGCTCTTGTTTTCCTTGTCAACTCCAGAAACGAGGAGGAAGAGGCTGTTTTTTTTCCGTTCTTGTCTATAAGCTGAAAATTCATGCGCAAATGGGCTGGCAGTTCCCGCACCTGCCATGCTGCTCTCTGAACCTGTATCCTGTACAGCTTTAACAGGGCCTGTTCGAGTCCTTGATACAGCGAGCCATTGTACATGTCAAGACAGTCAAGAATCCTGTCAACCGTGTCAGGGATGGGCACCAGGTTTTTTCGGATTTTTTTGGGAAGCCGCTTCAGAAGAAAGTGAATTTTTTCAGGAAGCAGTCCGGGGACGAGCCATTCAAATATTGCCGGCTTGATGGTTGTGACAAGATGAGCAGGGATAAGCACCGTAACCCCATCGTTACTGCTGCCCGGCTCAAACAGATACTGCAGGGATAATTCTGTGTCTCCTGCCCGTATGGTTTGCGGGAAAAGATAAAGCTCTTCTTCAGCAGGTGCGGTGCAGCAGACATCGTTTTTACTCAGACGTAAAAAGGTGTCATCCTTTTTACGTCTGAGTAAACGGTTCAGGGTAAAACGATCATAGGTATTGCCAAGTCGCTTTTCATAAAATGCAAACAGCTGCAGCTCATCGGCAACAATGCTGTGTCGTCTGACCCTTTCTTCAATCTCCCTGTATTGGAGGATAAGGGCCTTGTTGTGTTCCAGAAAAGGATAACGGCCTGCTAACCGTCCATTTACAAGCGCTTCCTGAATGAATATAGCCCTGGCCTCTTCCAGGGTCGTTTTGTTAATTCTGCCATAATTAACCTTTCTGCCGCTGACAATGGGGATGCCAAAAAGACTCACCTGTTCGTCAGCTATCACCTTGCCGCTTTTTTTTTCCCAGCGCGGATGAGACCATGATTTTTTGCATAATGCGCCACCCAGCTCTTCGAGCCACTCCACATCTATCTGTGCGGCTGTACGAGCAAAAAGCTGGGTGGTTTCAACAAGATCTGCTGCAACAATCCATTGACAGCCACGGTTATGCAGGCTGGAGCCAGGAAAAAGAGCCACCTGTTTGCTGCCTGGAGTCAAATACAGGTTTTTCTCTTTTTTCCTGCCGAAGTTACGTAAAAAACCGCTGGTCAGAGCCTTGTGCAGGCCGTCATATTCTGCAGCTGTCTCGTTTAGCGGAAATCCTTTTTTTCCGGCCACTATTCTGCGCAGCTGCTCATGCACATCCAGCCATTCCCTCATTCGCTGCCAGGACAGATAGTGAGCCCTGCAGAACCGGGAGAGCATGGACCAGCTGACTCGCTTTTTATTTTCATGCAGTGCCTTCCAGATATTTAAAAGGGTCAGAAAGTCTGATCGTGTGTCCGCAAATTTTTTGTGCGCTTCGTCAGCTTTTGTTTCCTGGTCAAGAGGACGAACACGGGGATCCTGTACTGACAGTGCTGCCGCGATAATGCAGGCTTCCCTGAGAGCACCTTGCGCCGCTGCTTCAACAACAATTCGTGCTATGCGGGGAGGAAGGGGAAGGCCGGCCATGATGCGGCCATTTCTGGTCATTGTCCTGTCCGCTTTCAATGCGCCCAGCTCCTGAAGGGTGCGAAAACCCTCTCGTATTGCCCGGGGAGCAGGCGGATCAACAAAAGGAAAATGCTCTGGTGCACCCAGGTCAAGACTGACCATTTGCAAGATTACTTCGGCCAGGTTGGAACGTTGCATTTCCGGTAATGTATAGGCGTCTCTTGCCAGGTAATCCTCTTCAGAATAAAGACGGATGCAGGTTCCTGGCCCGGTTCTGCCGCAACGGCCTTGCCGCTGGTCACAGCTTGCCCGGGATATTCTTGCTACACGCAGGCTTGTTGTTCCTGTGCGAACATTGTAGCGGGATATTCTGGCGAGCCCTGAGTCAACTACATATTGAATGCCGGGAACCGTAATCGAGGTCTCTGCTATATTGGTCGCCAGGATGATTTTTCGTTTGGAAGAGGGTAAAAAAATGCGCTTCTGGTCAGAGGACTGCATCCGGCCAAAGAGAGGGAGTACCAGGTTTTCTGTGCGGACTCTTTCCTCCAGCTGTTCAAGTACATCAAAAATATCACGCTCTGTCGGCAAAAAGACAAGAACATCTCCGCTGAAAGGATCGGCAGCAATATCTTCGACAGCCTCGACTGCCTGCGTAACATAATCAGCAATGCTGTGTTTATCTTCTTTTTCAGGAGCGTGATAACGGGTAGTTATGGGGAAGAGCCGACCGGTAACCGGTATGGTCCGGGCACCGGCAAAATGCTGGCTGAATTTCTTCGTGTCAATTGTTGCAGAAGAGATAATAAGTTTCAGCTCTGGCCGGTCAGGAAGCAGCTGCTTTATATACCCCAGGAGAAAATCAATATTTAAACTGCGTTCATGAGCCTCATCAATAATAATGGTATCGTAGCTTAAAAGGGAGCGGTCACTTCTGGTTTCTGCCAGCAGGATGCCGTCGGTCATGAATTTAATACGGGTCTGCGCAGGCACATTGTCCTGAAAACGAATTCTGGAGCCAACATAGTCCCTGCCAATCTCTTCGGCCACCCTGTCTGCAACTGACAAGGCGGCGATTCGTCTGGGCTGGGTACAGCCGATCAGACCTTTTTTGCCGAGCCCGGCTTCAAGGCACATCTTGGGGAGTTGGGTTGTTTTTCCAGAACCAGTATCACCGGCAACAATAATGACCTGGTTGGCTTTGATCGCTGCCCAGATCTCATCCTTGTGCCGGGAAACAGGCAGTTCCGGAGGGTATGAAAGGCGCATGACAAGTGATATATCCGAGATTACGTGGTCTTTATTTCTGCATTATTTCCTGTCTCTTACGTGTACCTGGCCACGACCGTAACTGAATTGTGATCGGGCAAAGATGATGTGGCCGTGACCAGGTACCAGTTTTTTTTCTGCTTGAGAGGAAAACTAAAATAAGAGTATATTTTTAAACAGGTTGCAAGCAAGCTGTACCTGGTGTCCTGTCAACGCTGCTTCAGATGTGTACAGGCGCGATCTCGCGCAGGTAAGCAAATGAAGTGAGACGCTGTGTACAAAAAATACTTGAAAAATTTCTATCTTGCTGGGGAAAAGATGAAGTCTATAAAAAAAGCGGTGATTCCGGTTGCCGGGTTAGGTACCCGTTTTCTGCCGGCAACGAAGGCCATTCCCAAGGAAATGCTTACCATAGTTGACCGGCCGACCATACAGTATATTGTCGAGGAGGTCGTGGCTTCAGGGATTGAAGAAATTATTCTTATCACAAGTGAAGGAAAATCCGCCATTGAAAACCACTTTGACTATGATTTTCAGCTTGATACGGTACTGAATGAAAAAAATAAAACAAAACTTCGGGAAGAACTCAATAACATCTCCAATCTTATTGACATTGTTTCCGTCCGCCAGAAAAAACCGCTTGGTCTCGGGCATGCTATCTGGATGGCGCGAAATGTCATCGGCAATGACCCTTTTCTGGTGCTTCTTGGTGATGACCTGGTCAACAGCAAGGTCCCTTGCTGCAAGCAGATGATAGAACTCTATAACAAGGTCGGCGAGTCTATTGTCGCCATCCAGCGGGTTCCCATGGATCAAACCTATCAATATGGAATAGTCGAGGGCAAGGCAACCGATATAGAACGGACGTATTCTGTAGAGCGGATGGTGGAAAAACCTGCCCCTGGAACATCCAACTCAGACATGGCCATTATAGGTCGTTATCTGCTTATGCCGGAAGTATTTGATCTTCTAGGGAAAACGACTCCGGGACACGGGGGTGAGATCCAGCTGACAGATGCCTTGCTGGCCCTTGCCAATATCCGCGGGATGTATGCCTACGAGTTTGAAGGAAAACGCTACGATGCCGGCGATAAGCTTGGCTATCTTAAAGCAATTGTTGATTTTGGCCTGCAGCATCAAACCCTGGGTAAGGATTTCCGGCAGCACCTTGAGGTAATCTGCAGCGGCTGTAACAAATACCCTCTATGATGAAGACGTATGAGGTGGCGGTGGACGCCCCGGTTGAAAAATGTCTGACCTACAGTCAGCCGCCTTCATCCGATGCCCCCCTGCCTGTGGGGAGCTGTGTTCTGGTGCCGCTTGCCGGGCGTAAGGTGACAGGATATGTCGTCACTGCATCTGATAGTGAATCAACTGCCCCTGCACCGTACCCTGTTAAACCTGTTACAGAGGTTCTTTCTGCCACTCCGGTCTTTCCGGCCGGTATGCTGGAGCTTTATCACTGGATAGCCACCTATTATCATTATCCACTGGGAGGCGTGATCAAGACCGGACTGTCCATGGCACCTTCAGCTCGAAGCGGCAACAGGATTACACTTACCGCAAAGGGAGAGCAGTATTTTGCAGACAGCAGGGATCCGGAAGTCAGGCAGTATCAGCAGGAGGAGTGGGCAAGAAAACTTGTGTTAGACAAGACCCTGCCGCCTGGAACAACCGCGCGATATATGCGAAGCAGGGATACGAAGAAGGCAATAGGTCAACTGGTTCGTCAGGGGTACATCACCTGTGCTTCTGAAGTGGTCACCAAAAAGGTGCCCGTAAAAAGACAGGTGGTGTACCGGCTTGATCAGGAGTGCATCGGTCAGGATAAAACGCTCGCAATACGACAGAGACTCAAGCCTTCTGAACAAAAAACAGTGGATATATTTATGGAGCTTGTGCGTGGCGAGCTGCATCGTTCTCTGCCCAGGAGCTGTATTCTCCATGAGTACAAAAATGCCTCCCCTGCACTGCGATCCCTGTGTGAAAAAAATATCTTTATAAAAAAGCAGCAGCGGGTGTATCGTAACCCTTTTGGTGAGACGCCGCCTTCCCGTGTTATTCCAGTTACCTTGAGCGAAGAACAACAAGATGTGCTTGCCCATATTCTTCCTGCTGTAGACGCTGGCCGGTTTTCCCCGTTTCTTCTTTTTGGTATTACCGGATGTGGTAAAACAGAGGTATATTTGCGGGCTGTAAGCCAGGCCCTTTGTCAGGGAAAATCCGCCCTGGTTCTGGTGCCGGAGATCGCCCTTGCCTCACAGATGGAGCAGCAGTTTTATGCTCGATTCGGTGAGTCCCTGGCCCTGTATCACAGCGGCTTGCCTCCTGGAGAACGCCACGATCAGTGGCAGCGGATTATTGACGGCCGGGCCCAGGTAGTGCTGGGGGCAAGGTCCGGTGTCTTTGCCCCGCTTGAGAACCTGGGCATAATAATTGTGGATGAAGAACACGAGCCGGCATACAAGCAGGAAGATGCCCTTCGCTATCATGGAAGAGATGTTGCCGTTATGCGGGCAAAATTTGCGTCATGCCCGATCATACTCGGCTCGGCGACCCCTTCCGTTACCAGCTATCATAACAGCAAAACCGGCAAGTATACCCTTTTGACCATGACAAAAAGGGTGGAAGACAGGCCAATGCCCGGAGTCAGGGTGATAGACCTGGGTAAAAGCAGACGAAGGCGGCCTGACCTGTTTTTTTCAGATGAATTGATCAGCGCCATACAGGCAACGCTGGAACGGCGTCAGCAGACCCTGCTTTTTATCAACCGCCGGGGCTATTCTTCCTCCCTTCTCTGTCAGGACTGCGGTCAGGTGCTGCAATGTCGGCACTGTCAGGTCTCCCTGACCCTGCACCGCTCAAGAAAACAGCTCCTCTGTCATTATTGCGGTTTTGCCAGGGAAGCTGGCGCAGTCTGTCACGCCTGTCAGTCAAGGCGGCTGATTGGCGTAGGGCTCGGAGCGGAACGGATTGAAAATGAGGCAGGGCAGCTCTTTCCCGAAGCCAGGATAGCCAGACTCGACAGTGACGTTGCTTCCGACAGAAAGCACTATATGAAAATCCTCAAGGCTGTTCGAGACCAGGAAATTGATATCCTGGTTGGAACACAGATGATCGCCAAAGGGCTGCACTTCCCCGGTATTACCCTGGTGGGAATCCTCTGGGCAGATGCCGGGCTGGCCATGCCGGACTACAAGGCTGGTGAGCGCACCTTTTCTCTTTTATCGCAGGTTACCGGCAGGGCGGGCAGGGGAAAGGAAAAGGGTGAAGTTATTATTCAGACCCATCAGCCAGGTCATCCTGCAATTCGCTTTGCCCGGAAACATGACTACGTCTCCATGTATGAGCTGGAACAACGACAAAGGGCACAGCTGCTTTTTCCCCCCCATGCCAGAATGGTGAACATCAGGTTCTCTGGCAGTGATGAGGCCCAGGTGCAGGAGGCAGCTGAGAAAACCAGACTGAGCCTGGAGGAACTCACCTCTGGAAGGCTCGTCGACATCCTTGGGCCTGCTCCTGCTCCCCTGGGCAGAATAAAAGACAAATATCGGTGGCAGTTGTTACTGAAAAGCCGCTCTCAGCAGCTTCTCCATGAGGCCTGCAGTGTTGTTCTCCAGAAAAGACAAAAGCTGACCAGGGGAAGGGTTGTGCTGGTTGTGGACAGAGATCCTGAAAATATGATGTAACAACAACGCTGCCTGCCTACATGACCTGTAACCTTTTGACTTGACTTGTTGCAAGCCTGTGCCTGCTCACGTCCATCACATATATCTGCTGCCCCCCGTGATCGGGTATATAAAAAAACTCCCCGACAGGAAAAAAGGAGAAACCTGCCAGGGAGCAAAAAATCAATGAGCGGTGGTATTGGTCTTTCTGCGGCGTGAAATATTACCTTTCCCTGCCCGGACCAAAATCGCCGCCATGCTTTCCACCACCCAGGGCCATATGAACCGGCAGCCCATATTCCCGGGCCTTGATCCTGAGCTGTTCACGCAGGTCAAACAACTCGCCGGCCAGTTGGGCCGCCTTGTTTGGATCCGGCGTGCCTGCCATCATAATGGCTCGCATGGATGCTCTTTTTACCGCTAATTGCTTGCGGATTTGTTTTGTTTCACCCATAAATCTTTCATGGGCTTTTTGTATGGCCGGATTCATGGTATGGGTCATACATGCTCCGCTGCCCTTGTGCCTGTTTCCCTCAAAACCGTGGTAGGCAAAAGCAGCCTGGCTTATGGATAGACTCAAGCCAGTTGTTAAAATTGTGGCCAGGATGATTTTCCTGTGAGCCTGAGCGTGTTTCATACTGTCTTCTCCTGTAGAATTTGAAGTTATCGCCTGTTGCACCATTGTTAATGCGATACTCGTGCCAGTTTGATTTTTTATATTTAATAAATTGAAATAACAAGTAAAATTTAATATTTTTTAAGGCATATTCTTGCTGGTGACGGCTTTTCAGGCTGGATATTTTTTACCCGGCATGAAAGATAAACCGGGTAGTAATTACTCACAGGGCATCTGTTACCCTGGTTGTACTTGCTCTGCGTCCGTACTTGCTTTTTTGGGTCTCATGTCTTCACTGATGAGGAATCCAGGCTACGCCTTGATGCTGGTGTAATTTTTGCAATAAAAGCTGCATGTTTTCCATGAAAAAATATTTACGGTCACAGCTGTTGTTTTCTTCGCCATGGTTACTTGCTGCGGCAGCAGGTCTTCTTGTCATCATTATCGTAACCTTTGCCTTTCATAATTACCGCCTGGAAAAACGACTCATGAGTATGGCTATGCTGCAGAAGGCAGACACCCTGATACAAGCGGTTCGCTCAGGGGCCAGGTTTACGTATCTTGCTGATCTAAAAAAAAATTTTCTGGATAGTGAGTCATGGCAGGAACATGTCCAGCGTTTTATAGACCACCTTGTCGACGATAGACAGATCAAAAATATTATACTGATTGATCAACAGGGCGGGATTATTGCTCATAATAAAAAAAACAAGGTTGGCGAGATTCTGCAGGGCAGCGAAGATATTGCTGCCAGTTTTCCTGTTGTTTCTGATTCCATGCTCCATACTGCCATTCTCACTGACGCTGAAGGACAAAGGGTCATGAGGACAATCAGGCCTTATATGCCCCTGGTAAAGCGTAAACCCAATTTTTTTATGCATCATATGCGTCATGGAAGAAGACAAGGTCTGCTTTTCAGTCAAATACTCATGGCCGAAGAATTTTTCAGGGATTTGGGCGGACATGTGCCGACTGCTCCTGATAAGGAGGCTGACCAGTATTATATTCTGGTTGATCTGGATATGGCCCAGTTTGATAAAACCCTGGGACGGCTGCAGGTCCAGATTGTCATGCTCTCTGCTGCCATGCTGCTGGTAGGCGTGGCGGGCTGGTTTTCCCTGTCTGTAGTGCAGGGATACAGGGTGTCGCAGAAAACCCTTGATGAAATGCAGGCTTTTACCGCATTGCTTGTCAGTTCTTTGCCCATTGGTGTGATCGCCACAACCAGACGGGGCAAGATAACCAACTGGAATCAAACCGTAACAGATATCACCGAAATACAGAAAGGGAAGGCGATGGGCAAGTTTCCTGAAGATATTCTTCCCCTGCCCCTGTCCGTCTTTTTTCGGAGCAAATCACAGCCTTCGACACGTGAAGAGCTTGGTGAAAAAGAAATACGTCTTGTCTCCGGAGAGCGGGAATCAGTCCTTTTATGCAGGCTGGTGGACATCTATGATAAAAAACGGTCCTATATGGGAAAAATGCTGCTTCTCACAGATATATCAGAGGTAAAAATGCTTGAGGAGAAAATGCGTGAAAGTGAACGACTGGCTGCCATAGGAAAAATGGCGGGAGGAGTGGCCCACGAGGTGAGAAACCCGTTGAGCTCGATAAAAGGACTGAGTCTTGTTTTACAAAACAGCTTTCTTCCTGAGAGCCGCGAATATGAAACAGCCGGGCTGCTTGTCCAGGAAACCGAACGAATGAACAGGGCAATAACCGAAATGCTCAGTTTTACCACGCCCATTTCTCTGAAAACAGAGCTCGTTGATCTTGGCGCCCTGCTGGAAAAGGAGCTGAAGCTGCTGGAACATGAGCTGGATGAAAATAACATTGAAACCACCCTTGATGTTGCTGACGATCTTCTCCCGATACCAGGCGATCTTGACCGCCTTACTCAGGTGATCATGAATATACTGCTCAACAGCGTTCAGGCAATGAATGAAACAGGGGGCAAGCTTGCTGTCTCGGCAGCAAACAGCAGGGACAGGCAGAAAATTGTTGTCAAAATAACCGATACTGGCAGGGGTATGGACAAAGATGTACTGGCCCAGGTCTTTTATCCTTATTTTACCACAAAAAAGAAAGGGACAGGTCTTGGCCTGGCAATTTCCCAGAAAATCGTCTCCGAGCACAAAGGCACTCTTTCTGTGGAGAGCGAGAAAGGGCAGGGAACAACTGTTCACCTGTTGCTTCCTGCAGGGCGGGATGAAGGCGGCTTAAGAGGTGAGGCAAGTGAAACCAGGGTGATCACGCCCTGTGAGTAGTTACTTGTTTTCTTTTGTTATTCTCCGAAACAATGGATATCGCAGGTGGTCTTTTTTTGATTGTCATAACGAGGGGAGCTGAGGGGCTGGGCTTTTAACCCCCAAAGCTCGTGTCCTGCCATTTCATCGTTGATATGACACGAGGTTCCTCTAGCCGGGGAGGTGCGAGTGAAACGGGCCACTTTTCTTCGCCGTTTGATTACACCTATTTGAAACACCGCCTCGAAATGGCTGGAACGCAATTGGATATCTTTGAGCTTCCCGCGCTTGAGGCATTCTTTTTCAATGTACAGAAAGGATGTTACACGAATCCAAAAAAAAATGTCACATGCCGTATTATATTCACGACTTATTTAAGTATACAAGCAGCCAGACAATGAAATTGAGAGGAATTGTTTATCGTTTCTAACGATATGGGAGGTAATTTCCATAGAATAAATGGACGTGCACATATGTATGGTTCATTCATCAGATTTTTCAAGTCGGAGAAGTAAGTGACAATGGTATACCGTCTATTAAACCATTGCTCTATTCAACAGGCTGACCTGTCAAGAAAGGGGGATTAATCCAGAGACAACACGCCACGTAGAAGTAGTATCGATGCTGTTATTTGATGTTATTGAAAAAATATTGATTTGGGGAAAACAGGTTTGTAGCTCCCGTATACATCACATCCCTTTATGGAGTTTTATGCAATGAGCTGGTTTGATAAATTAACTGTAGACTGTATTCATGGTGACCTGCTCCAGGCAGACACAGAAACGCTCGCATGTAATGTGAATGTTATGTTGAATCTTAACTATTCAATCGGGCAACAATTATTAAAACGCTATGGTAACAGTCTGGCGCAAGAATTGGATATAATACGAAAGCGTTTACCTGCGCAGCGATTGGAATTAGGACAGGCTCTCTGGGTTGATAATCACGCAGGGAAACGGCCTCTTATCTTTTTTGGATGGTGGGATCGAGATAATGATTTTACCGTGCGATTAATTTACACCTCATTTGTCAACACATTGCGAGAAGCATTTGCACATGATTGTCGCTCCATCGCCTTTCCTCTGTTTGGTACGGGATCAGGGAGTATGTGCTTTAACGATTTTCAGGAAAGCATCTCCAAAGCCCTTCAGGAACTCAACAGGTTAAAAGGGGCCCATACCTTTTCTGTAGAGGAAATAGTATTTTTCTCAACAAATAAAGAACGGATAGAGCCGTTTTCGGCCACCTTGGATCGAATTTTAATGTGATCAGTCACACGTCAGAACCAGAAAATTACACCAAAGTACAGACCCCGTGATTGGTTACGATTTGTCAATTTCGATAAAAAGTTTATGAGAAAAATGGATAGCGGTCAAAACGCTGTTTCAATATCTGTAGTGCCGGGGACCTGATTTTTCCTCTGTGATCAATATCTCACATTGTAAAGGGTGAGAGTAGTGAGTTTTTAAGGGCCCAGTCCATGTTTTTTCTTAAGACCTATTCCAAACATCAGTGGGTGGGGTAAAGATTACGCATAAAAAAAACAGGGAGATAATTGATCATGCTACAGAAAAAAGAAGGCGGGAAGATAGCTGTTCGCCGTTATTATATCATTGATGTTTCATTGTTTACATTAACTGCAGTGACTGTGTTTAATGCTTTTTTTTACACGGATCTACTTCTGGACTTGATTGCTTGTTGCACACCTGTTTATGAACCGGAATGGCTTAGATATGTATCAGTACTATGGGGGTTTACGTCAGAGTTATTATTGCTTGTTGTACCAATTCTCTGGTGGGTATATACGTATTTTTTTATATGTGAGCCAATACAGACGAGCTCCTGTTGGATGAATTCTCGATGGAAAATTGCTGTCATGTGGGGGAGTCGCCTGCTTTTAATCACCTTGTCTGCATACCTGATTATTAAAACCTATAATGTTATGATGTCAGCAACATTCATGTTTGGTGTTGTTGAGCAGCATTCTGTAATCCATCGCTTATCTATGGTAATTTTTAACCGGGAATTCTGTCTTCCCATATTATGTCTTGTGGGCTGGCCAGTTGCTGATGGTATATGGGGGCCTGGTTGGAAAAAACGAGCAGCAGATAGATGATAAAATAACAGGTATAAGATTACTCTGGGTACACCTTGCTTATTTATTGAATTCCCCGGAATTCAATAAATAAGCAAGGTGTACCCAGAGTAATTCTAAAATGAATTTGAAGCCATAATCTCGTTTTAGAGGTGTTTTTTTATTATATTTTTAAAGTAATTGTTGCCAGGGATATTTTTTAATGTTTAGTCGAAGATGATGTGCCTCTAACCAGCCGACAGAGATATTGAAAATAGGCGTTGCTTCTCAAAGAGGCATAATCCTCCTCTGTTGGCTTCTCTCGCGGAATCTTGCTAACCTCTTCTATGTACAAGAGCATCCATTCATTATCATGAAGCTCGGCAAAAACTGTTTTCATCGAGAAGTTCAGTGGATCCCGATCAAAAACCTCATCCACCTTCTGCATAAAAAGATCATAATCGGCCTGAATCCTTTAATGATTCCTTTCCTTTTTAAAGAGAGAAAAATATTTTCTATGATTGATTTTACTTCAATTAGAAAAACTTTGCTTATCACAACAGGATCGGTTTCTTCGTGCATAATAAAATCTCCTTAATCCCCTTCTTTTACTCTATTTGATTTGTCTGGTAAGCGTGTACCTGAAAATCAGTGAAGATTAGAACATGATTGATCCTGGATGAAAAGGCGTATCTTATCATAGATGTCCCTGGAATATATCGATACCAGGCCACAAAAGAAAGCAGTATTCCATAAGGAAAAGAGTTTCAATCCCCTCAAGGCGGGGCATACCTCTCAACTGATGCCTTAGCTTTCAAAATAGACACCATCCTCCAAGACGTCTCAATCCCCTCAAAGCGGGGCATACATCTCAACAACAGAAAAGGAGGGTATCATGGAAAACAAGAAAAGTCTCAATCCCCTCAAAGCGGGGCATACATCTCAACACTGTAAATGTACAAAGTAGGTGTATTGATTAACACTATTAATCTGTCTCAATCCCCTCAAAGCGGGGCATACATCTCAACACCACGATATCATTTACTTGTTTTAATGGCTGTTGCTATGGTAAAGATAAAAACAACCTGATTCCATATAGTTATGCTGTGGTCATAAAAGTTCGCAAATCGCATGTTTTTTGACCCTGAGAAGTTGACTTTTTACCCTGTTGTTTTAAGTAACTCTTTGAAAGTAAGTATTATTTTATTTTTTAAAAGTTCGCAAACCTCCTTTTCTAAATTGATAAAAGGGGCATTTTCGAAAAACGGCTATTTCTCGCAAAATTAACCCATTGAAATTACGTCGTATTTTTTTGGGCCAAATCCCCAAAATTCGCAAACCTCATTGCAGGAAGCCACTGGTAGGGGATTTGCGAACTTTATCTCACTCACATCATTTCTCCAATATAGAGCATTTTTCAGGTAAAATCAAATCATTACCTTAAAATTCATACAAAAACCAAAAGTTCGCAAATCGATTAAGGAAACAAGAGCTGATAATATCGTTGCCGCCACGGGTTTTTGAACCTGTCCACTGGTATTATCATGAAAAATTATTTTTCAATTGTCTTGTGTGGATCGGGGAATGTATCCTGCTCTTAGTTGAGTTTCAGGTGGTTGAGGATGAGTAAACAGTTTTTCTCACAATGTAACCCTCTTTCTGCAATTTCCGTCTTGCGCAGAGCAGGCAGTTAAATTTCCAGAATTCTTCCCGCTGCGCTCGATTGCCATTCGGTTACGCTGAACACTCCGCCTTTATTAACCAGCAAGGCTGAATCAGGTTTGCCAGCCATAAGCGAACCATGAAAGCTTGTTACTTCAGCAAGGGGTGGGTATCGCTTCCACTGAGAGATTTTCATATAAAGGGTGTTGAAAAGTACCATACGAGAAGGGTGATGTAGCTATTTTATGACCGATGCGGTCGTTTTTTTTTTGAGTTGCAGGCTTCCCAGAATCAGTTTCGACCTGATTGTTGTTATTTATCCCGTGATCGGTGTTTGTCAAGATAGTTGTCACCTTTTCCAGTTTATTTTCGTTCTAATTAATGCCCGTAATGTACTCCGAAGTAGCCGCATGGGATAAGGTTGTC
>PDTE01000051.1 GCA_002747135.1 Desulfobulbus propionicus | reverse complement strand
CATTGCCGCAAAAGGCGAGCGTTATTTGCGAAAAAATCAGCAAAGAAGAAAAAGAAACCACCCCGCCGCCGCGCTATACTGAGGCAACCCTGCTTTCGGCAATGGAGAACTCTGACAAGCTCGTTGATGATGAAGAACTTGCCGATGCGATGAAAGAGCGTGGCCTTGGCACTCCGGCTACCAGGGCTGCGATCATTGAAAAGCTCATTAACGAGAAATATGTGGTCAGAGAAGCAAAAGAACTGGCACCGACCGGTAAGGCTTTTGAATTATTTTCCTTACTCGAAGGTATGCAGATAGAAGTATTATCCTCACCCGAAATGACCGGGGAATGGGAGTATAAACTGAACCAGATTCTCAAGGGAGAGCTGACCCGAGAATCTTTTATGCAGGAAATCCGCGATCTGACCCAGGCGATCACCGAAAAGGTGAAAAACTATTCTGACACCGACAAACAAGAACCGGCCCCTTTTAGCCCAGTGGATGGTCAGGTTTTCTTAGATACGCCAACAGCCTGGATTTCTGCCGATGGAAAAATTTCAATCCGCAAAATCCTGGGTGGCCGTGTTATGAGCCACGAAGAAATTGTCTGCCTGCTGCGCGGCGAGACCCTTGGCCCATTCAGTGATTTTCGTTCCAAAAAAGGCAAACCTTTTACCGCTTCAGTGCGCTATGGCAAAGGGAAAGTGGAGTTTATTTTTGCAAATTCCATTGAAGACCTCGATATTGCAGCAATCAAGCAAAGCGCCCCTTTGGGCAACTCTCCGATAGACGATACTCCGGTCTTTGAGACACCTTCAGGCTATATGTCAGCCTCAGCCCTGGATGGCGATACGAAAAATGGCCTGAAGATCAGTAAAATTATTTTAGAGAAACCAATAACTCCAGAAAACATCACGCAGCTCCTTAACGATGGCAAGACAGCGTTACTAACCGGCTTTATTTCAAAAAGAAAAAAACCCTTTGATGCCTATCTGCTGCTTGATAAAAAAGGAAAAATCACTTTTGATTTTCCACCTAGAAAAATTCGAAAAAAAGGGTAAACTCAGATATTGGAAAAATTGATAAAGTGCCCTCAATCACGAAGAGAACAACTATTTGAAATATACGATGAAAAAGATTAAACAGGAACACAGTACCAAGTCCGGTCGAGAGCTGGCCGAACTCTGTGCCCAAACAGCCCTGGACAAAAAAGGCGAAGACGTTGTCATTCTCGATGTGACCGGTATCGCATCATTTGCTGATTATTTCGTCATTGTCAGCGGCAAATCAACCCGGCATGTTCAGGGTCTGGCAGAAGCCATTGAAGGTGAAATGCGTTCCAAAAGAATAAAGACTTCACAAACAGAAGGTATCCGCGAAGGGATGTGGGTACTCCTGGATTTCAGTGAAGTCGTGGTACATATTTTTTACCACGAACAACGTGAATTCTACGATCTTGAAGGGCTTTGGCACGATGCACCGCGCCTGGAAACAACCTAACTCGAGCTGCCACGTTTTTTGCCGCAGCTTGCAACAATATATT
>PDTE01000039.1 GCA_002747135.1 Desulfobulbus propionicus | reverse complement strand
TTCTGGTGGGATAGTCTCAAGATCTTCTCTCAATTTTGTATAATTCTTTTGAATAGCGTCTATCAGTTCTGTTTTGTTTGTTGGTACAGCCATTTCAGTCTCCTCCTTTGTGATATAACAGTTAAATAGACAGAATGAGACCGAAGGGCATTAGGCGTATTCTGCCTATTGAATTATTGTCTTTTTCCATGTATTATTGCAAGCTACTATTATCATTCAGCCTCTTCCATGTATGGATATCTAATCATATGAACAAAAAAAAAGCAACCAGAGAAAATGAAATAAAAAATTTTTGGGACAATTATATCAGATACTTAGGACGTTCTGGTATAAAAAAAAATATTGCACGTTGGTATGTAATCAGGGCTGAACAATACATTGACGCTTTTCCAAACAAACGACTGGCTATGCACAGCCCTGACGATGTACATACTTACCTTGGACAACAAGGACGAATAAGCAGAATAGAAGATTGGCAGTTCAAGCAAATGGTAGACGCTATACGGATTTTATTCTCCATGCTTGATGTCCCCTGGTTATCAGATGTGGACTGGAAATTTTGGATGGATTCAGCCTCTTCCCTCGCTGATTTACACCCTACAGTTGCAACCAGCACTTCGATAACAAAAACCCTTGACAAACTATCGAACATCAAGACTTCAAAGCTTTCTGAGGTCAGAAGGTCCCATAGAAATATTTTGGAAGAGCTGCTGCTGGAACTACGAACCAGGGGATATTCAATAAGGACCGAGCAGGCCTATGAAGCATGGGCAACACGTTTTATCTCTTTTTGCCAGGGCAAAAAACCTGCTGAGCTGGGAAAGGTTGAGGTTATTTCTTTTTTACAGGATCTTGCTGTCCGTAAAAACGTCTCTGAAAGCACTCAGAACCAGGCTTTGAACGCATTGGTTTTTTTCTTTGACAAGGCCTTAAAAAAGCCTTTGGGAGATATTGGTAATTTTACACGTGCAAAACGTCCCAAAAGGCTGCCTGTAGTGTTGACCCAACATGAAGTTTCAAGGCTTTTCGCCCAAATGGAAGGCAGGCAAAAGCTGATGGCCTCCCTGCTTTACGGTACAGGAATGCGGTTAATGGACTGTGTCAGACTCAGGGTACAGGATATTGATTTTGGGTACAGGCAGATACTGATCAGAGACGGGAAAGGGAAAAAGGACAGGGTGGTGCCTTTACCTGAACGGCTAGTGCACCTCCTTGAGGAACATCTCAAAAAAGTTCATACATTACACAACGAAGATATTGAAAAAGGGTTCGGGCAGGTTTATTTACCCAATACACTCAATAAAAAATTTCCTGGTGCGGCCAAAGAATGGAAATGGCAGTTTGTGTTTCCAAGCGGCAGGCTTTCCGTTGATCCGAGAAGCGGGGAAATCCGCAGGCATCATATTCATGAAAACGGCCTCCAAAAAGCTGTAAAAAAAGCTGCCTTAGCAGCCGGTATAACAAAAAGAGTTAATTGCCATGCACTTCGTCACAGCTTTGCCACGCATCTTTTAGAGAACGGGTATGATATTCGTACCGTGCAAGAGCTGTTAGGTCATGCAAATGTCTCAACCACCATGATTTACACGCACGTACTCAATCGTGGCGGAAAAGGGGTGCAAAGTCCTTTGGATTTGTTGTAAAGATGGCTGGGCACTAACCATTTGAAGCTTCCATCAAATTATTCATGCTTGATGGTTTTGAAGGCTATTCTATATTTTTTTCTGATCAGCACCCTTGCCACGTTCATCAGGATATGTCGCACCTGGTCAGAAGCAGAAAATAATAAGGAAGTACAGACCCCGTGATTGGTTACAGCTCGTCACTTCGACAAGGAACACATATCATTTTTGCCGGGAGCCTTTAATATAAACAAAGGGTGTTGAAACAATCAACCTATCTTCCTGAAACTGTGTTACTTTGCAAGGAAAACTTTTTTGTCGAGCTTGCGCAGAACGACAAAGAGTTACGCTGATCTTTTCAACACCATTAAACAGGCACAATTTCCATCAACTATTCTGTTTGTCTGGCTTGCGGATGTGCTTTGTTGTACACTCGGGAAAGCTGCTCAAGATTTACATGGGTATATTTCTGAGTAGTGCTAAGGCTAACATGTCCAAGCAGTTCCTGAACTACTCGCAAATCAGCACCCATTTCCAAAAGATGAGTGGCAAAGGAGTGCCTGAGAGCGTGAGGAGTAACAGCGACGGGAATCCCTGCTCGCTCTCCGTAGAATTGAACAAGACGCTCTACACTTCTGGTGGAAAGCCGAGCACCACGACTATTTAAAAAAAGTGCCTCACGTTCCGGCTGATGACCACGACTGATACGTCCGACAATAAGACTCTCGCGCTGAGGGTAATATTTGTCCAGGGCCTCCGCAGCTGCCCGCCCATAGGGAACGATCCTTTCCTTGTTACCTTTGCCCCGTACCCGAATCACCCCAGTGGAAAAATCAAGCTGATCCATATTGCAGGACACCAGCTCTGAAACCCGTAATCCGGCAGCATAAAGAAGCTCCATTATAGCAGTATCCCGCAACTGAAAAGTATCGCTCTCCCGTGGGGCTTCCAATAGAGCAAACACCTCGTCAACAGTGAGAAAATGTGGAATGTATTGTCCTGCCTTGGGATTGTGTATTCCCTGGAGCGGGTCGTTCAGGAGAATTCCTTTCTTTATAAGGTATCGAAAGAAAGTACGAAGCGCGGACAGCTTTCTGGAAATTGTCGTACTGGCGTTGGTTGCAAAGAGCGAGCCAATAAAAGCACTCACTTTCTCATGGCTGAAATCACTTATTGAAGCAGGCTCACAACTGGCATAAAACTCATTCAGGTCATGCCTGTATCCACCAGTTGTGTGAAGGGAGTACCCTTTTTCAACCAGCAGCCAGTCAACAAATTCATCGATATATTTAAGCATGAAAAAACAGCGGTTGAAAGGATTAAAGAATATGGTTAACATAAGAGTTTAATTGTATTAAGGCTGCATATCAAATATAATTAAAAATTTTATGGCAAAAAAAACATTTGAAAGTGCCCTGGCAAAACTGGAGCAGATCACTGAAGAACTGGAGGCAGGAGAACTGCCGCTGGAAACAAGCCTGAAAAAGTTTGACGAAGGCATCAATCTGGTCAACTTCTGTAACAACAAGCTGGATGAAGCAAAGACCAAGGTGGATATCCTTTTGAGGCAGGAGGACAACTCGTACAAGACAGAGCCGTTTCCAGAGGAGTCCCTTGGAGATTAAATCCTACCTTCTTCAAAAAAGACAGTTAGTCGAAGAATACATGACTGATGCTTTTCCGGGTACAGAGGGTTTGTTTGCCCAGCACATCGAGGCCATGCGTTACAGCCTTTTTGTCGGCGGAAAAAGAGTCAGGCCCATACTCTGCCTTGCAGCAGCCGAAACGGTTAGCGAGGACGAGAATATCCTGCAAAAAGTATTGCCGATTGCCTGTGCCTTAGAGTGCATCCATACCTATTCACTAATCCATGACGATCTCCCGGCCATGGACAACGACGATCTCCGCCGTGGTAAACCCACCAATCACACTGTGTATGGAGAAGCCAGCGCCATTCTTGCCGGTGATGGCTTGCTCACCTATGCCTTTGAGCATCTTGGCGGGCGGCTTGCGTCGGTTATCCCTGCTGAAAATGCGCTTCGCATAATAGAATATATCGCCCGAGCAGCAGGAATGTTTGGCATGGTAGGAGGCCAACATCTTGATATCATTAACGAAGGAAAAAAAATTTCTCATAAAGCCCTTCAATTAATTCACAAAAACAAAACTGGTGCCCTGATAACTGCATCGGTGCTCAGCGGGGGCATGGCAGCTGATGCCAGCGAAACCCAACTCAAGTCACTGAATGAATATGGAAATAACATTGGTCTTGCCTTTCAGATAGCCGACGACGTACTGGACATTGAGTCCACCACAGAAGAGCTGGGAAAACCAGTCGGTAGCGATATTGCCGCCCACAAAGTTACCTACCCATCGCTTTTCGGGCTCAATCAATCAAAACAAATGGGATATAAGGCTGTAGAAAAGGCTCATCTGGCCCTATCAATTTTTGATCACCGGGCAGACCCTCTCAGAGACCTGGCAACCTTTATTATCGAACGGACAAACTGATTATGCTCTTAATGGATACCAATATGAATCGGCAGCATCCCGTGCTGGATACGATTAATTCTCCCGCTGATCTACGCAAGCTGAATCTGCGTGAGATGGAAATCCTGGCTCAAGAACTGCGAGAAGCCATTATCTCCACAGTTTCCCAGACCGGCGGTCATCTAGCCCCAAGCCTGGGAGTCGTTGAACTCACCATGGCCTTACATTATGTTTTTGACACTCCGTTTGATAAGCTGGTCTGGGACGTTGGACATCAGGCGTATGCCCACAAACTTCTTACCGGCAGACGGGATCGGTTTGCAAGCTTACGCCAGTACAAGGGACTCAGCGGCTTTCCCAAACGTTCTGAAAGTATTTACGACAGTGTGGAAACCGGCCATAGTTCCACTTCGATTTCCTACAGTCTGGGCATGACTGTTGCCAGAGAGCTGCAAAAAAAATCGGGCAAGGTCGTCGCCATTATCGGTGATGGCTCCATGACTGCTGGCATGGCCTTTGAAGCACTTAATCACGCCGGAGAACTGGATAAAAATCTGGTGGTTATCCTTAACGATAACGAGATGTCAATTTCGCCCAATGTAGGGGCTTTCTCTTCCTTTTTAAGCAGGAAAATGACAGGAAAAACAATCAGGCGAGTACGCGATCATATCGAAGAACGATTGACTGCCCTGTCATCTGTGGGGGAGAACATTCTGTCAATTTTACGGAAAAGCGAAGAAAGCCTGAAAGTATTTCTTACCCCGGGCATCCTGTTTGAGGCACTGAAGTTCAAATACGTCGGTCCGATCCCTGGTCATGAGCTGGACAATCTGATTGAAACCCTGGCCAATGTTCGTGACCACAATCATGGGCCGGTGCTGGTACATGTCATCACCACAAAAGGAAAAGGGTATACCCCGGCT
This sequence comes from Desulfobulbus propionicus, assembly GCA_002747135.1. Classification (GTDB taxonomy): domain Bacteria; phylum Desulfobacterota; class Desulfobulbia; order Desulfobulbales; family Desulfobulbaceae; genus Desulfogranum; species Desulfogranum propionicus_A. The sequence goes on along the minus strand of PDTE01000039.1, from coordinate 2,913 downwards.
GAAAACAATCCTGGTGCCTATCATGGGGTCGGCCCTTTTGATATAGCAACCGGCAAGACAAAAAAATCCGGTAACAGTGCCCCTTCCTATACAAAAATCTTTGCCAACACTCTGTGCAGGGTGGCAAGAGAAAACGACAACGTTGCAGCCATCACAGCCGCCATGCCTGAAGGAACCGGACTGCTGCCCTTCTGCGCCGAATTTCCTAACCGCTTTTTTGATGTCGGCATAGCAGAGCAACATGCCACTACTTTTGCAGCAGGACTAGCACTGGAAGGAATGCGGCCGTTTTTTGTTGTATATTCATCCTTTATGCAACGAGCACTGGATCAGCTTATTCATGATGTCTGCTTGCCGAACCTGCCTGTCACCATCGCGCTTGACAGAAGCGGGGTGGTCGGCGCAGACGGCCCGACCCATCATGGCGTTTTTGACCTTTCCTTTTTATCGTATGTGCCTAACCTGACCATAATGGCCCCCAAGGATGAAAATGAGCTGCAGCACATGGTCTACAGCGCAAGCCTGCATGACGGCCCGGTCGTCCTTCGCTATCCCCGTGGCCAGGGGGAAGGAGTTGTCCTGGATGAATCTCTGCAAGCCCTTACAACAGGAAAAGGAGAATTGCTGCGAACAGGAAACGATGCCCTGCTTATACCGGTAGGTAACCGAGTCTACCCTGCCGTCCGGGCGGCAGCTATACTGGATGATCAAGGCATCAGCGCAGCTGTCATCAATCCCCGCTTCATAACCCCTCTTGACGAAGAACTTCTGTGTACGTGGGCGGAGAAGACAGGAGCCGTTATCACCATTGAAGACAACTGTATACAGGGAGGCTTCGGCAGCAAGGTGCTGCAGATGCTTAACAGCCACGATATCAGAGTACCTTTCCATGCCTCAGGCTATCCACGCACATTTGTTGAGCATGGGCCCCAGGATGTCCTTTGGAAGAATGCCGGTATTGACGCCCAAGGTATCGCCAGCAGGACTGTAAAACTGCTGGAAAGAAGTGCCTGACCAAGATTTCTCATCAGCTCAGGCAGCGTTGCTGCGTTTTTTATGCGTGCTTCGCAGAGAATCAACATCCAGCCAGGATTTTTCATGAACATTTTGTCTGATTTGAGAAGAAATACATAAAAAGTCACTGCTCCCATCTCACCCATCTTCAGGCGATCACGATTGACCGCATAGAGGGGCTATAGCTGCCAATCGTGCTTGCCCAAATCCGGGCAGCCTGAAAGCAGTTACAGGCGTAAAGCAAGTGAAACCGGGGTGATACATTCCCTGTGAGTAGTTACCATACAAATAGATATATATGATGTCAGTAAGCAGACTTAAAGTTCGACAAAATATTCACGAGAAACCTGAACCAGGCACTCTTCCACGACTCGTGATTTTTGACATGACATTATATTTTTTGCAAAATCACAAGAAAAAGGCTACTAAAGGGTGTTGAAACAATCAACCTATCCCTCTGAAAATGTGTTGTTTTGCAATAAGACTTTTTTGTCGATTTTTTCGCAGAACTACAAAGAATTACGCTGAACTTTTCACCCCCCTTTACTACAGGATATCTTGAAATTAAAAAAGCAAACTTGCCAACTCAATAAAAAAAAGGAGAAAAAAATGAAACTTGCTCGAAAGGTGCTCTTGGGTCTGACCATGCTGACAATCGTATGCGGCGTTAGCCTAAGTGCGGCAGCAGATGAAACTATCAAGTTTGGTGTCGTCGGTGCTCACAGCGGCGATTTGGCCTCATATGGCCTCCCGGCAGTCAACGCCGCAAAACTGGTTATTGACAAGATAAATGCCAATGGCGGCATAAACGGCAAGAAAGTGGAACTTCTTACCGAAGACGACGAGTGTAAACCGGAAAAGGCAACCAATGCCGCCACCAAACTGATTTCCGAGAAAGTTGATGTGGTGCTCGGTCATATCTGTTCCGGTGCCACCATTGCGGCCATGCCCCTCTGGAAAGATGCAGGCGTACTGGTAATGTCACCATCTGCAACCAATGATCCCTTAACCTTTAGTGGTGATTATCCTAACTTTTTCAGGACAATTGCGCCCAATGCTGCTCAATCGCCAGCCATGATTGACTTTGCCGCTGACAAGCTCGGTCTTACCAAGTTTGCCATCATACACGACAAGGCCGATTACGGTAAACCGCTTGCTGAAGGGGCAAAAAGATATGCTGAAGAGAATAAAAAAGGGGAAGTCGTGCTGTTTGAAGGAATTACTCCGGGTGCTGTGGATTACTCCGCCATCGTGCAAAAAGTAAAACGGTCTGGTGCTGAGGTTATTATTTATGGTGGATACCATCCTGAAGCATCTAAAATCGTAAACATCATGAAAAAGAAACGACTAAAGGTGAAATTCGTCTCTGATGACGGTGTAAAGGACGATACCTTTATCAAGGTAGCTGGAAAAGCATCAGAAGGCGTTTATGCTGCTGGCCCGCAGGATAACTCAGCCAATCCGCTCGCCATCCAGGCAAAAGAAGAACATATAAAGGCATTTGGCAGTGACCCTGGCGCTTTTTTTGAAAGCTCTTATGCTGCAGCTCAGGCAATTCTTAATGCTGTGGCAAAAGCTGACTCCACCAAGCTGGAAGACCTGAAAAAAGTACTGCAAACCGAAAAGGTTGCCACTCCTGTGGGTAATATCAACTTTGACAAAAAGGGTGACGCAGTCGGCGTTGGCCTTTCCATGTATGTTGTCAAAGACGGTAAATATGTAGTTGCTGAGTAACCACTTCTGGCATCCTGAATAAGGAAACCGGTAACTCGTGTCCTGTCAACGCTGCTCTGTCGTATTCTGCTTGTCTTTTTCAGCCCTTATGCAGCCTTGCCCTGGGTCACAGAGCACTACTATGCAACGCAGGACAAGACTCCATAAGGACAAGAAAAATCCGGC
>PDTE01000038.1 GCA_002747135.1 Desulfobulbus propionicus | reverse complement strand
CACGGGTCCGCATCCTTTCGCGAAAGCCATGACGACGTTTACGCTTGATATTACTGGGCTGGAAGGTTCTTTTACTCATCGTTGTTTTCCTCTGCTTTGGCTCCCGCTCTGATCGGGAAGTGAGACACACCCCTCCTTCGGGGACGAAATAGAAAATGCGAATAAAAACACATTTTCAAAGGGGTGTCAACGGATTCGTTCACCGTCTGCCGCTGCCGGCGATACCTGCAACAGGAGACCAGCAAAGATGATCCCCCGGGAAGCATGCTCCCCCGGGAAGCGGTGTTCATTCTTCCCCTGCCCCTGGCATCCCGTCGACAGCATGAATCGGGGCATTTTTCTCTCTGCGGTCGGCTGACTGCCTGACGGCTCATGTTCGTATCAAATTTTTCCCCATCTGCAACGCCCAACTTCAGGATCGAATCTCTTCGCTGCTTCCCGCCGACAAAATTCATCTCTCAGCAGTTCCCGTTTTGAGTATAACTCATTGGAAGAGTGATGTTTTTACAAGCACCTTTCCTCAACGCATTTCCCTCCAATTTATATTGTAATTTCAACAGTTTATCCGCCCCGTAAAAACAACATCTCCCCCCCCTGAGGCGGGAATGGCTGACCTCCAGAAGAGATGGATTCTGGAAAAACTTCGATAGACAAGGCGTCATCTGCAGACAGCATCAATTTGGCAGTCCCCTGGTACGGCGAATCAAAACTGACAAACGACAAAGCATAAGATCGGAGTTTTTACGACTCCATCAGAAAATGTACCACAGGCATATGTACACTCTTTTGGAATACATTTTCGACGCAATAAAAAATAAGTAAAAAAAGCCAACCCCCAAGAAATCTTCTTTGCATTTTCTTTTTTTTTCCTCTATTGCCAGAGAAAAGTAAGGTATAATAAAAAAGTAAGGAGAGTCTTGACATTCTGAAAGAGGTCATTTTTAGGTCAAACATTTCAAAAAGAACCTTTTCACAGGTCATTTCAGCCATATGCAAAAACAAAAAATACGGCTTTTACCAATGGCTCTTTTTCCTGTTGCCTCGATGATGATCCATTGAAATCGCCAAACGGTATGTTCCGGAGAGATGGAAGGCTTCACAGATTTTTTAAAACCTGCATGACATCCGCTGATCAATAACTGTAGCCTACATGTTCATAAAGGGACTCTGAATAATATTGTTTTTTGTTCGTATTTGAACGCAGGAAAAATCTACCACAGGTTTCCGTTTATATTTCAGAATAAATTTTTGGCGCGACAAAGAGGATACGCAAAACTGATTAGTCAAAGCAACCAAACTGTAGCCGGGTGTCCTGCATCTTCAATCCCAGAAACTTTCCCAATGAGAAGTCCGGGTCAGAGGAAACCATAATTATGAGAAAAAGTGAGAATTCACTGCGTTCACAAACATTGCCTTTGCTGGTTGTTCGTAAAGAGAAGACAAGAAGTGGCGAAGAAACCGAAAGTTGTATTGAAGAGTATTTTTATTCTGATAAGAACACTGCAGGAATAGAGAGTGCAGCCACAGATTCCGCCGCCATTGTCATCACGCTCAAGGAGAAAGCGAGTTGCCGCGTTCTCTTGAAAAAAATCAGGTCTACCCCTGCAACTGCTTTGAAACCGGTCTTTTTGTCCGATGTTCATGACGGAGAAGAACTGCTTCTCAGCGATGGCACAGTCTCCTCAGTGGATGAGGTTTCCACAAAGGCAGCGCCAATTTTGCAGAGGCTTGCAGATATTGATATGGAGAGACCTGATTCGAAGGAAAATATTTTTTTACTTCTCAGGTACTTATACAGCCGTCCGAAACAACATCTGGTTCCGGTTGCCGTCTGGCAGACGAAAGAGGTGTATCACTACCCTCTCGCCGACGTTTTATTAGACGGCAGTGAAGACAGTTTTCGTCAACTCGAAAGCCTGCGGGATCGCGGCCTGATTGTCCAGAAGAAGCTGATAGACAGAATTCGCCACTGTCCCCACTGCAATGGCTGCCATCTCAATTTTGTCGATACCTGTCCCCAATGCGAGAGTATCTGCATTCTTCAGCATCAGTTTCTCCACTGTTTTGCATGCGGTCATGTTGCTGAAGAAGAGAAATTTATTAATCCTGCCGGACTCAAATGCCCTAATTGCAAGGAGAAACTGCGCCATATCGGCACCGATTATGACCGGGCGCTCGAAAACTACCTTTGTCACAACTGTAGAGCTTCATTCAGCGAAACAGGAGTAGTAGCAAAGTGCCATCACTGTTCACAGTCAGTAAAACCGGAAGAATTGATCCCGCAGAACATCTATTCGTTTCAACTTACAGAGCAGGGAAGCATTGCTGCACGAACCGGCTCTCTGGAAAATATTTACGCTATTCTCGATACGTTAAACAATATTACGCCCACCTATTTTGACCATTTCCTCGACTGGGCGTTGCAGTTAAGCAAACGTTATCCGGAAGCTCCTTTCAGTTTGATCGGAATACGACTGTCCAATATCCTCGAGCTGACCAGCACCCTCGGACGGAAGCAGATCTGGGAACTGATGGACGAGTTTGTCAACCGAATCCGGGCCATTGTCCGCAGTACTGATCTCACCTGCCGCACGAGTCAGCAGGACTTGTGGATACTGCTTCCCAGAATTCCCGAAAACGGGTGCCGTACTCTCCAGGAACGAATTCTCGAGATAAAAGAACTCACCCGGCAACCTGAGGGCGTGGGGCTTGAATTTTCAACGATTACCTGCACCATCCCCAAAGAGGTTGATGATCAGGAAAATGCAAGACTTCTAATCGCCCGGTTGAAGGGAGCATTGTCATAGTATGGATACCCTGATCACCATTATCGTTAATACCTGGCACGCCTTTCTTCTGCTTGCAGAGAGTCCCGGCGGAAGAGGATTTTTGTCATTTATCTATAAATTTTTTCCTGTTGTCATCTTTATCGAATTGCCAATCTATCTCTTTCTCTGGCTGGGCATTTTACGATACTATCTGAAAGAGATCAGCAGGAGAGAATCACCCACCCTGTTTTCGCCGACAGTCTCCTGTATTGTTGCCTGCTACAGTGAAGGAAAAGAGATTCAGCAGGCAATCATATCTCTGGTCGAACAGATATATCCCGGACCGATTGAAATTCTTGCCATGATTGATGGAGCCCATCGTAACAGCGAGACCTATAAAGCTGCCATGGCATTGCGCGCAAAGGCGAAAAAACGTCCCAATCGCATCCTGAGGGTCATCCCAAAATGGCAGCGGGGGGGCAGGGTCTCTTCGCTTAATGCCGGATTGACGCTGGCAAAGGGAAGCATTGTAATGGCATTGGATGGCGACACCTCGTTTGACAATACCATGGTGCGGAACGCAGTTTCTCATTTTGCCGATCCCAATGTTGTCGCCGTATCAGGGAACCTGCGTGTCAGAAATTTTCGCAAAAGTCTGGTTACCCGCCTGCAGGCAATCGAATATATGCTCTCTATCCATGCCGCCAGGATCGGACTGAGCGAGTTCAATGTAGTCAATAATATTTCGGGGGCATTTGGTGTCTTTCGAAAAAGTATTCTGCATAAGGTCGGGGGGTGGGACAGCGGGACGGCCGAAGATCTGGATATGACCATGAAGATCAAATCCTGTTTTGGCACGCATCCGGAATTAAAAATCATCTTTGAGCCCTCTGCTATCGGGCATACTGATGTCCCGGAAAAACTGGCGGAACTACTGGGACAACGGCTTCGTTGGGATGGAGATCTGTTTTACCTTTATGTACGCAAACGTTGGCTTAATTTTAACAGAAAAGTGATTGGCATTCGTAATCTTGTCATCTCTGTCTGGACTGGTCTTTTTTTTCAACTGGTTATGCCGATGGTTATTATCTCCTCTACTATTGTGATGTTTAGCATCTATCCACTCTATCTCTTTCTCGCTGTCTGGCTGCTTGTTTATCTCGTCTATTTTGCAATTACCACAGGACTGTTCCTAACCTATCTTTTTCTTGTTTCGGAGAGAAAAATTCAGGATCTGAAACTTGGAGTATATCTTCCTTTTTTCCCCGGCTTCATGTTTATCCTCAGGATATGGAACGGTCTGGCAGTACTGAAAGAGATTTCCCTTAAATCCCATCTTGACTCCTCCATGGCTCCGAGGTGGGTTTTGAAACGAACAAAATTCTAGACTGTTTCTCGAAATTATGGGCAATATAAAGCCATTTTTTTTCATTTTTCTTTGCGCCCTGCTGTCCCTGGCGCCATCATCAGCTGACTGCCTGCACCCATCCTCCCCCGTAGTTCTCGCTCCGGAACTACTCTATCACCGTACGAACAATGGGCAGTACAGGGTAGAGGTGAAAAAAATGGCAGTATCGTCTTTCACTGGCAGGAAGACCTCGGGGCGTCACTCTCTGCAGGAGGTTGAAGCACTGCTCCGGGGCTCACCGGAAGTGTTGATTGCAGCAACTCGTATGAAAAAAAGTCTCCACCTTCTTGAAGAAAAAAGAGCCAGCAATGGCTGGCGTATGAACGGCTATGTCAATACCGGGCATTATCGTGAACTGACAGATCTCGACAGGACGCGGGAATTCGAAAAGCTCGTCGCCGGCGGCGGAGTACGCTATCCGTTGTTTGGAAGACAGAGAAGATTGCAAGCCGAGATATTAGATTCTGAAGAAACTTCCCGGGAAAATCAGTTCTCGTGGGAATTGGCGAAAACACAAGCTCTCCAGAGGCTCCGGGATAATTATATTGACTATTGGAATGCCACCGAAAAATTACGCATAAGCAGAGCTTTTCTGCAGGATGAAGAAGCGGTGAGAAATTTTCTTCAAAAACGTACAGAGACAGGTCATCTCCTCAATGCAGACAGACAGGGGTTTCTGACAAACTTCGAAGCCGTAAAGCACAATATCACTCTCCAAAAAAGTGTCATGAAGCGCACCATCAGGGACATACGCCTGCTCACTCGACCTGATTACCCTTTTTTTACAGCAGTTTTTCCGCAATTGCCACCATTTTGTAATGATCGGGCCGCGTATAAGGCAGCCATGCTCAACCAGCACCCTCAACTGAAGATATACCAAGGCATAGTTGAAACCGAGCTCAAAATAATTAAGACAGAGCAGTATGGTACAGTACAGGGAAGTTTTGATCTGGGCGGCCATGTCGGCCTTGAAGATATAACAGAACAAACAGAATATGGTCTCACTGCAGGTATTTCTGTCGATCTTCCACTCCACTGGTATTCGGCTCAAAAGGCGGGAAAAGAAGCAGCTCTCACTTCGCTCAGGGAGAAGCAGCTGGTTTTAAAAAAGGTGATAATGGAGCTTACCACCCGCGCCGAAGATCTTTTTAGTGATATTGAAACTGCAAAGACCCGGATAACAGTCAGCAGACAACGTCTCAAAGCCGCTTATGAAACCCTCTACAAAAGCAGTCTGCGGGCAAAGTACCTTCCCGGTGACATGATCGAAAAGCTCGAGCAGAGCCGTTATCTTTATTATAACGCAGCGATGGATTACCTCGATACATTGAAACAAAAATTACATGTCCATGCCGCTCTGCTTGCGCTCTCCGATGACTCCTCTCAATTAACAAAGGAGTATAAAAAAACAACCTCTGCTATTGAACCTGATCCGACTGTCACGACTATCAATACGGAGTATCTGAAACCGCTGTGGATCAAGAAAAGAAATGTAAAGAAAACCACTCGAGAAAAAGCCGAAAAAGATCAGAAGATAAAAAATTTTTCTGTCATGCCCCCACCCGGATTCGGCTACTACGTCTGGGACAGTCGCAACCTACTCCAACAGTGGGAAGAAGAAGAAAATTTTTATCAGATACTTTCAGCAATGCATACGAGGAGATTGCTTGTCTCATTTGACAGCAGACAGATCAGCGAAATGCAACAGGGAGGAGCAACTATAGAAAAATGGCGTCTTTTTATCGAACAGACAGCCGGGCATGGGATTGCGGTAGAACTTCTTCTCGGCGAACCTCTGTGGATTCTTCCCGAGTATCGTCAAAACCTTCTCGAAATCGTACAACGATTGAACCCGCTCCCCTTTTCCGGGCTGCATCTCGACCTGGAGCTCAATCAACTGGAGCAAAAAAAGAAGAGTGAGACCTATCTGCTGACACAGCTCCTGCAAACCCTCGAAGAGGTTATCGAAACAAGCCCCTGGCCGGTCGGACTGAGCCTTCATCCTCGATATCTGAAGACAAAGAGTGACATCTGCTTTGGATGCGCTTTACGTAATCTGGATGTTCGTGAAGTTGTTTTGATGTCCTATATTGCCAATCCGGAAAAAGTAAACGAGAATGTAGTGCCAATCATAAAGAGATATCCCGGCGTCGCCTTCAGTATCGCCCAGAGTGTCGAGCCGATTCTTGCCAGAGAGGAAAGCTATTTCGAACAGGGGAAAAGCGTTTTCTGGAAGAAAATGGATCGACTGCAACAACTTTTATCCACAACGACATCATGCCCAATCCTGATTCAGGCATTTCAGGATTTTCAATCTATGCCACCCTGAAGTTTGAGGTCTGTATGAAGATTCAATTTAAAACCCCCTATCAACGGGAACCCGAACGAATTGGCGGAATCAGAATTCCCTATGCGAAAGACAGGCGCATTGTGGCCCGGTGGCGCTGGTATCTTATTGTTCTGATCGTTTCCAGTCCGTTACTCTATCTGCTTGTAACAGCTCTGCTCTCATATGTTATCGTTACCGCTCCCGGCTATCTTTCACTGGGAAAGATTCCAGTCAACAGTAACTCAAAGGGGATTGTCAGCAAAATTCTGATTCCTGTCGGGGCTGAAGTTGCGGACGGAGAGCCGCTCGTACAACTCGAAGACCCAATACTACAGGAACGAGCTCTGATTCTTGAAGCGACAGTGAACAGCCTGCAGAAAGAAACAGCCGGAAGCGTCGGACCCTGGAGTTTTCCCCAATCTGACGACGGGCTCAAGTACCTGGAAGAGCAGTATCAGCTGGCACGAAAGATAGCGGCATATCAGGAAAAATATCTAAATGATGTCCGTTTTCTGAAAAAGCAGGGCGCCGCCACAATTGCCGAACTCAGACAGGCGGAATCGGCCCGCCACAGTGCCTTTCTCGCGAAGAGCCGTGCTGAACGCGACTATCTGAATTCCAGAAAACTACAGACAACAACCTCCACAGAAGGGGCAGAACGGACAACCTCAAATCGCCACCACCGTCTGCAGCAGCTTCAGGCCGAACAGAATGCCGTTAAGAACCAGATCGCCCGCCTTAACCAGCGGGCTCCCCATGCCGGCAGAATTCTTGAAATTGTTGCTGCCGAAGGCCAATCAGTAAGCCCTGGAACCCTTCTTATGGTTCTCGGAAGGACCGAAAAGCCAAGTGTCCTGTGCTATTTGGCCCCCAAATACGCTCAATACGCCAAAAAAGGGCGCCGGGCACAAATTACATTTCCAGACGGCTCTTCCGAAAAAGTCGTTGTCCAGCAGGATGCAACGCTTGTAAAAAGATTACCGGCTGATCTCGCAACCCCAATCGGGACCCGGGATCTTCTGCTACAGGTTCCCCTCAGATTTACAGAACCGATTCCGGCAGAAAATCGTGTTGACGGATTGCCGGTAACAGTCCGTTTCAAATCAAAACGTAACGACTCACTCCTGTCGCTGTTCCGGTCGAGATAAAAGTTTTCCTTTGTGAAAACAAAAGAACCAGCTTTTCGGTCAAGAACAGACGAAGCGTCCGGTCTGTCATTGCCTCCCATTTTTCATACGTGCCACACACTTCGCAACGAAAAGGAGACGCCCTTCTTCCGGTTGAGGAGAGGGCTGATCACAAGGATCCTTTACTCTTTTGGCGAGAGGCTTTGCGTCAACCCGTTGACGTCATCTCCTTTCAACCCAAGATCGGCAAGCAGTGAATCAATAAGCGGCGCCTGGCCACGGTACTTCAGAGCACTGTTCACCAGTTGATCGCTCAGGCTCGCCTTCTTCGGGTCT
>PDTE01000037.1 GCA_002747135.1 Desulfobulbus propionicus | reverse complement strand
GAGCGAATAGTTGCTTTTTTTATAGTTAAAGCGCGGCCTCTGCCGCTTTCTCCAGTGACAATGATATGAAATTGTTGGTGCGCCATTTTTTATTTTTCGAAACTGTCCGCAAATAGTTTTTCAATGGCTGCAACACCTTCATTGCTTATGTATCTGGTGCCGGACCCTACAAAGGTATTGAAAGAAATTGTTGGTGTATCCTCTTGCCATGCATCATCTTTCCAGGTGAACCATTTGTTTTTTTTCTGGTCAAAAACGTGCAGCGGCCTGTTAAAAAGTTTTGCCAGCTCAACTGCCCAGCCCGTTCCGCCCTTCACGGAGTTGTCATCCAGAATGGTGCCAACGACAAAAACCTGGTGGCCTTTATTGACCATATGAAAAATTGTCTGCAGGACTTTACGGATTTTTTCCGTTTCATAATAGGTTCTATTCATCATCCTGGAAGCAATCTCCATGCTGATATCGCCGCGCTGCAGCTCTTCTTCGCTTAGAACTGTAACAGCCCGGTCCCGATTCAGGCGATGCCCTTCAAAAGAAAAAATAATTTCTTCAACTCCATATTTTTCTGCGCATTCACCAAATGCTGTTTCTGCTCCCTTGAGGCCACCGTGGTACAGGGTGCAATCGCCAGTCTTCATCTTCGTCACCAATGTTTAGATTACCAGAAACGATACTCCCTCCCTCACTGCAGCTTGAAAAAACCGGATCATGACAAGGTGGTATCTCTTTTTTACAATATAACTACTCACAGGCCCTGTAAATTTTGATTTCACGTAACTGCTCTCAGGTCACCCGGATTCAGGTAAGCGCGATCGCCTGAAGCTGGGTGAGCTGGGAGCAGTTACTTTACAGCCTTAAAAAAAACCCTGATCGGAGCTGGATATCCCTCTATAGTAAGCGCAGGGTTATTCTTGTCAATAAAATCTTCATATGATTCGAACGTCATCCAGGGCGTTTTGCGTTGTTCTTCACTGTTCATGGGGTGTTGGCAAAAACAGGTGACCAGGTTAAAGCCGACACGTTTCAGCCAGTTTTCGAGGCAGGATGCTGTTGGTACGAACCAGGTGCCCGGTACCTTTGCGTACGTGGATTCAGGAAAAAGAGCAAAAGGTTCTTCACCAGGGATTGCCTGTGATTCTATAAGAACGGTTCCTCCTGAATGAAGGGCATTGTAGATGTCTTTCAGTGCCGTAATTGGTGAATGACGATGGTAGAGTATGCCCAGACAGAGAATGATATCAAAGCTGTCGGGAAACAAAGGGAGATGCTCTATGCCAAGCGGCTCTGCGTGGAGGTTTTTCTGCATGGCAAGGGAGTTTAAGGTTTGAAACGCATAATAGTGGTGAATGTACGGTTCAAAACCAAGGACAAACTCAGGATCGTATTGCGCCAGGCGAAACATGTAATAGCCGTTGCTGCAGCCGATGTCAGCAACCAGCTTTTGCTTTAAGTCAGGAAGGTGCGGCGCAAGCCGGTTCCACTTGCGTTCGCTGCGCCACTCAGCATCAATCTCAATATCAAAGACCGAGAAGGGGCCCTTTCTCCATGGCATAAGAGCACGAAGACATGTGTACACCCTTTCACGATCTTCGTCTGTGAGCTCTTCTTTTCTGCCTAACGTAACTGTATCTTTTGAAAAGTCAGTATATTGAGCCTGGATGTGCTTTATTTTTTCCAGTGGTTTCTGATAGCGAAGAAAGCCTTTTTTCGCTTGCGAAAGCCAGTCTTTTTTTGCAGATAATACCTGCTCAAGTTCCTTTATGTTCGCGTTTGGAAAGAGGGCTGCGTAGTGCATGGGCTATTTCAGGGCAATGAATGAGGTGAAGTTGTTCCACTTGAAAAAAACTTCTCTTTCCGAAAAGCCGGCTTGTTCAAGCATCTGCAGGTTTTCCTGCATGGAGAAAGGGACAAGTACATTTTCCAGGGCCTCTCGCTTGGCCGCAATTTCCAGCTCTGAGTAGCCCTGTTGGCGTTTGAACTTATGGTAACTTTCAATAAAGTCTCTGTTTAGGCGTCTGCTGTGAGCGATAGTCTTTTCGCTGATCACGAGCATACCTCCTGGTGGCAGGGCGTCATAAAGACGTTTAATCAGGTCTTGACGCGACAGAGGCCTTAAAAATTGAAGGGTGTAGTTGCAGAGGAGTACAAAGGGATTATCAAGCGGGCAGGTTAAAATATCATCGACAAAGAAACTGATGATATGACTTTTAGAGAAATGCCTGCTCTTGCTTATGGCCTTGTCTATCATAGGCTGCGCCTTGTCAATACCGACGTAGGCAAGGTTTTTATCTTTAAAAAAGCTGCTCAGGGTCAACAGGGTTGTGCCCGTTGAACAGCCCAGATCATAAATTCTGTGACCATCTTCAAGACGGCAGGATAATAGATCGGCCACAGCCTGAATGACAGTATGATAAAAGGGAACGGAACGGCTAACCATATCGTCAAATACTTCAGCAACGCTCTGGTTAAAAGAAAAGTCTGTCTGCACAGTTCCTGATGAATATATTGTATCCATTTTCATGGTTACATCAATGGTAACCATTTGGATTATTTACCTGCCAGTGCCATGTGTCAAGGCACATCTGTTCGATATCCCGTTCAGCTTTCCAGTTAAGCTCATTTCGTGCCAGAGTAGGATCTGCGTAGCACTGCGGTACATCACCGGCACGTCTTGGCGCAAACTGATAGGGGATATTCTTGCCGCATGCCCTGCTGAAGGCGTGAACCAGTTCCAGGACTGAGCAGCCTTTCCCTGTGCCCAGATTATAGGTAACAAGACCTGGTTTCTGTTCAAGTTTTTCCAGAGCACGAAGGTGTCCTGCTGCCAGATCAACGACATGGATAAAGTCACGGACTCCTGTCCCGTCCGGGGTCTGGTAGTCATTGCCAAATATGGAAAGTTGTTTGAGCCTGCCCACTGCAACCTGGGAAATATAAGGCATAAGGTTGTTGGGGATACCGTTGGGGTCTTCTCCTATCTGTCCACTTTCGTGTGCACCTACGGGATTAAAATATCGGAGCAAGGCGATGTTCCAGGACGCATCACTTGCATATACATCACGAAGCATTTCTTCTATCATCAATTTTGTGCGGCCATACGGGTTGGTGCAGGACAGGGGAAAACTTTCTGTGATAGGGACAGAGGCTGGTTCTCCGTAAACCGTAGCCGAGGAGCTGAAGACAAGGTTTTTTACACCATGCCTTTTCATAATCTGTAAAAGATGAAGCGTGCCTGTGAGATTGTTGTGATAATAACCAAGCGGTTTTTCAACTGATTCCCCCACTGCCTTGAGTCCGGCAAAATGGATGACGGCGTTAATCTTATTTTCTGTAGTGAATACTTTGGCTACAGCCTGTCCGTCAAGGAGGTCAACCTGGTGAAAGGCCACTTTTTTCCCTGTTATATCTTCAACCCTTTTCACTGCAATTTCAGTTGAGTTACTGAGATTATCAACTATAGTGATTTTATGTCCCAGGTTGAGCAATTCTACGCAGGTATGAGTGCCAATATAGCCGGCTCCGCCGGTGACAAGGATGTGCATGAGAGTTCCCTGTGTGAGAGTGTGAGAAATAGGTGATATGCCAGGAGCAGGTTGATTGTACAATAGATCAATAATAATCAGATCGACGAAAAAGTAAATTACTGATATGAATAATCAGGATTCAGGCTTATTTTTATTATTTTTTAAGGAGGATGAAATGCCATACGTAAGTATTCGTGTTGCCGGAACATTGACCAAAGAGCAAAAGCAACAGATAGCCCAGGGTGTAACTGAGGTAATATCTGATGCAGCCAACAAACCCAAGGATTCTATCCTCATTTTTATTGACGAGGAGCAGCGTGAAAACATTGCCAAGGCTGGTGTGCTTCTGGACGACATGTAATCTGAACAAGTTATATGTATAAGGTATGAATGAAGAGGAAGCTACACGATATATAGAAAAACTGCGAGCACAGCTTCATTACCACGGGTACAGGTACTATGTTCTTGATAAACCGATAATATCAGACGGTGAGTATGATCGTTTATTCCACGAGCTGGTAGAGTTGGAAAGGGAGTATCCAGAACATTCTGCTCCAGATTCACCCACGCAACGGGTTGGTGGAAAGCCGCTGGAAGCGTTTGCAACGGCTGAACATGTGGAGCCCATGCTCAGTCTGGATAATATTTTTTCCAGAGATGGTCTGGCCGAGTTTGGAGAGAGGATCCAGAGGTATCTCAATAGCAACAATGTTCCTCAGGTTTTTGCAGAACCCAAAATTGATGGTGTTGCTGTTGAGCTGATCTATGAGAACGGGCAGCTGGCAGCCGGGTTGACTCGAGGGGACGGACTGGTTGGAGAGGTTGTCACTGAACAGCTGAAAACTGTGCAGACCATACCATTACGCCTTAACATTGAGGAAAAGGTGTCCGTACCTGATCGTTTGATTGTCCGCGGAGAGGTGTTTTTACCCAAGGGTCAGTTTCAGGAACTTAATCGGACCCGGCAAGAAAGCGGGCAATCACTCTTTGCCAACCCAAGAAATGCTGCTGCGGGTTCATTGCGCCAACTTGACCCCAGAGTGACAGCGACCAGGCCGCTCAGATTTTATGTATATAATGTTGCCGATCCAGATACGGTCGCCTGTCAACAGCAATCTGAGCTGTTGCCCTATCTCCAACAGATAGGGTTCGCTGTAAATCCACTGGTGCATCTCTGCCGGGATTTGAGTGATGCAGGTTCCCGGTATGAGTATCTTTTACGTCTACGGCATGAGCTGGATTATGAAATCGACGGAATGGTTGTCAAGGTTGATTCTTTTGCTGTGCAGAAAAGACTGGGGAATACTGCCCGTGCACCACGATGGGCTGTTGCCTGGAAATTTCCGGCGATACAGGCAACCACAATTCTTGAGGCAGTTGAATTTCAGGTCGGGCGGACAGGGGTGATTACTCCGGTTGCTCATCTCAAGCCGGTTGAGATCGACGGGGTGCTGGTCAGGAGGGCAACCCTGCATAATAAGGGCGAGATTGCGAGAAAGGATCTAAGGGTAAACGATACGGTGATAGTGCAGCGGGCGGGCGATGTTATTCCGGAAGTGGTATGTGCAATTGCCGATCAGCGTTCCCATGCCTCCTTGCCTGTTGTCAAGATTGAGTTTCCATCACACTGCCCATCCTGCAGCTCACTTCTGCAACAGGAAGCAGGTGAAGCAGCTATTCGTTGTGTATCGCCTTTATGCCCTGCCCAGAAAGTCCAACAGCTTGCTTATTTTGTCGGAAAAAATGGATTAGATATTGATGGTCTTGGCGCAAAACAGGTCGAAAGATTATACTCAGCCGGACTGGTGAGAGATATAGCTGATTTTTTTAAATTGCAACACCAGGATTTGGCAGTTCTGGATGGCTGGGGTGCGAAATCCGCCAATAAGGCGATAGAGGCAATTGAAAAAGCGAAACAGCCCGAATTGAAATCCTTCATACAGGGCCTGGGTATTCGTTATGTCGGTGAGTCGGTTGCGGAGCTGTTAACCCTCCATTTTTCATCTTTGCAGGATATTATCGAGGCCAGCAGGGAAGAGCTGCTTGCCCTGGAAGGTATTGGCGGGCAGACAGCTCAATCTCTTCATGATTTTCTGGGGTCCGACCATTTTTACGCTCAATGGCACAACCTTCTCCAACTTGGCTTTTTACCACAACAAAAGGTACAGCACCGACTCTTACTCTCAGGAAGAACCTTTGTGTTTACCGGGACGCTGGCGAAGATGTCAAGAAACGAGGCAAAACAGGTGGTAAAAAATCTTGGCGGAGTCGTTGTTTCTCAAATAAGCAGGCGGGTGACTGATGTTATAGTCGGAACAAAGCCCGGTGGCAAGGTCGAGAAAGCCAAACAATATGGCCTGCGCATACTTACTGAAGAAGAGTTTCTTGACCTGACAGGACAAAGAGAAAGCAGCTTTTGATGAAGGACTGTGTTATGCGCCAGGTTTGACTGTCTACTGGCCCGGCTTTCTCGTCAGCTCAGGCGGTGCCAGGTTCAAGTTTTTTTTGGCAGTAGATCACAGCTAGCTGTAAAATGGCACCACCTCTGCTGATATCTGGAGAGCATTCGCCGCCAGATTTTCAGATACATCTCCCGAAAGACAGCCGATGCCACCCTGGTACAGTACGGCGAAGCTGTCTGTGTTCCCCTATTTCACTGTAATCTCCTTGTCTCCAAGGAGTTCGATAACTTTGACAATGGTAAACGAGACCAGAAAACCGGAAGGTTCTTTTTCCTGCTCACCGGATATTTTTTTTCGTCTTGAGAGTCGGGCAATCAGTTCTTTGTCCTCCACCTCTTTCGCCTTCTCCAGATACAGGCGTACACCAGAATGTCTACCGCCCTTTTCCAAAAACAGATAGTGCGCATGGGGGTTATGCTGCAGATTCTTTCTGGTAAGCCGGTTGCGCATGATAAAGCTGGCATAGCCATCATCAAGGAAGTGTGGTCTGGAATAGATAGCAGCATTGACTTTGCCGCTGGCATCAGCAGTGGACAACACCCCGACACCGTCTGTGTCGGTAAAATATTTTTTTAGATCCATTGTATTCTCCTGCAGTTATTGTGATGAATCGTTATCCCCAGGGCGAGCCAGATGGCCATCAGCCACAGTGTCAGGATAATTACTTGTTCAGGAAATGAAAACAGGCCGAGATAAGACAAAAAACAGCCACAATCATACCAATACCAAGCAGTGCTGCCATGGTCAATATGTCGACAATTTTTTGTCAGAAAAAAGCAGAGGCAGCAGCAGACAGCAGGTAACCAGTCACGGGGTCCGCACTTCAGTGTTATTCTCTCTTTCTGACATATAACTGGTCAAAGAGAAGTGCCCGTGATCAGTTGCGACAGCAGGGTTATCCCAGGTTGGTGACAATACATCTCAAAAAGTGCTGAACCGCTGATTTTTTATACACCACAAAATGTATTATAACGTAACTACACAAGATAATATTTTTTGTTTTTTTGCAGTGCCCCAGAAATTGAGACGAGACCCTGCCTGGCAGGTAAATGTGTACCATCCTCGACTCATGTTTATCCGAAGAACATATTTACAAGCTTTGGCTAAGACAAGTGTCCGTTTTTACTTGACCACATCAGAAAAAAGTGATCCATATTATCTGCACAAAAAAGGTGAAGCCTGAAGATATTGTTGGGAGTATGGAGGGAAAAGGTGTCAGCATTAGAGAACAGTAGACGAATATTTCTTCATGGTCTTGACTCTTCCGGACAGGGAACCAAGGGGCGCTGGTTTGGTGAGCGGTATCCTGACATGGAGCGGCCGGATTTTACCGGCTCACTTGATGAACGGATGTTGCAATGTGAAGGGCTGTGGGATGATCGACAGAGTTATATTCTGGTTGGCTCAAGTTTTGGAGGATTAATGGCAGCACTTTTTGCAAGAGAGCACCCGGAAGCTTGCAGGCGTCTTATTTTGCTGGCCCCGGCCTTCAACTTTGAAGCGTATACACCTCCGCCACAGCAGCTCCCGGTTGAAACCTTTCTCTTTATCGGCAGGTATGATACGGTAACTCCACCTGAAATTGTCGTGCCGCTGGCTGAAAAAAGTTTTGCCAATATCAGCACGCATCTCGTGGCTGATGATCATATGCTGCAAAAATCTTTCTCGTCATTTCCCTGGCAGGAACTACTCGAACCAAGGTGAACAACTCCTTGATTTTCAAGAAGTGCTGTTTCTGGGGATTTTTTCATAACCTGGTGCCGGGGGGGGGCAGGTGTACAATGTTAGCGTGAAATTTTTTAAAATGTTCATGAGAAATATCTCCAGGTGATCGCGTTTACTTACCTCTCTGATTGTACCTGCCTCAAACGTGTAACTGCTCTCAGGCTGCCCATATTTGGACAAGCACGATTGGCAGCTATAGCCCCTCTATGCGGCCGGTCGTGATCGTTCAAAGAGGGGTGAGATGTGAGTAGTTACCTTTTTACTTCTGTTTCCAGCCTGTTGGCACATCATAAGCGCGGTGCAGTGCTCTGGCCCACAATGCCGGCCATTACACCGGGTATTGTATTTGGTACCTTTTGCGGTACCTGGCTGGCGTCCAGACGGTCAACCAAGTTTTTGAAAGTTTTTTTATTTTTTCCTGTTCTATGCTGCCACTCAAATGCTCTTAGCCCGGATTTCTCATCAGCTCAGGCGGTGCCAGGTTCGGCAGTTTCTGGTAACTCATTATACCTTTGTATATGTGCTGCCAGAATACTGCCGAAGATGGTGCCGCCTGAGCTGAGCTCTGGTGAACATTTTGGCGAAATCCGGGACTGCTTACGGGCATCTCATGCATCTGTTTTTATGTATTTCTTTTTAAGTCAGACAACATGTTCATGAGAAATCCGGGTTAGGGATAAAGCCACAACCTTCCAGAGATCTTCCCGGATATGGAGGCATGTTTTCTTCAGGAGGAATTATTGGTATTTTTTCGAGTCTTGTCGGTCTTAATGGCGGGACTTTATCGGTACCTTTCCTGGTCTATCATAATACCGAGATGCACAAGGCCATTGGCACTGCCGCCGCCATTGGTTTTCCCATAGCTTTGTCCGGAACGTTGGGGTATGTCCTTAACGGCTGGACGGAAGAATCGTTACCCTCCCGGCTGCGTAGGCTGTGTCAACCTGACAGCCTTGTTCACCGTGGTGGCTACCAGTGTTTTGGCCGAACCTTTCGGCGCAAAGCTGGCCCCTAGTGTCCTGTCAACGCTGCTCTGTCGTATCCTGCTTGTCTTTTTCAGCCCTTATGCAGCCTTGCCCTGGGTCACATAGCACTACTATGCAACAC
>PDTE01000052.1 GCA_002747135.1 Desulfobulbus propionicus | reverse complement strand
ATTTCAAGCCGAAAACGTTCCAGCCCTTCTTCTGGCGGAAGCTGGATATGATGAGAGCGTTTTCTGTTTCGCCGGTCTTTTGGGGTGAAACAATTTTCTGTATCGTTTTTGCTGGTTCGTTGAGGGCGTTTTTTTTCAGCAAGCAGCAGCGGGGCCTTGCCTTGGTGTAAATAGGCAAGGGCGGCGGCAATCCTGGCTGTATCCTTGCCAGATTCCGTGCTGTACTCGCTGATGAGTTTTTCATAAAAGGAGATATCTTCGGTGAGCGCTGCATTAATTTGTTGCTTGAATTTTTCGATTCGGATCGTGTTAATTTCACTGATAGTGGGCAGCCTGCCCATGGAAATCTTCTGCCCTGTTGCGCGCTCAATAGCCTTGAGCATGGGCCGCTCCCTTGGCGTGACAAAGAGGATTGCGTCTCCGCTGCGGCCAGCTCTTCCTGTTCGGCCAATACGGTGGACATAGGCCTCTGTTTCGAAAGGAATATCGAAGTTGATCACGTGACTGATGCGGTCAACGTCAAGTCCGCGAGCGGCAACATCAGTTGCTACCAGAATATCAATGGCGCCCTTTTTCAGCTGTTCTATTGTCCTGATACGATGGGACTGCTGAATATCACCATTCAGAGCTGTCGCCTTGTACCCTTTAGCTGAGAGTTTTTCGGCAAGTTCCAGGGTTTGGATTTTGGTTCGGACGAATAGTAACACCCCTTCGTAATGGATAGTCTCAAGAACATTCAGGGCCGCGTCAATTTTTTTGTTGAATCCGCCGTTAATCAGGATCGCCTTCTGGCGGACGGTCTGGGCTGTGGTCATCGGGGAGGCAATACGTATTTCCACAGGGTTGTGCAGATGGATCTGCGCTATTTTGCGGATATTATCCGGCATGGTTGCGGAAAAAAGGGCTGTATGTTCTCTGGCGGTAAGTTGTTCCAGAATCCACTGCACGTCCTCCAGAAAACCCATTTTCAACATTTCATCAGCCTCATCAAGAACGAAACTGTGAATACCAGAGGTGTCAAGAGTCCCCTTCTTTATATGATCCATAACCCGGCCCGGGGTGCCCACAATAATCTGTGCTCCTTTTTTCAGCTGGTTTAGCTGGCTGCCATACTCCTGGCCGCCAAATATTGGCAGAATGTTGATTCCTTTCATATGTGCAGCAAAGTCCCTGAAGGCGTTGGCAACCTGAATGGCCAACTCTCTGGTTGGGGCCAGAACCAAAACTTGCGGAACTTTCTTTTTTGTCCTGTGAAGGGCTGCGAGCAGTGGCAAGGAGATGGGTTTTTCGGGCGCCCAAGGCTGAGCGAAAAGTCTTCTCATTTCCCGCCGGGTGTGTCTGTCCAGTTTCTCATACCTGTACCTCTCTATGGAAAATACATTCTGGTCTGACACTATCGAAAAAGATCCGGCTTACTAACATGCAGCCGTTGAAAGCGCAAGTCTTATTCGTATACGTCTTGATTTTACGCAATTTTTTTGATTTTTGTTTAACTTCTTAATAGTATTGCAAATTCTTTTACTTTTCAGAAAAAATACACAATGGAGGCAAAATAGTGAAAAATAAATATTTCAGAGTTCTCACCATCGCGGGTTCTGACTCCGGTGGCGGGGCTGGGATTCAGGCGGATATAAAGTCTATTTCGGCAAATGGCTGCTATGCAATGTCTGTAGTAACAGCCTTAACTGCGCAAAATACGGTTGGCGTCAGTGCAATCCATCCTGTACCTGTTGATTTTGTAACCGCTCAGATTGATGCGGTGTTAACAGATATAGGAACAGATGCAGTGAAAATCGGGATGCTCTTTTCACCTGATCTAATCAGGAAAGTTGCAGCCAGTCTGCAAAAATTTGCCATCTCAAATATTGTTCTCGATCCTGTTATGGTTGCCACCAGCGGGGACAGGCTGGTGGAGGATGATGCGTTGGAAGCCCTGAAAAAAAATATTGTTCCCATGGCGGAGATTATCACTCCAAACTTGCCGGAAGCTGAAGTTCTTTCAGGGCGGGAAATAACAGAAGAGGAAGATATGGAAGCCGCTGCCGAGGCACTTTGCGGATTGGGTTGTAAAAATGTATTGATTAAGGGTGGGCATTTTGAGGGCAAATATGCCAGCGATCTATTGTATCTGGGAGAAGAGAAGCGGACAGTTGCTCTGCCTGCAGAGCGGATTGATACCAACAATACCCATGGCACTGGATGTACTCTCTCTTCTGCTATTGCTTCGGGGTTGGCTAAGGGGCAGGGTATGGAGCTGGCGGTGCAAAATGCCAAGGAATATATTACTGGATCGATTGCCGCAGGTGCAGGTTATGTGATCGGCAGGGGACACGGGCCCGTACACCATTTTTTTCGAAATTGGTAATAACCGAAATTTTTATCTGAGCTGTTATGGGCTGTTGGCAGGTGCATGGTATGGCTATGGTTTAGCCGGTTGCAGCGGATCTTCCTGCCAATCTTCCCATGGAAAAAGCTGCCTGTAAATTATAGCCGCCGGTGGCCGCCTGGAGATTGAGCAGTT
>PDTE01000036.1 GCA_002747135.1 Desulfobulbus propionicus | reverse complement strand
CACAGCTCACCCCTCTTTGAACGATCACGACCCGCCGCATAGAGGGGCTATAGCTGCCAATCGTGCTTGTCCAGATAGGGGCAGCCTGAGAGCAGTTACCCGTTTGAGGCAGGTACAACCAGAGAGGTATACGCCCAGTGAGTAGTTACATGTAACCAATCACAGGAGCTGGGCCTTACGTGTTATTCTCTGTTTCTGAGGTGTAACTGGTCTCAGCTCATTATTTTTATCATTGGTAGCAGCAGATATGACCTCAGGTATGAGTAAACCAAGCAATAGTAAAGACATCCTGATTACCCGTGATCAGGAGAAACCTTTTTCCCAAAAGGTGACTGCCCTTGGCTTGAGTGCCGAACTCGAAAGGAAGTGCCTTGCTGCAGACCGGTCGCTGCATGCTGAAGATATACGCTGCCCGCAGTTTTATCTTACCGTTGATGATGAAAAGGAGCTGGCCACTGAAGTGCTGCTCTGCCGTCACAGGTTCACCAATTTAGTGAGTCGGTATCAGCCTTTTCGTCAGGCAGCCCTTTCTGTTATTCAAAATATTTATCTTTCCCGGGAGCGCAGGATTTTTTTTGATCGGGGTGAATTATCAACAGAGCAGGAACGACAGGCAGCTCTGCTGCTGTTGGGGTCTCCCGGAAAATCAGGGGATATCCCGCTCTGCAAGACCTTTCAACATCATGTTCTTGCCCGGATATGGTACAGGGTGTTGTTCAAGATGGAGACCAAAAGACACCACAACCTCTTTTTTCGTGAACTGCAGACAACAGTTGAACAACTTAATTCCTTGAGAAATATATACATACTGCTGACGACTGGCCTGGTAAACAAGCTGACCGCACGGATAAGCACCCTGTACCAGCAATCAATTACTCCTGATGATGCCAGACAGATAGGCAGCTTTGGTATCGCCAGGGCCGCATACCGCTATCATCACTCCACAGGCCAGCGTTTTTCCACCTTTGCTTCCTACTGGATTAGGCGTGAGGTGCAGCAGCAGGCATTACATGCGAGACTCATCCGTATCCCGACCTCACTGATCGAGCAGCTGTCAAAAGCTGCCCGCCAGAGACAACCTGAAAAAGAGCAGCAGCTTGCCCGTCTGTTACACAGGGCAACGACATTGCTGGGCGTGGAGTGTGACGGCAGGCAGAAGGCTGCCGAAGACCCTGCCGAGCAGGTTGAACGGCGGGAAATGCACCGTACATTGTCTGCGGCGATAGATTCTGTCCTGCCTGACAAAAGTGCCGATGTTGTAAAACGGCGTTATGGACTGGGTGCGTACAAGGGAAGGGAGCAGTCAGCGGTTGAAGTCGCCAGGGTATATGGAGTGACCAGGGGCAGCATCTATCAGCTTGAGCAGGCGGCAATATCCCGCTTGAAGAAGCATTTGCTTGCCATGGGGTTTTAGGTTTTAGCCCGGATTTCTCCAAAGGTCAGCTCAGGCACTACCATTTTCGCCAGTATTCTGGTAACAGATATACCCGTCATTGATTACAGACTTCACTTTTTTTATTCCTTTATCATCATGCCCAAAACAATCAAAGAAGAAATAGCCGGCAAGTCCAGGCTCGACTCAAGACTATGGAAGGAATATCTGGATATAGCCCAGGAGTTCTGGCTGCCGCAGAGCCTTCAAGGGAGAGCCCGTTTTCTTTTTCTGCTTGGCTTCTTAATGATTTTTGTGGTCTGTCTGCTCTTTTTTTTCATTGCTGCGACCGTGACCATTACTCATAACCTTGCCCCTGATTTTGTCGCCAGTAATGCTCCAGGGCTGAAAGACTGGCTTCAGAATATTATTGATTCCTGGCTGGTATACCTGCTCACAGGTGGTTTTGTCATTCCGATTCTGGTTTTCTCCCTGTATGCAAAGAAGTTGAATGTTTTTCTCAGGCCTTGGATCGTGTTGGGTATATTACTGCTTCTTTCCTTTACCGTCAGCGGTCTTAACGTCGTGATAAGCTATGTTGGCCGCTTCTTCCAGACCGCCCTTGCCCAAAAGGATCAGGCCACTTTCTGGCGATTTCTTTATGTGTACGCCTCGGTCTTTGTGATCGGTACACCGATTGTGGTTATCTATTCCTATATCAGGAAAAAACTGGGATTGTTCTGGCGGGAATG
Organism: Desulfobulbus propionicus; assembly: GCA_002747135.1. Taxonomy (GTDB): domain Bacteria; phylum Desulfobacterota; class Desulfobulbia; order Desulfobulbales; family Desulfobulbaceae; genus Desulfogranum; species Desulfogranum propionicus_A. The sequence continues at coordinate 11,449 of PDTE01000036.1, read as the reverse complement.
GATTACAGAGGATTTTATCGACAATTATCTGAAGAACAGGGCTTATTATTCCCTGACCAGCTGCAGGGATATCGACAATCCTGACCAGCGGATGGCTGAAGATTTAAAAGATTTCACCGTAACCAGCCTGGGCTTTTTGCTGGTCATACTGGGCGCAGTTATCGACCTGTTCGCTTTTACCGGTATTCTCTGGACCATTTCCAGGTTACTGACCGGTATATTACTGGTATATGCTTTTTGCGGCACCTGTATAACGGTGCTGATCGGCAAACGGCTGGTCGGACTGAACTATAATCAGCTCAGAAAAGAGGCTAATTTCCGCTATGGCCTGATCCATGTCCGGGATAATGCCGAATCAGTAGCTTTTTACCAGGGAGAAGCTGGAGAGAAGGAGCAGCTCGGCAGGCGTTTTAAAGAAGTGCTTACAAATTTTAATGTTCTTATCGGCTGGCAGAGAAATCTTGATTTTTTTACCACCGGTTATAATTATCTGGTCGTTATCCTGCCTGCCATGATCGTCGCCCCCATGTATTTTGCCGGCAAGGTGGAATTTGGCCAGATAACCCAGGCATCCATGGCTTTTGGCCAGGTACTGGGTGCTTTTTCCATTATCGTGCAAAACTTTGACAGCATCAGTGCCTTTGCCGCAGGCATCAATCGTGTCTCCAGCTTCAAAGAGAAACTCTATACCGCCTCAGGGACAAAAGAGGCGGCGCAGGCTGTTCCTGAAAGCAGCATTGATCGCGTAGAAAAAGACGGCATCCGGTTAAGCAAGCTGACCCTGAAAACGCCGGACAACAGGCAAACTCTCGTCCGGGAGGTGTCTTTTGCCTGTGAACAGGGCAGCAGCCTCCTTATCATGGGACATTCAGGGGCGGGTAAAAGCTCCTTGCTTCGGGGGATTGCCGGCTTGTGGACCTCAGGGAGCGGCACCATTGAGCATCCGCCTGCTGATCAGGTGCTGTTCCTTCCCCAAAAACCATATATGGTCCTTGGGTCGCTTCGCGACCAGCTTCGATATCCTTCCGGTCAGTTTCTTGCAAATGAACGTGTTGAGCAATTGATGACAGCGGTGAACCTGAGTGACCTGTATCAGAAAATGAAAGAGGTTGACCCGGATCTGTCCTTTCTGGACAGGGAAGAAGAGTGGGGTGAGGTGTTGTCGCTAGGAGAGCAGCAACGCCTGGCTTTTGCCCGAATCCTGGTTAACCGTCCCAGATTTGCCATACTGGATGAGGCCACCAGTGCGCTGGACATTGACAATGAAAAAACCTTGTATCAGACCCTTGAACAGCTTGATATCACCTACATAAGTGTGGGGCACAGGCTGACCCTGGAACAATATCATGACCGGATTGTGACTCTTGAGGGAGAAGGGCACTGGTCGCTCAGAAATGCTGCCAAATCCTAACTGCTCCCGGCTCACCCATCTTCCGGTGATCACGATTGAAACACATAACCACTGAACCCGGCAATGGAACTGACAATTACTGATCCCCTTGACATGCATCTTCACCTTCGTGAAGATGCAATGCTTGCCACTGTGGCCCCATTGAGCGCAAAAGATTTTTCAGCCGCTGTTATTATGCCGAACCTGGTGCAGCCTGTTGATTCTCTCGAACGGGTTCTCGTCTATCGACGTGAGGTGGAAAAAGCAGCGGGACCATATCAGTTTACTCCGCTTATGACGTTGTTTTTCAGAGAGTATTCTGAAGCGGAGCTGAGAGAAGCCCGCCCCCATATCATTGGCGTTAAATTATATCCGGCTGGCATAACCACGCAAAGTGAAGCTGGCGTAAAGGATATTCGAAATACATATGACACCCTGGAACTCCTTGAAGAACTGAAGATCCCCCTGCTGGTGCATGGGGAGACCAACGGTTTTGTGATGGACAGGGAACGGGAGTTTATAGATATTTATCGACAAATTGCCACTGATTTTCCCGGGCTTCACCTGATTATGGAGCATATCACCACCGCTGATGCCGTTCAATTTCTTGATACCTTTGACAATGTTTCTGCAACAGTTACCCTGCATCATCTTTTCATAACACTCGATGATGTGGCAGGGAATATGCTCGAACCTGATCTGTTCTGCAAGCCCATTGCCAAAACTCCTTACGACAGAGAGAGAGTGCAGCAGGCAGTATTTGGAGGGCACCCCAGGCTGATGTTTGGGTCAGATTCTGCCCCACATCCACGGCATAAAAAGGAATGCTGCGGGTGCGCCGCCGGAATTTTTTCGGCGCCTGTTGCCCTGCCTCTGCTTGCGCAGCTGTTTGAAGAGGCGGACTGCCTGGACAAGCTTCAGGGGTTTGTAAGTGACATTGCCAGGCAACGCTACACCTTGCCTTTGTTTGGCAAATCTGTTCAATTGGTGCGGAAAAACTGGCAGGTGCCGGATCATTACGGCCCTGTAAGGCCGTTTTTTGCAGGTCAGACAATACGATGGGCCAGGAAAACATCCTGATATCTGCAGGCAGGTATAGATGTAAAGCAAGTGAAACAAGGGTGATGCATGCCCTGTGAGCAGTGACACAACAGGAAAAGGGAAAGAACATGTCCTCATCTGATTCCATAAAAAAAACGTAACTGCTCACAGGTTACCCCTCTTTGCACGATCACGATCCGCCGCCTAGAGGGGCTATAGCTGCCAATCGTGCTTGTCCAAACAGGGGCAACCTGAGAGCAGTTACACGTTTGAGGTAGGTACAACCAGAGAGGTACACACCGTGAGTAGTTACAAAAAAACGACCTGTTATATCTGCATTGCCGCTGCACTGGCCGCAGGTTTTCTTGGCGGTGTGTCTTACAGTGTCATCTATGGGCCTGAAACCCTGGAAGAGAGAAGAGACCCTGATAACCAGCTGGGCGAAACCATACAGGCCTTGCAGCAAAAGGTGGAAAATAACCCGGATGATGCTGGGGCCTGGGCCAGGCTCGGCCATGCCTTTTTTGACATAGACGAGCCTTCAGGGGCCATTGACGCCTATCAGAACGCTCTTGCTCTGCGTCCGGAAGATACCGCAGTCATGACCGACCTGGGGGTGATGTACAGACGAAATAACCAGCCTCAAAAAGCCATAGATCTTTTTGATCAGGTATTGATGCTTGAGCCGCATCATGAACAGGCGAGGTTTAATAAGGGAGTCGTCCTGCTTGAGGATATGGGAAACAAAGAAGAAGCCATTTCCACCTGGAAAAGCCTTGTCGCACGTAATCCCGAAACAACGGCCCCTTCAGGAGAGTTGTTGACTGACATCATCGCCCGGCTTGAAGGGGAAACGGACGATAAAAAGTGAAGCTGCCCTGATCAACGGGTTCCTGCTTGACAGTGACCTGGTACACTAATATAGTTACCTCTTTGCGCAAGACTGCAAATGAGGGGGAGAGCAGCTGCTTCAGGAAAGGGCATGAGCAGTCGAATATATTGGTTACGGTTACACAGAAATGTTGAGAGGAAATAATGACAACAATGCTGGGGTCTCAAGCAATTGTAGAGTGTCTGCGGGAAGAGGGGGTGGATCTGGTTTTCGGCTATCCCGGAGGCGCGGTACTTGATTTATATGACGAACTATGCAGCCAGAAGGATATCAGGCATATCCTGGCCCGTCACGAACAGGGGGCAGTACATGCTGCTGATGGCTTTGCCCGCGCCACAGGCAAGACCGGAGTTGCAATCCTTACCTCTGGTCCCGGTGCAACCAACGGAGTAACAGGCATCGCCACTGCCTACTGCGATTCCATCCCGTTAGTTATACTGACCGGACAGGTACCCCGGGCACTCATAGGAAATGATGCTTTCCAGGAGGTAGACACAGTCGGTATAACCCGCCCCTGCACCAAGCATAATTATCTGGTCAACGACCCCGATCAACTTGTCCCCATCCTGCGTGAAGCCTTTTATCTGGCTTCTGCCGGCCGTCCCGGCCCGATACTGGTGGATCTTCCCAAAGATGTTATTGCTTCCACGGTGCACTTTCCTGACCGGAAAGACACCCGAATGCAGACCTATCAACCCAATACAACACCTCATCCAAGGCAGGTGGAAAAAGCGGGCAAAGCCCTGGTCAGCGCTAAAAAGCCAGTCCTTTATGCAGGCGGCGGCGTCATACTGGCTGATGGCAGCAGGGAGCTGACCCAGCTTGCCCACCGCCTGAACATCCCGGTAACCATGACCCTCATGGGACTGGGGGCCTTTCCAGGTACTGACCCGTTATCCCTGGGTATGCTCGGTATGCATGGCAGCTACGCGGCAAACATGGCTGTCGCCAAAAGCGATTTACTGATAGCGGTTGGTTCGCGTTTCGATGACCGGGTAACCGGAAAGCTTGATGCCTTTGCCCCGGAGGCAGAAATCATCCATGTTGACATCGATCCCACTTCCATCAGCAAGAATGTTGAGGTTGACATTCCCATTGTTGCCGACTGCAAACAAGCCTTGCTGGCTATCAACGCCTGGCTCGATACTAACTGTAAGCCTGATGAGGCCGCGATAAAAAACCTGCACCAACCATGGGTAAAGCAGCTCCAAAAATGGAATGAGACGCACCCGTTGACCTATCAGGAAGAAGGGGAGGTGATTAAACCGCAATATGTTATCGAAAAGATAAATGAACTTACCAGCGGGGATGCCATTATTACCACAGAAGTTGGTCAAAACCAGATGTGGACGGCCCAGTTCTATACATTCAACCAGCCGCGCAGGCTCCTTACCTCAGGCGGTCTCGGCACCATGGGATATGGTTTTCCGGCAGCCATTGGCGCGCAGCTGGCATTCCCTGAACTGCCGGTCATTGATATCGCCGGCGACGGTTCCATTCAAATGAATATTCAGGAGCTGGCCACAGCCAGACAGTTTAATCTTCCGGTAAAAATTGCGATACTCAACAATAATTACCTCGGCATGGTGCGCCAATGGCAGGAGCTGTTTTATAATCGCCATTATGCTTCTACAGCCATGGACTACACTCCGGATTTTGTCGAAATTGCCAGGGCCTTTGGAGCCGTTGGCTTGCGGGCAAAGACAAAAAGCGAGGTTAAACCGGTAATCAGGGAAGCACTGGCCACAGCAAATACTGTCATCATGGACTTTGTTATCAGCAGGGAAGAAGGCGTATTTCCTATGGTTCCAGCAGGTAAGGCAACAACAGAAATGCTTCTTGTCTAGTGTCCTGTCAACGCTGCTCTGTCGTATCCTGCTTGTCTTTTTCAGCCCTTATGCAGCCTTGCCCTGTGTCACACAGCACTACTATGCACCACAGGACAAGGCTGGATAGGGATAAGAAAAATCCGGCGCACTATCCTGACATTTCAACGTTGACAGGACACGAGCTATGGTGTAACTGCTCCCTTTTCACCCCAAAAGGATCTATCATGAAAAAACATACCCTGTCCGTCCACCTTCGCAACAAGCCGGGGGCGCTGTCCCATGTCACCGGTCTGTTCAGCGGGCGCTGCTTTAATATCGAAAGTCTTTGTGTTGCTGAAACCGTTGACCCCGAGGTTTCCTGTCTGACAGTGATAACCAGGGGGGAAGCCGGGACCATTGAGCAGATCACCAAACAACTGCACAAACTTATCGATGTCATCAAGATAACAGACATGACCGACAGTGAGTATGTCGAACGGGAAATGGTGTTGATCCGTGTACGTGCAGATTCGGCAACCAAGGCTGAAATCCTTAGAAATATTGATATATTCAGAGGCAAGGTGGTTGACGTCAGCTCTTCTTCATATACAGTTGAAGTGACGGGTTCAGGGGCAAAGATACAAGCTGTAATTGACCTGCTGGCACCCATCGGCATTCAGGAAATTGTTCGTACTGGCACCATTGCCATCTCAAGAGGCCAGAAAACCAGGTAAACTCGACCTAACCCGGATTTTTCATGAAACGATCACGACCCGCCGCATAGAGGGGCTATAGCTGCCAATCGTGCTTGTCCAGATATGGGCAACCTGAGAGCAGTTACACGTTTGAGGTAGGTAAAACCAGAGCGGTACACACCCAGTGAGTAGTTACCACATAAAAACAGATGCAGGTGATGGCCGCAAGCAGTCCCGGATTTCGCCAAAATGTTCACCAGAGGTCAGCTCAGGCGGCACCATCTTTGGCAGTGTTCCGGCAGCACATATACAACGGTATAATGAGTTACCAGAAACTACCGAACCTGGCACCGCCTGAGCTGATGAGAAATCCGGGCTACCAGTCACCTTCACTATCACCATGAAAAAAGAAAAAGTTCCCTTAGCCCTGGAAGGGTATCCCTTCATACTGTTCGCTGCCTTTGCCGCTCTCGTGTTCGGCCTGCTTGATTATTCCATACCGGCACTTATCAGCTTGGTGCTCTGCGCTTTTGCCACCTGGTTTTTTCGTGATCCAGTACGGATAACGCCTGCTGCAAAAAATGGTATTATCTCTCCGGCTGACGGCAAGGTCATCCGTGTTGCAACCACAGAGGATGAGCGTTTTTTTCAGGGAACCACCCAGAAAATCAGCATATTCATGAACGTCTTCAATGTTCATGTCAACAGAATTCCCTTGAGTGGAACGGTTAGCGGGATATCTTTCAAACCGGGAAAATTCTATGCCGCTGACAACGATACAGCAGCCTTGCACAATGAATACTGTGCCGTGCATATTGAAACGGAATCAGGCAAACATTATTGGGTCGTACAGATAGCAGGGCTGGTAGCCAGGCGCATCGTCTGCCGTTTACACAGCGGTGACACCGTTTCTTCTGGCATGCGGTACGGGATGATCCGTTTCGGCTCGCGCCTGGATCTATATCTTCCCGTTGAAGCAAAGCTGCTCGTCTCCATAGGCGACAAGGTCAAGGCTGGAGAGAGTCTGCTCGGATACCTTGAATAATAAGCCTGTACCTGCCTTGTCGTATCCTGACATTTCAGCGTTGACAGGACACTAGCAATTACCTAATAATTCACTCAGAGTAATTCTTGCGTATAACAGGCGGATCAAAACGGGGCCGCAGGCTTGCCGCACCCAAAAAAAACAGCTTCATTCGCCCTACCAGCGACAGGGTCAGGGAAGCCCTGTTTACTCTTCTGGCAGACCGCGTATCAGGCAGCATGGTACTGGATATTTTTGCCGGTACCGGCTCGCTGGGCATAGAAGCTTTAAGCCGTGGGGCTGAAGCTGCTGTTTTTATTGATCATTCAAAAGAGGCGGCCAGGCTTGTCCAGACCAACCTGCTCACCTGCTTTACCCAGCCCAGAGCACTCTTCTTTTTTCTTGAACTTCCCGGTGCCACCCCCCTTACCAGGCTTGCCGCCCGCCTTCCTCAAAACACCTTCTTTGATCTTGTTTTCCTGGATCCTCCTTACAGAAAAAAAATGGCCCTGCCAGTTCTTGAACAACTCCGGGCAACAAAAATACTTGCATCAGACTGCCTGATAATAGTAGAAGAACATCAACATGCGCAGCTTCCTGACAAAGTCGCAGATATCGAGCTCGTTGATCATCGGATCTACGGCGAGACAGGTCTCTGGTTCTATGCTCCTTTTTCACAACCCGGCAAAAATACAAGCAAATGACCAACACAGACTTTTACCCTCTTCCCGAAAAAACCAAATATACTGTAGCAATATATCCCGGCACCTTTGATCCGATCACTAATGGGCACATTGACCTCATCAAACGTGGTCTGCGCCTTTTTGACCTGATTATTGTTACCATTGCCGTCAACCCGAACAAAAAGCCTCTCTTCACCCTTGAAGAAAGGATGGATTTGATCAAAAATTCATTTAACGGCCTCAATGAGCGGGTTGCTGTTGATTTTACAGAGGGGCTGATTGTTGACTTTGCCATGAAACATAACGCTGCTACAATTATTCGGGGACTCAGGGCAATATCAGATTTTGATTATGAGTTTCAGATGACCCTCATGAACAAAAGACTGCAAAACAAGGTAGAAACGATTTTTCTGATGACCGGTTTTCGCTGGATTTATATCAGCTCAACCGGCATAAAGGCAGCAGCACGTAACCATGGTAATATCACCGGCCTGGTACCGTCACATGTTGAGGAAGCCTTGAGAAAAAAATATCATCCATGAGAGGTAACTACTCCCAGTCCATCCATCTTCGGGCGATCACGATTGACCGCATAGAGAGGCGACAGCTGCCAGTTGCGCTTGCCCAAATCCGGGCAAGCTGAAAACAGCTTAAGATATTAAATTAATTAAAAATAACAAGTTGTATGGTCTATGAACAGATGCCATGAAAGATAAGCGCCGACAGGATTCGTCCATAGATCGACGAACATATCTGCGTAAGTGGTTTGTCTGGTCCTTTTCCCTTGCTGTGCTAACCCTTGGTTATCCGTTAACGCACTACATTGGCTTTAAAAAGAAACCAAAACCCAGATATATTGAGGTAAAGGGGCCGCTGCCGCTCAGCGGCTATCATACTGAACGTGATTTTATCCTTTTTGCCGATGACAATTCCGCCCATGCTGTTTCACGTACCTGTACCCACCTGGGCTGCAGAGTCCACTACCTTGAAGACAAAGGGTATATAGAATGTCCCTGTCACCAGAGCAGGTTCACACCTCAGGGTATACGCATAGCTGGTCCTGCTGAAAAAGATCTGCCGGTCTATCCCGTTGAAAGACATAAGAATCAGGCTGGCCAGATCATTGAATATATCGTTGAGCTCTCATGAACTGGTTTTCCTTCTCTTCCGGTTTTGACTGGCTGGTGAAAGCCCTGGCAAATAACCGGTGGGGAGGCCAGGCCCTTATCAGTCTTTATATCTCCATGCTCTCTGGCATAGTACTGGCCCTGCAGTATGACGTATCTGAACCGTTTTATTCAACAACAACCATTGAGCTGGTCATTTCCTACGGTTCATTCTGGCGCGCCCTGCATTACTATTCCAGTCAGGCTTTTTTTCTACTGCTGCTCGGCCATATCTCAACTGTCCTCGCAAAAAACACAGCTGCACTCTTTCGCCCGGAATGGATCAGGCTTTGCTCCTCCCTGCCCTGCTGTATACTGCTGCTGTTTACCGGTTATGTCTTGAGAGGCGATGCCACAGGTGAAGCGGCTGGAGTCATTGCCGAAAATATCTGCCTGTCAATCCCCCTGGCCGGGAAAACCATCAATGATTGCTTGTTTGATATACAGCAAAGCGGTATGCTCAAGGTATATGTACACCATCTCATCGGTCTGGTTGCCCTGGGAGGCTGGGCCATCTGGCCGCATCTCAAGCGTTACCCGGTGCTTTGGCGAAATCATGTGCTGCTGGTAATCCTGCTTCTTGCGGTTTCCGTTTTTTTTGCCGCACCCATTGAACCGGATCGAACCGGACTGCTTCATATAGCCGGCCCCTGGTTTTTTCTCGGCCTGCAAGAACTTCTACGCTATCTTCCTGCCTTTATCGCAGGAGTTCTTGTACCGCTTCTCCCCTTACTGCTGATTTATTTTTTCCCATCTTGTGGAAATAAAAGGCTGTTGTGCCTGCTGTCACTGCTCCTTTGGATGACAGGATATACGATTATCACACTTATCAGCTGGTACAGGACGGCCTGATTCTGCCCATACCACCCTGAAAGTCGTATAAAGCGACCTAAATTCCGGTAAATTCCGGGGACATCTTACTTGTTTATGAACAGAAAATAAAGCATTTGTATAACGTCTTACCAAACGCAGAGGGCAAGGCCAGTGGCTCCGTAACTCATCACGGGGTCGAGAGAAAAACAGATAAGATGTCCCCTGAATTTAAATTTTCCCAAGTGTCTGTTTTTTCTGGAATCAACAATATTGAAGACATTACTTTAGCGCCGGAATTTGCGACCATCTGCGGCTATACCCAGCATGATCTGGAAACCGTGTTTGCAGAGCATTTTGAAGGTGCTGATATGGGTAAAGTAAAACAATGGTATGATGGGTATAATTTTATGGGTGCCCATGTCTATAACCCCTTCGATATTCTGCTGTTTTTGCGTAGTAACAAGCAATTTGAAAGCTATTGGTTCGAGACAGCCACTCCCACTTTTCTGACTAAATTGTTGAAAGAAAAACAATTTTTTCTGCCTGACTTAAACAGTATAAAAGCTGGAAAAGAGCTGCTGACCTCCTTTGATATTAACAGAATTTCCCCTGTTACCTTACTGTTTCAGTCTGGCTATTTAACCATCAAGGAGATTTCGCAGGAAGAAGGTATGACTGAATATACCCTGGGCTTTCCCAATGTGGAAGTATCCATGGCGTTTACCAACTCCCTGCTGGATATTTTTGTACCGCCGGAAAACAAATTCACAGTCAGAAAAAATTTGGCTCGTGCCTTGCGTACCTGTGATATGGAAGGCTTCAAGGCTGCCATTCACGCCTTGTTTGCGGCGATACCGTACCATAATTACACCAATAACGAGATTTCCCGTTATGAAGGGTTTTATGCCAGCGTGATTTTTGCCTGGCTCTCTTCCATTGGCGTAAGGCTTATGGTGGAAGACTGCACCAACAAGGGCCGCCACCAACAAGGGCCGCATTGATATGAGTGTGGAGACGGACGATACCATCTATCTAATTGAATTTAAGGTGGATATGCCGGAAGAAAAAGCCCTTGCCCACATCAAGGCCAGAGGGTATGCAGAAAAATATCAGACCAAAGGCAAAAAAAATGTGCTTATCGGTATTGGTTTTTCCAGCACAGAAGAAAATGTTACCGAATTTGTCTGGGAAGAAATATGAAAACCAGATTACAGGACATGCTGAAATTCAGGGGACATCTTACTTGTTTATTAACAGAAGATAAAGCACTTGTGTAAAGTCTTAGCAAACGCTGATGGCAAGGCCAGTGGCTCCGTAACTCATCACGGGGTCAAGAGAAAAATAGATAAGGCGTCCCCTGAATTTCTCAAAAAGCCGAAAAAAAGTTCAGATAACACCAGCGCCTCGAAAAGAAAAAGCGCGAAGGATTAAGCAGTTATAGCGGTTCAAGATGACAGGAATTTCAGACAGGATCTGCAATTTATTGGATGTTTGTGGGCCTGTAGAGGTAATAATTCTTCATCAATATTTCCCCGGAGACAGGCTATGCATTCAGCTCTGGAGATCTTTTGCAGCCCATTGACGGATAAAAATAATAACATCAGATTTATTGATTTTTCCGGACGCCACATCAAGTATCATATCTGCAAAATCATCCTCAGGCGCACCCAGATCATATCCATTCAAAGCAAGAAAAACAAAAGCGGCTACAGCGGCAACACGTTTGCTTCCATCCACAAAAGGGTGGTTCATGACTATGTGAAAAAGATATGCGGCTGCCATCTCATAGATATCCGTATGCAGAAATTTACCGCTGTATGTAGTGGACGGCATACCTGTTGCCGATTTAAGCAATTCGATATCACGAATTCCGGTCGCGCCTCCATACCGGGCAATCTGATCCTGATGTATCGCCATTACTTCAGACAGGCTAAGAA
>PDTE01000049.1 GCA_002747135.1 Desulfobulbus propionicus | reverse complement strand
GCTGCTGAAGCACTCCGTAAGCTTCGTAAGTTTAACCGAATGAAAAATCGCGGTTAAACGGCTAATGCAAAATGTCCTGGTAAACGCCAGGACATTTTTGGGTACCCTTTCCTGAACCAACACCCCTTTCCCATTCTGCGCGAGCAGTTCCTCACCTATCTCACCGTACAGCGCCGTCTGGCACTCAATACGGTTACTGCTTATGGCTCAGATCTGGAACGTTTTGAGTTTTTTTTAACAAGCCGTTCCATTGCCAACTTGCAACACATCGACAAGCAAAGTATTCAGCTTTTTTTCCAGGATTGCCATAAACAGGGCATAAGCTCCCGCTCCAATGCTAGAAGACTGGCTGCGCTGCGAGCTTTTTTTTCCTACCTCACCATGCAGGGATATGTGACAAATAACCCGCTCATGGAAATCGACGCTCCCAAACTGGGAAAGTCGTTACCCAAGGCACTTCATCATGAGGAAATTGCCAGGTTACTCACCAGGCCCACTGTTGCATCTCCGCTGAACATGCGCAACTGGGTCATGCTCCACCTGCTGTATGCCACAGGTTTACGGGTCAGCGAGTTGGTAAACATTCCTGTTGCCGGATGCAACATGACCAACCTTCATCTGCGGGTAACAGGTAAAGGAAATAAGGAGCGTATTGTTCCCTTTGACAATCAAACTGCGGAGTACCTTGGTGAGTACATCTCACAGTACCGGCCACTCTTGTTAAAAAACAAAGTCAACAATACCCTCTTTCTCTCCAACCGTGGCAAAGCCATGACCAGGAACCGGTTCTGGCAAATACTCCGGGAGACAGCACTGAAAAATGGTATCAGCAAGGAATTGAGTCCCCACATGCTGCGCCATTCTTTTGCGACCCATCTGCTTGCCGGAGGAGCTGATCTACGCTCAGTTCAAATGATGCTTGGGCACAGTGATATTGCCACCACCCAGATATACACCCATGTTGATGCGGAACGCCTAAAAACCATCCACCAGCGTTTTCATCCACGCGGCTGAGTTCTCTATTGTAAACAGGTAAGCAATGCGCTTGGAGCGCTTTGCGTTGCTATCTCAACTGTAAGTGAGCTATAGGAACGGAGCTTGTTGTCCACCCACTGTTTCACAAGATGATAATCGTTGTTGGTTTCACTTACATGAGCCAAAATGAGCTTGCTCAATCCTTTGTCAGCAAGGTCTACTGCAAAACGAATGGCATCATCGTTTGAAAGATGGCCGGTTTTGGATTTAATGCGCTGCTTGAGATGAAGCGGGTAGGGACCAGTGCGTAACATGTCAAGATCATGATTGGCTTCTAAAATGAGTGCGTTACAGCGACTGAGATGATGATGGATGAGCTTGGTCACCTGACCGGTATCGGTACAGTAACCGACAGTTGTATGCTCGTCCCGGATCACAAACCCTACCGGATCAGCCGCATCATGGGTCACCGTAAATGGATGAATATGGAAATCTTTAAACGCCAGGTTGTCTCCAGGCTGAAAAGCATACTGCTGAGTCAGTGCGCCTATTTTTTTTTCTGCAGCACGCAGGGTTGGGTTATTAATAAAAACCGGCAGCTTATAACGTCTGGAAAGTACCCCGACCCCGGAAATATGGTCGT
>PDTE01000035.1 GCA_002747135.1 Desulfobulbus propionicus | reverse complement strand
AACTGCTCTCAGGTTGCCCCTATCTGGACAAGCACGATTGGCAGCTATAGCCCCTCTATGCGGCGGGTCGTGATCGTTCAAAGAGGGGTGAGCTGTGAGCAGGTACCTTGTCATATTATTACCCTGCGCCAGGAAACTTTTCAATGGTATCATACTTTTGAGCCTTCTCAAGATAGCTGGAGCCTTCCTCCGGGCGACCATGTTTCATACACCCTCTGCCGTAAATAGTACACTTACGGCTCAGTTCCCGGGCGGCCAATACCTGCTGCTCTGCTGTCAGGCATCCACTTGCCATTAATTTTTCAACCGACCTTATTCGATACACATCCATCCCCATCCGGTGGATAACAGACAACTGATCCGGGCGACCACCGTCCTTGTTTATTAATTGCTCCTTAATCAGCAAAAAAGGTATGTTACAGCTCATGCGCAGCCATAAGTCATAATCTTCACAGCAAGGAAAAGTCTCGTCAAACAGGCCAAATTTATCGAAACAATCTTTTTTCAGCATAACAGTGGACATGCCAACCATGCACATGCGAAGGCTTTTGCTGAAAATATTGCCGTGGGGCGGATCATGTTTTTTTTTCTGGTTTACCCGTTTTCCCTGTCTGTACCAGATTTCCCGGGTATGAGAAATCATATAAGAGGGCTGCTCTCTCATGGCAGTAAACTGCCTTTCCAGTTTTGTTGGCTCCCACCAGTCGTCAGAATCAAGAAAACACAGTATTGAGGACCTGCTGGTCATTATCCCGGTATTACGTGCTGAGGCAGCACCTGCATTTTCCTGGTAAATATATCTTATCAGAAACCTGTTATCATACTTTGCCCTGCACTGCAGGGCTACATCAGCGGTATGATCTGACGACCCGTCATCGACTATAACAAGCTCGTCTGGAAGCATTGTCTGACAGGCGATTGAGTCAACAGCCCGCGAGAGAAAACCGGCGCGGTTATGGGTAGGAATAATTACTGATATCATCAGAATAAAGGTATGTGTTCCCTGTCAGGAATTATCCTTAGCGGTTTGTCCTCGTCTGTTGTATAGTTAGTCCGCATCTCTTGCAAACATTTTGGTAACTGATCACGGACATTTCAGCCTGGTACGATCATAAGTCCCCTTATATTCTTGTATAACAGGAAAATAACAGGAAACCGTGCCTGCGCACATTTGAAGCACCCACCAGTTACACATCAGGAAAAGAAAAGAACAGGGAAGCGCACATCAAGAACAGCATTTCCCGCCAAATCCAGATTATGTACACTGACATCCTCATCAATGCAACATCCTTTGAAAACAGGATTGCTCTGGTTGAACATGGTGATTTGCGTGAATTTCACGTGGAACGCCTGTCCGAACGTGGACTGATTGGCAACATTTACCTTGGCCGGGTTGTTCGGGTACTGCCCGGTATTGATGCTGCCTTTGTTGATATAGGCCTTGAGCGCACCGGTTTTCTCTATGTTAATGATGCTGTTGTATTGGCCTCGTCAACCTTTCGCTCAGCAATGAATAAAAATGGGCAGGAAGCACATGATCAGTGGGAAGCAGACAACAGAGAATATGCCATCAATGATCTGGTGCAAGAAAACCAGACCATTCTCGTGCAGATCGCCAAAGAACCAATTGGCAGCAAAGGAGCCAGATTAACCTGCAACATTACCCTTCCCTGCCGAAACCTGGTGTATATGCCCCTCAGTGATCATGTCGGTATTTCCAGAAAAATCGAAGACGAAAATGTCCGCCAGCAACTGCGTGACAAAATTCATAACCTTAGACCACCCGGAGCCGGTTTCATCATACGAACTGTGGCCGAGAACATCAGCAGTGACGAACTTGAAGCCGATATGGAGTTTTTGTTGCTCCTCTGGGATGAACTGCTCTCTGCCTCGAAAAAGTCTGCTGCTCCATCCCTTATCTATAAGGATCTGGATATTATACTGCGCTCTGTACGGGATTTTTTTACTGAAAGCATCGACAAACTGATAATTGACGATCATGATGTCTATACCCGGCTGCTTAACTACGCCAAAACCTTTGCCCCGCATCTTCAGGAAAAGATTACACTTCATGATTCACCTGCGCCTCTGTTCGAGTCTTATGGCATTGAAGTAGACATCCAGTCAGCCCTGGATAAGAAAGTATGGCTGCGTTCGGGGGGATATATCGTCATTGAACCGACAGAAGCACTGACAGTCATTGATGTCAATACAGGAAGATTCGTCGGAAAGAATGATCTGGCAGAAACCATATTTAAAACCAATATGGAAGCTGTAAAAGAGATACCCCACCAGTTGCGCTTACGCAATATCGGCGGAATTATTATTATTGATTTCATAGACATGGATGACGAACAAAACCGAGAAGAGCTCTACAATGCCTTTTTAAAGGCCATGGAGGAGGACAAGAGCAAAGTCAACATTCTCAAGCTCTCGGAATTTGGGCTGGTGCAGATGACCAGAAAAAGGCTTTCCGAAAGCCTGAGCCAGATTATGTGCGAACCATGCTTATACTGTGGCGGAGAAGGATTTATTAAATCAGGGAAAACCGTCTGCTACGAAATCTTTCGCAAGCTTGATCGCGATGCAAAAAAAATAAGTGCGTCAAGAGCTGCAATCAAGGTGCACCCACACATAGCAGAAATGCTTCTTAATGATGAAGCGTGCTACCTTGAAGAACTGGAACAGGTGACAGGAAAAATTTTTACCATCACCTCTGTGCCGGATATACATATCAAACGATACAACATTATCTGGCATAAATAAGAGCTTCAACGTAACTGATCACAGGCACGTCATCTTTGCCCGATCACTCTTTCCCGCATAGTCTTGTACACGCAAGTCTCACTTCGCTTGCTTGCCTGCGGGGAAGAGTGCTTGCCCAATTCTGTTGCACCTGTGACCAGTTACACGTCAGAAACAGAGAATAACGCTTAAAGTACAGACCCCGTGACTGGTTACGCTTCAACTATCCATTAATCAACTCCCAACACGAATATCATGGCCCCAAAAAACAGACATCGAACATACTCAGCAAAAGGCGGCAGTTTTTTTCGCAATTTTTTTCTCAGCCTGCTTTTCATGATACTCGCTGGGGCTGTAGTCAGCGCCGTCATCCTTTTCGAAACAAAGCCGCCTGCGTTAACCATAGATAAAGATATACTGTCTGTCGGCAACAAGACAGAACTCCCGATAACGGTCAGAGATGATCAAAGCGGCATCCGGTCAGTTGATGTCCATCTGGAACAAAAAAACGCAACCAGTCAGCTTTTTCACCGTTCTTTCAAACGTCAGTCCTGGTTTACCAAGGCTGGCCCGGGGACAAGGCAGGATACTGTGGTCATTATGATAGATAAGGCCAGGTTTAAGGATGGAGAGGCGCAGCTGGTCATCACTGCAAGAGATTTTTCTCTCATGCACATGTTCCGTGGTAATGAGACAAGGCAGGTGATACCAATAACCATAGACACCAGGGCACCCAAAATCTCCATTACCCACGCCCAGCGCTATATCAGGTCCGGCGGCAGTGGTATTGTTATATACAGGTTGTCTGAAGCCGCAGTTGAACATGGGGTAACGGTCAACGATCATTTCTTTCCTGGTTTTCTCATAGAAGGCAGCAACAAACACTTTATTGCCTATATTGCCCTCCCCTGGAACAGCTCCAGGCCAACAATCTGTCAGGTCAGGGCACTGGATGCATCCGGCAATGAGAGTAAGGCCGAATTTGCCATGAATTTCAAAAAAATATTACCCAAAAATGACCGGATCAATGTCAGCCAGAATTTCCTAAGAAAAAAGATTCCGGAATTTGAACAGCATTATCCAATAATTGAGGGAAAATTGTTTGACAAGTACCTCTATATTAATAAAACCGTTCGCCTGGAGGACAATAAAGCCATAAAAAAAATTTGTGCCAATCCAGAAAAAATGCGCATGTGGAAAGGCCGATTTACAAGAATGCCCGGGGCTAACATGGCCGGTTTTGCAGACCAGAGAACGTATTATTTCAAGGAAAAACCTGTTGATCATCAGACTCATCTGGGCATTGACCTGGCCTCAACCGCTAGGGCAGAAGTCCGGGCAGCCAACGATGGCAAAGTGGTATTCAGCGCGTATCAAGGCATTTACGGCAATACGGTCATCATTGATCATGGCCAGGGGGTGTTCAGCCTGTACGCACATTTAAGCAGAATCGATTGTGCAGCCGGTGATCTTGTCAAAAAAGAAGAGGTCATCGGCAGAACAGGAACCACGGGTATGGCCGGAGGAGACCATCTTCATTTTTCTATGCTCGTGCACGGAATATTTGTTACTCCAGTTGAATGGTGGGACCAACATTGGATAACTGCCAATATTGAGGGCTTCATGAGCACTAGGGATATGTTGCATAACTAGTGTCATGTCAACGATGAAATGTCAGGATATTGCGCCGGATTTTTCTTGTCCTTATGGAGCCTTGTCCTGCGTTGCATAGTCGTGCTATGTGGCACAGGGCAAGGCTGCATAAGGGCTGAAAAAAACAAGCAGGATACGACAGAGCAGCGTTGACAGGGCACTAACCAGCATGGCTGGATCAGGTTTGCCAGCCACAAACGAACCATGAAAGCTCGTCACTTCGGTAAGGGATGGGTATCTCTTCCCCTGAGAGACTTTCATATAAATTCCCCTGTATTGACGCAACACCTGAAAGCATCAATATAGAAGAGTTACGAGCAGATTTATACGCCATGAGAACAATCCGTCTTCCCCTGCTGTTGTACAGCTATATTGCAGCAGAGCTGCTGGCCCCTTTTTTTGCCAGCTTTATCATCCTGTATTCAGTTTTTTTTCTGGTGCGTCTGATTCCCCTTCTTGAGGTGGTGCTTGATCTTCGCATAGGTATGGCGGACTTTATCCGGCTGTTCAGTTACATCTTCCCCCATATGCTGCTGTATGTCATCCCCATGGCCAGTATGACCGGCGTTATTATTGGCTTTACACGCCTGACCAATGACCGGGAGGTACTGGCATTGAAGGCTTGTGGAATAAGCCTTGTAAAAATGCTGCCGGTCGTTATCGTTATAGCCGCCGCCATTGCAACCCTGACCGGTTTTTTTTCCTTATAT
The DNA here is from genome assembly GCA_002747135.1 of Desulfobulbus propionicus. Classification (GTDB taxonomy): domain Bacteria; phylum Desulfobacterota; class Desulfobulbia; order Desulfobulbales; family Desulfobulbaceae; genus Desulfogranum; species Desulfogranum propionicus_A. The sequence goes on along the minus strand of PDTE01000035.1, from coordinate 3,144 downwards.
CTCATCCCCGCCGGAGACCAGGGGATCAAGCTGCTCATGTTCAGGCTGGCCAAGGAAAAAATAGATAAAGGCTTGCAGGAACAACGATTTACAGAGGCCCTGGGAGATCTGGTGGTATATGTTGACGAAATTGACCAGAATGACCACTGGCACGGTGTGTATGTCTCTGACATGCGCAACAGAGAGCAGCCAATTATTACCGTTGCCAAAAAGGGAAGGATGCATGCCCAGTCAAAAAAGATGGTGGTAACCATCACTCTTGAAGACGGTACCCTTCACAACGCTGAAGACGAGGATAATCAGGTTATCAAGTTTAAACGCTACCAGCTTGAGATACCATTGCGCCCGCCGACAAGGGTAGACGGCAATGATGTAACCCAGATTGACAAGGGTTCCATGAATCAGCAGCAGCTCCTTGATGCTGCTGCTAAATTTGGCCCGAACTCCGAACATGGACTTGCCTACATGATCGAATTCCATCGTCGTCTGGCACTGCCAGTGGGCGGCTTTATTCTCAGCCTGCTTGGCCTGCCTCTTGGCCTGCAGGCTGGGCCGGGAAAAAGGGCTGCTGGCATTCCTCTGGGCCTTGCTTTTTTTGTCATGTATTATATTGCTATTACCACCTTCAGGGTCATGGTTGAAGATAAAGAGTTCCCGCTCGTTCTCGGTATGTGGATGCCAAACATTCTTTTTCTGCTGATGACCGTCTATGTTTTTTTTCGGGTAGAGAGAGAAAAACCATTACTCCCGGAACATATACGAAATGCATCAGGATTTCTCTATGACAGGTATCTCAGCTTTCTTGTGCAGTCAGCCCAGATGCTGCTTGCCGCTCTTCTCTCAAGAAGGAAGGCAACAACTGTCGGCCCAAAATTCGAGGAAAGCCATGACAGGGTAAAGGCCAATGCAGTGACACTGGAATACCATCTCCCATCCTGTAGTCAGTACAATAGTCCCCAATGCACTATAACCTTTCTTTCTCCTGAAATAGCAGATGCCTCTGAATTCAAGCCCTGTCCATATTGTCGTCAACAACTTGAGAGATAAAAAAGTTGACACCAGGAAAAAACAAAACAATTTTATCGATGATTGACAGCTATAGCCTTTCTATACGGTCAATCGTGATCGCCCGAAGAGGGGTGCTCTGAGAACAGTTACTTTAAAGGAATAGAAAATGGAGCCGTTGCAAATGCTGCCATCTCCTGCGGCACAGGTATCATCGGTGAAAAGTATAGTTAGCAGGCGACCCTTTTTGGTCGGCACTGTTTTCGTAATACTCTGGATAGGACTCTACAGCCAACTGCACTCTTTTTCCCTATACCTCGTCTATACGGTTTTTGACATGGAAAAAGGGAACCCTTTTGCCAAAGCACTGCAATTTTTTATCTATGACACTCCCAAGGTGTTGCTTCTTCTTGTTTTGGTGATATTTTTTGTTGGCATTGCCCGTACGTTTTTTACCCAGGAGCGTACCAGAAAATACCTGGCCGGCAGGCGTGAAACAGCGGGTAATGTCATGGCTTCCCTGCTTGGCATTGTTACCCCGTTCTGTTCCTGTTCTGCGGTACCGCTTTTTATAGGTTTTGTCCAGGCGGGGGTGCCGCTAGGAGTCACCTTTTCCTTTCTTATCGCTGCGCCTTTGGTCAATGAGGTGGCCCTGGTGCTTCTTTACGGTTTGCTTGGCTGGAAAGTTGCGGCCTTGTATCTGGGAAGCGGCTTGTTGATTGCTGTTATTTCAGGCTGGATAATCGGGAGGTTGAAACTGGAAGTATGGGTTGAGGACTGGGTTCAGGAAGAGCGTGCAGGACAGTCCCTTGTATTTCAACCAAAATTTACATGGCAGGACCGGGCTGAGCGGGGTGTGGATGCAGTTGTGGAAATTGTTGGCAAGGTCTGGATGTATATCGTTGCCGGTATTGCTGTTGGTGCTGTGATTCACGGATATGTGCCTGAGGACTTTATGGCGGCCGTTATGGGCAAGGAAGCATGGTTCTCGGTTCCGCTGGCAGTGTTACTGGGGGTGCCCATGTACTCCAATGCCGCTGGCGTTGTCCCTGTTTTAGAGGCGCTTCTTGATAAAGGAGCCGCCCTGGGAACAGCCCTTGCCTTCATGATGAGCGTTACTGCCCTGTCCCTGCCGGAGATGATAATTCTGCGCAAGGCACTCAAACCAAAACTGATAGCAGTTTTTATAACAGTTGTTGGTTTGGGTATTCTCTGTACAGGGTATCTATTTACAATATATCTTGACGTATAACTGGTCACGGGGTGCTTCAGGGTTGCAGCACGCAAAGAGAGATTTCGTGTACAAAGGATACCATACAGAGATAGTTTGGTTGATTTTGCTTTTTTTTTGCTGTATGTTGTCTTTCCAAATCCTGTCGTAACTACTCACAAGGCATTTATCACCTTGGTTTCACTTGCTTTACTTCTGTAATTGCTTGTTTGTTGTCAGAACAGCCTTTACATATACACTGCCGGAGTGGTGAAATTGGTAGACGCACTGGACTCAAAATCCAGCGGACATCTGTCCGTGTCGGTTCGACTCCGACCTCCGGCACCAATTTCTAAAATAACATTCTAAAATTTTTCAGATGGTTAAGTCGTAAAATCGAGACAATGTGCAGGCGACGGATTTTATGCCTACACATTGTTTTGCCCATTTTCTTACACACTTTCGGTTTGTGCTTCATTCAACAGGAGAGGCGGTGGCCCCAAAAACTGGACGATGTGGTAAGTTATAAGTCAGATCAAATTGAGGAGGATCTGACAATGGGTAAAAAACGCAAAACACACTGTCCACAGTTCAAGGCAAAGGTCGCTTTAGCCGCCATTCAAAACGACGAAACAATGTCTCAGATCGCCAGCAGATCCGGTGTCCATCCTACCCTGGTTTCCAACTGGAAACAACAAATGCTCGAAGGTACCGCCGACATCTTTGACAAGAGCAACAACTCCAGAAAACATTTATCTACACTCATTTGACAATGGCAGGTCGCTCCGTGTCGGACTTGCCAGGTGGATCAAGTACTACAATTTGACAAAAGGCCATTCTTCTCTTGACGACAAAACCCCGGATGAGGTTTACTTTGATTTGCCTTGTCCATTCGCCGAGGCTGCCTGATGCCTATTTTTAATTTTCTA
>PDTE01000026.1 GCA_002747135.1 Desulfobulbus propionicus | reverse complement strand
GATCGCTTCTCCCCGGTGGATACATCGGTTTGAACTGTTTTGTCTTCTTAGTGGCTGTAATGAAAATGAGGCTGTTTCCGAAGTGCATCTGCAACGGCTGCTTGCTGCCAAAAGAGGATATTTCCAATATTCACAAGGGGAAAAAATAGTGTTTTTTAACAAGGTTGAACGCCCCCAGGATCAGGAAGCGGTTGCTGTGATGCTGAACATGCTTGCAGGAGGGGAGTATCTGCTCTGCTATGGCAGCCTGCATAGAGGCGAGATCCAGGTCTGTAATGGCTGATAAGCCAACCGCTATTATTCTGGCAGCAGGCCTTTCCCAAAGGATGGGGGAAAACAAGTTATTGCTTGATTTTAATGGAAGACCTCTTATTGAATATCTTCTAAAAGCCCTTCCCTATGATCTTTTTCATACTGTTCTTATCGTTTTGGCAAGCGATACCGCCTCTATCCTGGAACGGAAAAAGTATCGCATCAAAAGTATTATAAATACTACTCCAGAACGAGGGCAGAATTTCAGTATTCATCTTGGACTGCGTAACAGCCCGCTCTCAATAGGTTACTGTTTTTTTGTTGCAGATCAGCCTTTTATCAGTCGGACAACGATTAAAGCCCTGGCGCATACCTTTTCAGATAATCCAGATAAAATTGTTATTCCCCAGGTTGAAGGTCAAAACGGTAATCCCGTTTTTTTTCCCTCCTGCTGCCGCCAGGAACTTCTCGAGCTCAGAGGTGATTCCGGGGGCAAGACGGTTATAAAAAATCACCCGGATAAGGTCCTTGTATTCCCCTGCAACAATCGATGGGAATTTTTCGATATTGATACTCCTGAAGAATTTATTCTGGCACAGCAGATGTTCATGGAGCGTTAACCCCGATTTCTCATGAACATGTTGTCTGATTTGAAAAGAAACATATAAGGTAACTCCTCACCGCTCACCCCTCTTTGAACGATCACAACCCGCCGCATAGAGGGGCTATAGCTGCCAATCGTGCTTGTCCAGATAGGGGCAGCCTGAGAGCAGTTACACGTTTGAGGCAGGTACAATCAGAGAGCTACACACCCAGTGAGCAGTTAACCAACTGTTTTTAATTAAATAATCTGCATTCTTTTCAACACACGTATCTAATACCTCGTAACAGTATATCCAGGAGGGATTTTCAAGGAAAAAGCAGAGGAGGGTAATGGTTTCAGGGAGAGGATTTTCACTATGCTCAGCTGGTATTCTCCATGCAGTGAGCTTCCGGAGATTGTCACCTTTTTCGGCCAGAGAACCTCTCCGTTTTCTGATGGTGCCACGCCTTCATAGCGGACAGTCACAGGTGTTTCATTGTGTCCATCAACAAAGAGGCAGCGCTTCATCATGGAGCCGGAGTCTTCGAGGGTAAAACGAACCGTACCGGTACGGTCTATACGATTGAACTGATACCAGGTATCCTGCTTCTCTCTTGTTTTCCCGATTGATTCAACTGAGTTTAAGGTACATGAGCCAGAGGGAAGAAATCCCCCAAGCAGGGCGAAAAGCTCGTCACCCTTCAGTATGGCAGGGAGGTATTCATATCGCTTCTCAGTATCCATTTCTCCGACATAGCCCTTCCCCTGGCGGTTATCAACCATGGTAAAATGGTTTGTATCAATGACCAGGATAAACTCCTGCCTTCCCAGGGGGTCGAGCACTGTCAGGCGTATATTGCCTGGTGCCTGCAGCTGAAGTATGCCGTCAAGCCCCCCTTTCCTGCCTGGCATATCCCAGTGCAGCCGCACATCGGCATCAAGGGCTGTTTCACGCTGCTGGTTCAGGAAATAATGGAGAAGAACCTGCGCCCTGTCAAGCTGACTTCCAGCAATTGGTGATAATGGTTCCAGTTTGGGAGTACATCCCCACAATGCCCCCGCCAGAAAAAACAGCATGGGCCACCATCTCACGGTCCACCCCGTCATTGTCCCTGGCTCCCCTTGCTCTCTGCACGTGCCTTCTTCTTCATCACAGCCAGCTGTTCATCGCTTCCCTGATCATAGAGCTCTGCTGCACGCTGGTAGGCACTGGCCGCTTTCTGGCCTTGTCCCGCCTTGCACAGAGAATCACCCAAATGATCATAAATCGCCGGATCGTCAGCAGACAACTTAACCGCTTTTTTGAGCTCAGTCACCGCTTCCTCATATCTTCCCAGTTTATAATACACCCAGCCAAGGCTGTCGCGAATATAGCCGCTTTCAGGCTCTAATGTCACGGCCTTTTGAATGTAGGCTAAGGCCTTGTCCAGGTTGATATTCCTGTCAGCCCAAGTATACCCGATAAAATTCAGGGCAGCAGCATATTCTGGATCAATGGCGAGAACACGATGCATTACAGCCATTGCCTCTTCAGTATCCCCTTGTATCTCCATAGTTATTCCATATTCATAGAGAAGGGGCACGTTTTCTGGAAACTGCCGTATCCCCTGCTCAAGTACAGTTCTCACCCGTTCAGAAGTTCTCGTCTCGCTGAGTGCCGCCAGCACCAGATACATTTCAGGAGTTGCAGCCCCGGGAATACTGATCGATCTTTCAAGAAGGGCTGCGGCCTCATCCGGTTTTTCCTGCGCCTGAAGTATGTTGACATGTAAAAAAAGTGCTTCCTGAAAAAATTCACCATCATTTTCCAGAAGCTGCAGGGTCTCCACCGCTTCATTATATCGCTGTTGCTGGTAAAAAAGCTGCGCCAGCAAGTAGAGCTCTTCAGAGGTCATGGTGTCAGGCTGGATACCTTCAAGCACCTGAAGGGCTTCATCAAAACGGCGAGCCAGGAGCAAGACCCTGGCCTTGACCATATCAAGGCGGTGAGGACTCGATGATTCCTCCCGCAGATAATTCAACTCGTAAACAGCCTGATCAACCTGACCGCTTTCCTGGTAGATCCGAAAAAGGGCAACCCTGGCATCGATACTGTCATCTACATGCCGCAGGATTTCCCTGCACACCTCTTCTGCCCTGGCATACAGCTTCTCCCTGGCGAACAGGCTTGCCAGCTCCAGCAAAACGTCCTCGCTCCAATCCAGGGCAATAGCCTTTCTGTAATACTCTGCTGCCAGATCGATCTGATCCTGCGCCGCATAGTGCCGGGCAAAAAGGAGAAGAGCACTATAGTTTTCCTTATCAAGTCGAAGGACCTTGTGCAGGACAGCCTCTGCCTTCTGAGGTGTATGTCGTGAAAAATAGAGATCCGCCAGACGCAGCAGTGGTGCTGGATCCGTTGGCACAGCCCTGTGTATCGCCTGATACTGAACAATTGCCTCATCATGCTTCTTCAGAGTAACCAGCAGGTCGGCATACAACATCCGAAGAGAGAGATCATTGTCATCACTGTCAAGATGTTTCAGCATCCAGTGTACTGCCTCGTCAAGACGCTCCATGCGTATCAGCAATAAGGCTTTCTTGCGGACAATATGGCTTGCGGCAGGATCACATATCAAGGCCTTTTCATACGCGGCCAGTGCTTCTTCAAGTTGAAAATGAAACTCGGCATAGCTCCCCCAGAGAAAATAAAAAGAAGAGCACTGAAGATCCTTTTCATCTTGTCCTGAATCAGGAGAAAGTGCCTGTTCGCCATCGTTGGGCGCAGGTGGCGCAAAACTGGGGGCACAGCCGTAAAAAAAGATAAGGCAAACTGCTGCAAAAACAGAAGAGAGAAGGGCTAAAGGCTTCAACTGTTCAGCCCCTGATTAACCGGTAACAAAAAGGTCTTTTCCTGAACAGCCTGCCGCACACGTCTATGAACGACCTCTATTGAGTCAGCGGCGTTGATCCTGACAATCTCGGGCCGGATAAAGGAAGAAAAAAGAACAGCTGCTTTTTCCAGCTGCTCTTTCTGTTCAAAATCATCAAGCTTATCTCCCCGCACCTCTCTTATCCGCTGCACACTCAGTTCCACCGGCATGGTGAGTAAAAGGACTATATCCGGAACCGGCGCGAACTCATTTTGGGCAAAAATTTCATCTACATCTGCTCCAGCGGCTCCCTGATAGGCTGCAGTGGAATAATAATAACGATCTGTCAGCACCACTGAGCCACGATCAAGAGCTGGCTGAATACACTCACTGACATGCTGCTTGCGATCTTCAATAAACAGACGCAGCTCCTCTTCCCGGCTGATGGCTTTTCTGTTGGTGTACAGTTCCCGTATCCGCCGGCCATAGACACTGTCACTCGGCTCTCTGGTTGCAACTACTTCATGCCCCTTCCTGCAAAGCAGCTCTTCCAGCAGGCGAATCTGGGTGGTCTTGCCGGTGCCGTCTATACCCTCAAAAACTATGAGCCTACCTTTACAATTACTCACAAGGTCTGTACCTCCCTGCTACGCTCCGCTTCTGACCTGTAACGAGTGTCATATCAACGCTGAAATGTCAGTATATTGCGCCGGATTTTTCCTGTCCTTATGCAGCCTTGTCCTGTGTTGCATAGGAGTGCCATGTGACCAAGGGCAAGGCTGCATAAGGGCTGAAAAAGACAAGCAGGATACGACAGAGCAGCGTTGCCAGGACACGAGACACAGGTACTTCAGGTCCGGCCTGGCACGATTGCTCGCCAGACAATGCGGGAAATCGTGAGCGGACAAAGATAAAGCACTCCTGATCAGTCCCTCTTATGCTGTTCGACAGCGTACTATCTTACGGGCCACATCCACGGCGGCAGACAGGCTGGCCGGGTCAGCCTGCCATAAACCGGCAATGTCATAGGCCGTGCCATGATCCACTGATGTTCGCACAAGAGGCAGCCCCATGGTAACATTGACGCCATCGTAAAAATGAAGCATTTTAAACGGAATCAGGCCCTGATCATGATACATGGCAACAACTGCGTCATACAACCCTGAAGCCGCCCGACAGAAAATCGTATCCGGCGGCCAGGGGCCTGAAACCAGCTGTTTGTATGGACTCGCTGCTATTGCCGGAGCTATAAGCCGCTCTTCCTCGTCACCAAACATCTGGCCTTCCCCGCCATGGGGATTAAAACCGGCAACTGCCACCCTGGGCGAGGTAATGCCAAAATCCCTGCCAAGTGTTTCAACCGTCAGGTCTATACAATCCCGTATATTTTCACGGGTAAGCAGAAAAGATACTCTGCTCAGGGGTTCATGGATGGTAACCAGGACCACCCGAAGCTGATTCCCTGTCATCATCATTCTAAAACGACTGGTGCCGGTAAGTGCTGCCAGCATTTCCGTATGCCCTGGAAAATGGTATCCCGCAAGCTGAAGACTGGTTTTACTGATCGGGCAGGTAACAATTGCTGAAGCCCATCCCTGCTGCACAAGAGTAACAGCGGTCTCAATATAACAGGCCATGGCCCTGCCTGTCTCCGCATCCGGTCTGCCCCAGCCGAGTCCAGCATACTTCAGGGAACCGGCAGGGTAAACCGGCATGGTTGCCGGCTCGATGCTCGCGCCAGGCTGCCACTGGCTTAGGGTAAGGGCAACGTCATGCTCTTTGATTACCTGCTCAAGAAGGCGAACATCACCAACAACAATCAAGCCAGGCTGGTCAGTCACCGTGAGAAGTGAGGCAAAATACTTCACCACGATTTCCGGCCCGATACCAACCGGACACCCCATGGTAAGGGCAATTGGTATGCTCCCCTGAACTGATTTGCTCTCGGATGGGTAACCACTCACAGGGCACGTCTCACCTTTATTTTACCTGCTTGTAAGTCTGCAGCCGCTTTCAGCTTGCCCAGATTTAGGCAAGCAGGATTGGCAGCTATAGCCCTGATTTCTCGTGAACATGTTGTCTTGTTTTAAAAAAAACATAAAAACAGATGGATGTGATGTCCGTAAGCAGTCTCAGATTTCGCCAAAATGTTCACCAGAGCTCAGCCCAGGCGGCACCATCTTCGCCAGTACTCTGGCAACACATATACAAAGGTATAATGAGTTACCATCACTGCTCTCAGGTCACCCGGATGGTATCACTCTATGTAGTCAAACGCATCGGCAACAAGCTCGATTATCGGTTCAGCTTCCTGGTCAAGAATGATTGCCAATACATCAAATCTTGCCGTTTTATCCTGCTCTCTGTTTTGCTGGAGATAATATGCCGCCAGCCGGGAAAGCTGCCGCTGTTTTCTTCTGTCAACGGCGTCAAGAGGCGTCCCGAATCTTGTGGATGTCCGCGTTTTCACCTCAACAAAAGCAATAACATCGTCTTTTTCAGCGATTATATCCACCTCACCACAACGCAGACGATAATTTCTGGCCCGGATCAAATATCCTGAAGACTGTAAATAGCGTGCAGCGAGTTCCTCACCGTATTTTCCAAGCCTTTTCGGGAGATAACTACTCACAGGACATGCACCACCTTGGTTTCACTTGCTTTTCCCCTGTAACTGCTTTCAGGCTGCCCTGATTCGGGTAAGCGAGACTGGCAGCTATAGCCCCTCTATGCAGCCAATCGCGATCGCCCGGAGACGGGTGAGCTGAAAACAGTTACATATCAATATATAGTATATGTTTTTTATAGTATACACCTTTTACCCAGAAAAACAGTCATTCCTTTTCTTCCTTTTCTTCCTTTTCTATGCGGTGCAGCTGGTCACCGATGCTTCAAAGGTGCGCAAGGATGACTTCGAGCAGGAACGTAAACGAAGCGAGACGTTCGGCTAGCCCGGATTTCTCATCAGCTCAGGACAAGGCTGCATAAGGGCTGAAAAAGACAAGCAGGATACGACAGAGAAGCGTTGACTGGACACTAGTCATCTACCAGATTTTTTGGACAATCGGTTGAGAACTCCCTGACCCCCTTGTATGTTTTTCGATGAATCGGACATGGGCCATGAAGACGAATGGCTCTTTTATGTTCTCTGGTAGGATATCCCTGGTTACGAATAAAATTATATTGAGGATACTGGTGATGGTACTCAGCCATGAGCTGATCACGGGTTACCTTGGCAAGTATTGAGGCGGCTGCAATGGAGGCGGACTTTGACTCTCCCTTTACAAGGGGCTGCTGGGCCACAGCAAGGGGTACGGTAAATTTACCGTCTATCAGTAAAAAATCTATGGCTGTATTCCCGGCATCCTGGCATGACAGCACCGCCCTTTTCATGGCAAGAAGTGAAGCCTGATGGATATTGATCTCTTCAATTTCACCAGGTTCCGCAAGACCAACACCCCATTGAGCATCGCTTCCGAGAAGTGTTGTGTGCAGCTGCTCTCGTCGCGCCGCACTGAGAACCTTGGAATCTCTGTATTGAAGGCAGGATTCATCGGCCAGAGGCAGGACGACACAGGCTGCAACAACAGGGCCGGCAAGGGGCCCTCTTCCAGCTTCATCTACCCCGGCAACGCCGAGATATCCCTGCTGATAGAGGTATTTTTCAAAGGAAAGGGGATCATCCTTCTGGGTGCCAGGATGAACAGTTACAAGCGAGGTATGAGCACCTGCTACCACAAGAAACCTCCCTGTACCCTGTAAAAAACGTATGGACTCACAGGACATGTATCATCCTGGTTTCAGGTACTTTACGTCTGTAACTGCTTTCAGGCTGCCCAGATTTTGGCGCCCTGAAAACAGTTACAGACTTACCGGCAAAAGTGAAACCAGGCGAGCAGGTATGCTAGACAATCCCTTTTTCACGAATACGGGCGGCCTTGCCACGTCTGTTTCTGAGATAGTACAGGCGGGAACGACGTACTCTTCCGCGGGTAACAATTTCCACTTTTTCCAGGCGGGGAGAGTGAAGGGCAAAGGTCTTTTCCACTCCAACACCATGGGAAACCTTTCGCACTGTGAAGGTGGCGTTCATCCTGCCACGCTTTCTCTTGATGACGACACCCTGGAAGATCTGAACCCGCTCCTTGTTGCCTTCCACTATACGGATATGCACCTTGACCGTATCACCCGGCCGAAAATCAGGCATGTCAAACCGCATTTGCTCCATATCAATTTTTTCTAATATATTCATACTGTCTCTCGTTTAAGGCAGTTGCAGCCTGTGTCTGCCGCTGCCAGGGGATGCCTCCATATCACCCTGCTGGTATCCTGATTATATTACAAAACAATGTTTTTATATTACCTGTCTCTCTTCTCTCTCCATCGATTCTTCAGATAACAGGCGATCCAAAACTATCGAGACCGCCGACCGGACCGACAGATGATTAAACTTGCTGACTCCCCGCACGCCTCTAACAGGCGGAAGCATGCCCTGAGCCATGCCTGTTACAGCAGGTGCCAGCCCCCACGCGGTACCAAATAACAGGAAAACCGGTTTTTTGTTCTGCACCTTTCTTCGCACCTGCTGCCAGGAAAGATTATTTTCCTTTGCCGCCGCTCCTGTGGCAATGAGCAGAGGCTTTTCACCATAGGCTTCTTCGGCCCCGGCCACAGCCGTAAGGACATCGCCGCACACAGATATTAATGATAATGCAGCAGCACGGTCACTGTCAGCTTTTTTGCCATGACCATCCAGCCAGTGACTGAGTATCTCTGCAACAAGCAATTGCTGCTGCTCATACGGGGTAATCACCCAGTATTTACGGATACCAAAGGTCTTTCCAGCTCTGGCAATATCATGCAGGTCAAGATTGGTTACGGCAGAGCCTGTAATTTCCCCTTTTTGATTGACTACCGGTGCATGAACAAGTGCTACATCAACGTTCCACAAAGTATCAGCTGGCATGTTACTTAACGTTGATCCAGATCAATTCCTTCAGCGAACAAAAGCTTTCGTTCCTCCTCTGTAAAGGCCACATTTTGCAGCAAATCCGGCCTGTATTTTCCTGTCAATCTCACTGATTCAACAAAACGATAATGCCGTATTTCTTCGTGATTGCCCTCAAGCAGAACTTCAGGCACTTTTTTTCCGGCAAAAAGCCTTGGTCTGGTATACTGGTGATGCTTCAAAAGACTTCTGCTGAAGGTATCATTGACAGCAGAGTCATGGCAGCCAAGGACACCAGGCAGCAATCTGGAAATGGAATCGACCAGCACCATCGCTGCAAGTTCACCTCCGGTTAACACATAATCTCCGATGGACAGTTCTTCATCGACGTACAGTTCGATAAAGCGCTGATCCACCCCCTCATACCGTCCACAGACAAGTATGAGCTGAGAAATCCCTGCAAGTTCCCTTGCCTTTTCCTGGGTAAAGGTTTTCCCCCGTGGAGAGAGAAAAATAACCCGGCAGGAGTCCTTTCGCGCGATATCATTCAGGCAGCCAGCCAGAGGCTCCGGCTTCATGACCATCCCCTCCCCGCCGCCAAAGGGCCGGTCATCAGTCATATGGTGCCGGTCTGGAGCATAGTCCCTGATATTGTGCAGCCTTACTGTTATCTGTTTACGAGCGGCGGCCCTTCGTATAATTCCTTCCTGCAGAGGGGAATGAAAAAAATCAGGAAATATGGTCAAAATGTCAAAGAACATTACAGCGAGTCCGGCTTTCTTCCCACATTAAAGAGAGCGTTCATGAGACGTTCGGACTAATCATTTATCTCAAGTAACCCTGGCGGAAGATCCAGAACAACCTGCCCGGGTCCACGGAAAACTATAAATTCGCTGACCAGCGGCACGAGATAATCCCTGTTACCCTTTACAACCAGTAACAAATTCTGCCCCTGGGAACTCAATACAGATACTATTTCTCCCAGATCAAGCCCTGCCGTGTTGACCGCACGCTTTCCCTCCAGCTCGAACAGGTAATATTCACCATCATTGAGCGTCGGCAGTTCTTCTGCCCTTATCCATATTTCCAGGCCGGCAAGGGTTTCAGCCGTATCCCGGTCTGTACATTCCGCAAGGCTCATTATTACCTGGGTACCATGAATCCTGACCCGCTTACTGGTAAAGACCTGCAGCGTCTTTCCCTTGTCCAAAGAGAGACGTATCCACTTATATCTTTTCAGATTTTGAGGATGCTGTGTATAGGGGAAGACCTTCAGCTCACCATGTATACCATGGGGCTTGATGATTTTTCCAAGCGGAATGCACCTGCCGGTCTTCATCATGTTTCCTGCTACTCCAGAATTTCCAGGCGCGAACGCTTGTTCTCCCTTGCCGCAGCAGCTGAAAGTACGGTACGCATCGCCCGAACAGTACGTCCCTGTTTGCCGATAACTTTACCAAGGTCACCTTGAGCTACCTGCAGTTCTATGTCGATGGTCTCGTCTTCTTCCTGACAAGTCACCACTACTTTGTCTGGCTCATCAACGAGTTTTTCGGCAATAAATTGAATCAGTTCTTTCATTATTCCGCTTCAAGGGGAGCAGGGGTGCCATGTTTTTTTATTAAACTTTGTACAGTAACAGTTGGCCTTGCGCCTTTCCCCATCCATGAACGCAGCTTTTCATTATCAATGCTGACTGCTGCCGGTTCCTGCATTGGATCGTAGGTGCCTACAATATCTAAAAACTTGCCATCTCGTGGTGCCTGGCTGTCCGCTACAACTATTCTGTAAAACGGTTTTTTCTTTCGGCCTTTTCGGGTCAAGCGAATATGAACTGCCATGTGGGTTTATTCTCCTTTAGGATAACAACTATTTGCATAAAAAAGCTGATAACTAACGTGTCCTAACGAGCCAGTCCTTTAGGCAGCTTTCTGCGCCTGCCGCCTCGTATACCAGACTTGCCCTTCAATTTTTTCATCATTTTCAGCATCATGGTATAACTTTTCAATACCCGGTTCACCTCGGTTACCGAAGTCCCTGATCCCCTGGCTATGCGCTGCCGCCTGCTGGCGTTGATGATTCTGTGATTCTTTCGTTCTTTCCTGGTCATAGACCGGATAATTGCTTCGGTTTTCCCAAGCTCCTTCTCGTCCGGTTTTGGCATATCCTGCATCTGCTTGAACTTGTTCATCCCGGGGATCATGCCCATAAGCTGTTCAAGATTGCCCATCTTTTTGACCTGCTGAACCTGCTCAAGAAAATCTTCCAGGGTAAACTCATTTCTCTGGATCTTTTTAGCAAGTTTCTTTGCCTTTTTCTGATCAACAACCTCTTCAGCTTTCTCAATCAGGGACAAGACATCGCCCATACCGAGGATCCTGGAGGCTGTACGGTCAGGATGGAAGACCTCAAGGGCGTCAACATTCTCGCCTATACCGACAAATTTTATCGGCTTTCCGGTAACTTTTTTAACTGAAAGGGCTGCTCCGCCACGGGCATCCCCCTCCATCTTGGTGAGAACAACACCGGTTATCTCAAGGTCAGTATTAAATTTATCAGCTACAGTGACCGCATCCTGCCCTGTCATGGCATCTGCAACAAAGAGAATTTCATGCAGCTCAACTGCGGCACGTATTTCCTTGAGTTCGGCCATCAGGTCTTCATCAACATGCAATCGGCCTGCAGTATCAATGATAATCGTATCGTTATGCTTTTCACGGGCCTCTGCAGCTGCCAGCCTGGCGATATCAACCGGCTTCTGCTCAGCAGAGGAAGCATAGACAGGTACATCCACCTGCCGCCCAAGCACATGCAACTGCTCAATGGCTGCCGGACGATAGACATCCGCCGGCACAAGTAAGGGGGTGCGGCCCTCTTTCTTGAGTTTTTTGGCAATTTTGGCTGCTGTAGTGGTTTTTCCTGACCCCTGCAGTCCGGCCAGCATGATAATCGCAGGGTGTCCGGTTTCAAGATGAAGCGGCTCAGCGGTTGACCCCAGCAGTTCAACCAGTTCATTATGAACGACCTTGACAACCTGCTGTCCGGGTGAAAGACTGGTTAACACCTCCTGCCCGACAGCCTTTTCCGTGACAGTGGCAACGAACTCCCTGACAACCTTGAAGTTAACATCAGCCTCGAGCAATGCCTTACGCACCTCGCTCATGGCCTCCTGGATATTCTCCTCGGTAAGCCTGCCATGACCACGGAGCTGCTTAAAAACGCCTTCAAGCCGATCAGTTAGAGTATCAAACATAGTACCTTGTCCACACCATCAAGAGTAAATAATACGCACCATTACAGGTAAAGCAGGTCACACCAGGGACATACCCACCCTGCAAGTAGTTACTGATGCAGAGCAGAAACTTTTTTTGATACACCAGTTACTCTGCATTGTCAAGAAGGAAGCATGCCCAACAGAAAAAAACAGGTAAAATCATTGTATTATCGTAAGCTACTCACAGGGCATGAAATTTCTTGGCTTCACTTTCTTTACACCTGTACCTGCTTTCAGCCTACCCCCGGATAACTTCGGCTGCCCGCTCAATGGACTCAGGAGTATCCGCGTTGATACAGACAACCGCCGAACCACGGGGTACGATCTTTTTCATCATGCCGGTAAGCACCTTTTTCGGGCCAAGCTCAATAAATACTTCAACGCCGTCTGCTAACATCGTTTCAATGATGTTGAGCCAGCGAACCGGTGAGGCTATTTGCCTGGCCATGGTCTGTCTGATCTCTTCTACGGTGGTTACTTCCTTTGCCGTAACATTAAACAAAACAGGCACCTTCGGCAGCTGAAAGGCAACTTCTTCCAGAAATGACCTGAAATCTGCGACCGCTCCTGCAACCAGGGGGCTGTGATTGGCAACACTGACCTTCAGCGGAACTGTTTTCGCCCCCTCTTCCCTGCATAAAGCGCAAAACCTGTCCAGCCCTTCCTTGTCACCCGAAACAACTGCCTGCATGGGGGTATTATAGTTGGCAACTACCACTGTCCCGGGCCCATCACAGCTTTCTGCAAGCTCATCAACCTTACCTGACGGCAGACCAAGGATAGCGCACATACCGCCTGGATTGTTACTCCCTTCACGTTCCATCAGCTCACCACGTCTGGTGACCAGTGCCATGGTCTCCCGGGCAGTCACAGCCCCGGCGGCATAAAGTGCTGAATATTCCCCCAGGCTATGGCCGGCAAAACAGGCTGGAACAAAGTCGGCGAGCAGGTCTTGCAGGTAATGCCAGCACATCAGGTTAACGACCGTTATGGCTGGCTGAAGATAAAGCACCCGGGTGAGTTGTTCGAACGGCCCTTCAAGGCAGAGCTGTCGCAGGGGAAAACCGGACACCCGCTCACCCATTTCCACCAGTTCAGCTGCAGTGTCATTTTGCTCCAGAAGCTCCCGCCCCATACCGATATATTGTGACCCCTGACCGGGAAAAAGTATTGCTGTTTTTCTGTAATTACTCACGGAACATATAACTCCCTGGTTTCACTTACTTCACCGCTGTAACGTAACCGTACCTGCTCCCAGGGCATGTACCACCCTGGTTTCACTTGCTTTACGCCTGTAACTGCTTTCAGTTTGCCCGGATCTGGGCAATCATGACTGGCCGCTATAGTCCCTGCGGCCAGTCATGATTGCCCGAAGAAAAGTGATCCGGGAGCAGGTATACTCCCTTTTTTCAAGGTTTGGCTCCTTGCCGGTGGTCTGAAAAAATACTGACAAGCAGGAACAGGCCCACCCCAACGGTGATTGCCGAGTCTGCAATATTAAAGGCCGGCCAATGGTACCTGCCAAAATAAAAATCTAAAAAGTCAACCACACAGCCCAGACGAAGGCGGTCGATCAAATTACCTGCAGCCCCGCCGGAAATAAGTGCCAACGCCACCGTATACCAGCCATTTATCCTGGCGTAACGACGGTAGGCAAAAAGTATGGCGATCAGGGCTGCGACCGATACGCCAATAAAAAATACCTGCCGCCACAAGGTCGGCTGCCCGGCAAACATGCTGAACGCAGCACCATTATTGGTATAATAGACGAGGTTAAAAAAACCGGCATATACCTCTCTGGACTCGTACAGGATGAAAAAATGCTGAATCAACCATTTGGTATACTGATCCAGCCCTATGACCCCCAACAGCACGGGAATGAAACAGGAAAGGCCCAGCGGTCTCATCAACTCAGTTCCTTGACAACCGACGCACACCTGGCACAGAGGGCAGGATGCTCTTTATCTTCGCCAGCAGAGCTGGAAAACATCCAGCAGCGCTCACATTTTTTACCCGGTGCCGCCCGGACCGCTGTCTTCAGGCCCGTGACCAGATCATCT
The DNA here is from genome assembly GCA_002747135.1 of Desulfobulbus propionicus. GTDB lineage: Bacteria > Desulfobacterota > Desulfobulbia > Desulfobulbales > Desulfobulbaceae > Desulfogranum > Desulfogranum propionicus_A. The sequence continues at coordinate 31,443 of PDTE01000026.1, read as the reverse complement.
TCCACATACACAACGCCTTCATCATCCTGGGCATTTATTTTAAGCGAGGAGACAATACACAATTCCTGGAGCTGCTGCCTGTTATCCTGAACAAACTGCATCAGTTTTCCTTCAACGCTGAGTATCACCTCCGCGTCCAGGGAAAGGCCTATAACCTTTTCCCGGCGGGCACGTTCAAGCACTTTGGTGATCGCTCCCCGAATGGAAAGCAGCTGCTCCCAGTGTGCCAGAAAATCTTGATCCAGGACAATATTGTCCACCCTGGGAAATTCGGCAAAAGCAATGGAATGCTCCACTGCTTTATCCTGGCTGTGCCCCCTGAAATGCGCCCAGGCCTCATCAGCTGTAAAGCACAGTATCGGCGCCATCAGACGCAACAGACCGTCAAGTATCTGATAGATGGCTGTCTGCGCGGCCCTGCGTCCGGGAGCATCCGGGGCGGAACAATACAGACGGTCCTTGAGTACATCCATATAAATACTGGAGATCACTGTTCCGCAAAAAATAAAGAGGGTATGGTAGATTGAGTGAAACTCGTAGCGTTCATAGGCGCGGACTACCTTTTCAGTTACCTCCGCAAATTTGGCCAAAGCCCAGCGGTCGATCTCCTCAAGGGACGCAAAGGCAACCCTGTCATTATTGGGGTCAAAGTCACTCAGGTTACCAAGAAGAAAACGAATGGTATTGCGAATTTTTCGATAGGCGTCAGAGACCTGCCTGAGGATTTCATCTGAAACCTTGACATCATCCTGATAATTTTCGCTGGATACCCACAGGCGGAGAATTTCTGCGCCAAACTTGTCAATAACCTCCTGCGGCGCAACCACGTTACCTATGGATTTGGACATTTTCTTTCCCTTGCCATCTACAACATAGCCATGGGTAAGCACCCCCTTGTACGGAGCATGTTCTCTGGTGCCGACCGAGGTCAGCAAAGAGGAATGAAACCAGCCGCGATGCTGGTCGCTGCCCTCAAGATACAGATCTGCCGGGGCATGAAGCTCGTCTCTTTGTTCCAGAACTGCCGCATGACTGGTTCCCGAATCAAACCAGACATCAAGGATATCGGTTTCCTTATTGAACCTGGTTGAGCCACAACTGCAGCGCACCCCTTCCGGGACAAAATCCTCAGCGTCATGCTTGAACCAGGCGTCAGCTCCCTCTTTGCTAAAAAAGGCGTCAACAAGCTGGCTCATCCTTTCATCTTTTAACATCTCACCACATTCACCGCAGGTAAGCACCGTAATCGGCACCCCCCAGGATCGCTGACGGGAGAGGCACCAGTCCGGGCGCGCTTCAATCATGCCGAAAATACGCTGCTCCCCCCAGGCCGGAGTCCACTTGACCTGCTCTATTTCATGAAGGGCCTTTCGGCGCAGATCATGGGCCTCCATGGAAAGGAACCACTGGGCCGTTGCCCTGTACATTACCGGTTTTTTGCAGCGCCAGCAGTGAGGGTAACTGTGATTGAGCAAGGTCTGCTTGACAAGCATGCCGTCTGCGTCCAGATCCTCTATGATCTGCTCATTTACTTCCGGCACCTGCTGGCCCGCATATTTTCCGGCTGCAGCAGTGTAGCGGCCCTCATCATCTACTGGAGACAAAATTTCCAAATCGTACCGAAGACCTGTGAGATAGTCGTCCGCTCCATGACCAGGTGCGGTATGCACGCAGCCGGTCCCTGTGTCCGTGGTGACGTAATCAGCCAGGACAATGAGTGAATCACGCTCTAAAAAAGGGTGCCTGCACTTCTTGCCTTCAAGCCGGGTTGCAGAAAAAGTCGTCAGCAGGGTATAGCCCGACCTGTCAAACAATGTGAAACAGGATTCCACCAGGTCTTCAGCCATAATCCAGACTTCATCATCAACTTCCACTGCGGCATACCTGACATCAGGATGAAAGGCAACGGCAAGGTTGGCAGGCAAGGTCCACGGTGTGGTTGTCCAGATGAGAATGGATATCTTTTTGCCTGACAATGCCCCGGAGACAGCAGACAAGTCTTCTGTGACCGGAAATTTAACATAGACGGAAGAAGAGACATGGTCATTATATTCCACCTCCGCTTCAGCCAGAGCGGTGGTACAGGTTGAACACCAATACACAGGTTTTTTGGAACGAACAACAGCACCGGACAACAAAAACTTGTTGAATTCGGCAGCAATGGCGGCCTCATAGGCAAAATTCATGGTCAGATAGGGACTCGCCCAGTCACCAAGCACACCAAGGCGTTTAAACTGGCTCTTCTGGGTTTTTATCCATTTTTCTGCATATTTTCTGCACGCAGCCCGTTTGGCCAGGATGGGAATATCCTTTTTCTTCTCTCCCAGCTCCTTATCAACATTATGCTCTATGGGAAGGCCGTGACAATCCCAACCAGGAATATAGGGCGCATTAAATCCTGCCATACGCTTGGAACGCAGAATAATATCCTTAAGCACCTTGTTAAAGGCTGTGCCCAGATGAATGTTGCCGTTGGCATAAGGAGGCCCGTCGTGCAGGATAAAATCAGGTCTTCCCCTGGTATGCTGCTGAAGCCTGGCATAAAGCCCCTCCTTCTCCCAGCGTTTAAGCACCACAGGCTCTTTCTGAGGCAGGTTTGCCTTCATCTTGAAACTTGTTTTGGGCAGATTTAGCGTTTCCCTGTAATCCATAGTGTATCTCTACCTGTAAAACTCACGTAACGACTCACAGGGTGTATAGACCACCCTGGTTTCACCTGCTTTAAAGCTGTACCTGCTTTCAGGTTGCCCGGCTCCCGGCAAGCGCGGCTGGCAACGACAGCCCTCCTGTGCGGCCAGGCATGATTACGGGAAGAGAGATGGCTGAAAGCAGCTGCGTTGACCAAAAAGTGCTGATATTACCAAGTACAAGTGAAGTTGCAAGGGAAAAGAAAAAACGTAACTGATCACGGGCACTTCATCCTTGCCCGATCACTCTTTCCCGCCTACTTTTGTACACGAACGTCTCACTTCGCCTGCTTGCCTGCGGGGAAGGGTGCCTGCACAATTCTGTTGCACCCGTACACGTCAGAAGCAGAGAAGAACGCTTAAAGCACAGCCCCCGTGATTGGTTGCGAAAAAAACAGCTATCACCTGACAAAAGCCTCTGCACCCGGTTAGATGTCAGTAAAGAAAAAAAACGGAGCACGGAGCAGTACAGATTCCCGGATCAGTTACTTCTCATCCCTGCTCCAGGAAGGTGTCCGGGCGGGAGGCTCAATATCCTGCCGGCCATGCTGACGTGTATATTCGAACATGGCGACAGATGCGGCCACACTGACGTTCAGGCTTTGTACTCGTCCCCATTGCTGAATGGTCAATGGCTTTATATCTGGATACTCACTTTCAGTAAAACTGACCCCAAACTCCTCGTGCCCGAAAATAAACACCACCTTATCCGGCAAGGTCTCCCGCCCCAGCATATGGCTGCCGTCAGCCACCATGCTGTACAGAGTAAAACCTCTCCCCTGCAAATGCCCATAGCAGGCAGCAAAATCCTGGTGCTGATAAAAAACAACCCAGCGAAAGGACCCCTTTGCCGGTTCAGGGTCAAAATATTCTACTCTTGTCAGGTGTACCTCTTTTATACCAAATGCATCCGCCGAGCGGATAATCTTGCCAATATTAAAATCAGGCTTCAGGCCGTCAAGCACAATAATGCATTCATGCACCCCCTGAGAGGCATGCACCATATTTCTCCTTATAGCTTTGGAGAAACGGCTTTTCATATCATAATGGCGATTAAACCGCTTTTTCATCCTGCCCCCTCACCCGTCATATTTCCCTTGCCACAATTCTGACACCGATTATAACATAGCAAACAGCGAAAATACAGCTCTTCACCGGGCAGACAGCATCCTGATTTTACTTGCTTCAAAGCTGTACCTGTTTTCGTGATTGGTTACCTGTTTTCAGCGTGCGTCAATCCGGGTAAGCGCGATTGACAGCTATCCCTGATCACCCAAAAAAGGAGCGGGCCGGGAGCAGGTACAGCGGGCTTGGGTCTCTGGCCACGAATGCAACAGAGCTGTGCAGGCACAACTTCCCGCCCTGCAAAAGCATCCAGGGTATTGTGATCGTACAAAGATGAAGCGTCTATGACCACTTAGGAAACTTTTACTTATGGCAGCAATAATGAAGTGTTCAATCTGCAAGAGCCCCTCTGATAACAGCTCAGGGAAAAAGATGCAACCATGCAAAAAGTGTCAGAAAATAGCGGCCCTGATAAAAAAGGACCCTGAGCGGGTGAAAAAAATCTGGCAAAAGGAGATGGACGAACCCATACTTATCAGGCAGCCAGCCTTGATGGCTGATTACGAAGGAGAGCTTCCGGAGATATTGGATGGAAAACGTTACAGGACAATTGATCGTGAACGGAACAAGTGGTACATCTCTGTGAGCGAGATTGACGGCAGTCCTGTGGAGATATTTGCTTCAACCGCCTTTGACCGTGATCATCAGCTCCAATCCCGCATCTCCAACCTCACGACAATCACTCGCCTTATTTCTCTTATTCTGCGGCATATTTTTGTTGGAGAGCACCTGAGCATGGAAAAATGCCTGAAACAAATCCAGCGTAGTTCAAGACAGAAAAACGATCTTCCCGATATGCTCTATGACGTGCTGAGCAAATACAAGTAAAGGGTGTTAAAAGAGACCTCCCGGCTTTCCTCTTCACCAGGCTCGTTTGCCCAACCTGCCGTGCCCCCTGCTGGCTTCTCCCATGCGGTCAGAAGCAGTTACCCGCTTCTCAGCTCAAAATTCCGTCGCACGCGACTTCCCAAAGGGCGCAGAAGATGATCACGGCCACTTCGTCCTTGCACGAACTCGGCAAATCTTGGTAAAATTTTCTTCATGAGTCGCTCCTTTCAGTATTTTTTTGGGATTTGTGAAAAATCTCCACTCTACACAAGAAGCGGCTCGTTTCGTTAGAAGTATTGGGTTGCGGGCCTGAAGCCCGTGTTAGCCTACACTCACTACCGTCACGTCAAAGTAAAGATTCATTCCTGCCAGCGGATGGTTAAAGTCAACTACGAAAAATTTTCCCTTTTCTTCATATATCGTGCCCTCGATCTGTTGCCCTTTGGGACTTACAGCGGTGATATGCTCTCCTACCTGCCGGGCTTCAAAGGGGATGTGTTCTCTGGGAATTTCTATGAGCGAGTCAAGCGTAACTTCACCATAACCATCTTTTGGTTCAACCATGAATGATTTAATATCTCCAGCCTTCATGCCGATCAGGTTTTTTTCCAGTCCTGCTACTATCTCGCCTGTACCGTGGGTGTACGTCAGCGGTTCTTCGCCTGCTGTGGACTCAAATATTTTTCCGTTTTCGAGCTTGAGAGTATAATGAATAGCTACTTTTTTTCCGTCTTGTACATAATTAAAATCCATCTTTTTTCCCTTGCCTGCTGAGTATCTGTTTTTATCTGATACGGTTAATGATTTTTTTTGAGGGGATAAGCGCGGTGGCGGTTGCTGATACGATGTTTCCGGCTACACCGGGTCCGTCACCTGCAACAAAAAGACCTGAAACTGGTGTTTCCAGGTCATCCGTTGTTTCTATCTGGGTGGCAAAAAATTTGATCTCCGGCGCATACAGCAAGGTTTCGTCGTTAGTGACCCCTGGAATGATCTGGTTGAGCTGCTCCAGTCCATCCACCAGATTGGTCAGGATACGTTCGGGGAGAGCCATGGCGATATCTCCACAGGTTACGTCAGTCAGGGTCGGCTCAATATAACTGTTTTTGATGCGATTCCAGGTAGAGCGACGACCTCGTTTAAGATCTCCGAATCGCTGCAGAATTGGTTTCCCGCCGCCGATAAGAGTGGCCAGTTTGCCTATGGATTCTCCGTAGGCCTGGTTATCCTCAATGGGGTCGGTGAGCACCACCTTGGATAAAAAGGCGAAATTGGAGTTTTCCGACTTGCGGCCCATAAGGGCATGACCGTTGACACACACAAAATGCTGATAATATTCCAGGGCAACATACCCCCCGAAATTGGTGCAGAAGGTTCTGGTCTGGTCATCATATCTGGTTGTCTGGATAAAAAACGTCGGGTCATAGATGACCGAACATATGTCCTGCATGATTTCATTATGTACTTCTACCCGCACGCCGACCTCTATGCCCCGCTGTGAGACCTGTATATTATTTTTTTGAGCAATACCGGCCATCCACTCCGCCCCCACTCGTCCAGGGGCGGCAATGACGTTAGAGGCGAAATATCTGCCTTTACTGGTAACGACACCGGTGACAGCACCGTTTTCCACCAGGATATCTTTTACTGTTTCCGAAAGACGAAAGACAACACCTCTGTCTGCAAGGTACTGGTGCATGGCATTAATATGATCTGGCAACTTGTCGCTGCCAAGGTGTTTTTGCCGGATCAACAGCAGATCCATACCGCATTTACGGGCATCTTTTCTTATGGCCATGGCAGCCTTTTGATCTGTGGGATACACCTGCCCATCCATGCCGAATCGCGTGTAGATCTGTTCTGTTTCATCTATAAGGCTTCGGGCCCTGGATACCGGCATAAACTGGGTCAGATCAGTTTTGCCAAGTTTGTGGATAAAGTTCAGCTTGCCGTCTGAAAAAAGACCGGCCCCACCAATGCCGCTCAGTATATTGCAGGGACGACATTGCACACATCCCCTTTTTTTTATGGGACATTTACGCTGAAGAGGTGCTTTTCCCTGTTCGATGAGCAGTATGTTAAGCGAAGAGTGCTCGCACAGATAGTAGGCAGCAAACAGGCCGGCAGGGCCCCCGCCTATAATAATTACATCATATTTTTTTTCAGACGATACAGTCTTCATAACGGCTGTTCATACAATAAAAGAGTCAGAAGAAAGGGAGTATTTCCTGTACAGATTGTATATGATAATGCGAATGTGTCCATTTCGATATCTTTTTTTTCCTGTAACGGCTCCCAGCTCACCCATTTTCGGGTGACCATGATCGCCCGCAGGAAGAGGCTATAGCTGCCAGTCGCGCCTGCCCGAAAGGGGAGGACCTGAAAACATATACAATCAACAGGTTACTATCTGCGCAAATAGTTGCTTTTTCTTTGCCGGTAAAAATAGTTTGCGCAGTGACAACAGGAATTATACCATATAATCAATGGAAGTGTTCAGGTACAACCGCAAAGCAAAGAGAAACCAAAAAGCTGTATGCCCAGTGACATTACCTGTTCAGATGAAGTACGCCGCTGCCCTGTTCGCATCCACCTTTTAACAGAGGAAAACATGAGCGAAGATACCAAGGAAACCACGTTGATAAAGCCGCAAGATTTTATTGTCGAGAGACTGGGAGACTGTCAGTATACGTCACCAATGAAGGGCGTACGTTTCACTGACCCTGATGATACTGTCCTGTATCACAACAACTACCAGTCTCTGCTGCCTTATATCGAAAAAAATATTTCTCCCCCCTCTTTTGAAATAGCAGGCGCAAGGGAAGATATTTTTTTTGAACCAGCAACCCTTACATGCGGCATTGTCACCTGTGGCGGACTGTGTCCAGGACTAAACGACGTGGTGCGGGCCCTGGTGCTCAGTCTGCATTATCATTACAACGTGAAAAAGGTATTAGGTTTTCGTTATGGATATGAAGGCTTGAACCCTGCATATTATCACACCCCGATTGAGCTGGCCCCTGATCTGGTCTCAGGTATTCATCAGTATGGGGGAAGCATGCTGGGATCATCTCGCGGGCCCCAGGATGTTAAGATCATGGTGGATACTCTGGTTCACCTGGATATAAGTATCCTGTTTACCATCGGGGGTGACGGCACCCTTCGTGGTGCGGCAATGATTGCTGAAGAAATCAAACGTCGAGAACTCAATATTGCCGTAATAGGCATCCCCAAGACTATTGACAATGACATTCGTTACGTGGATCTTTCTTTTGGGTATGAAACTGCTGTTTCTGAATCCCGTCACTCCACGTACACCGCCCATGTAGAGGCTGTTGGGGCAAGAAATGGAGTAGGGCTGGTCAAACTTATGGGCAGAGAGTCAGGTTTTATTGCAGCATCGGCAGCTCTTGCCAACAATGAAGTTAATTTTTGCCTTATTCCTGAAGTTGAATTTTCCCTGGAAGGTCTGCTGACGGCCCTGGAACATCGCCTCAAGCTTCGAGGGCATGCGGTTATAGTGGTCGGTGAAGGCGCGGGACAGAATCTCTTTGGCGACGATCTGGGCCATGATGCATCAGGGAATAAAAAACTGGGTGATATAGGGCTGCTCTTACGGGACAAGATTAAAGCCCATTATAAGGAAAAAGGCCTGGATCTCTCCCTGAAATACATAGACCCAAGCTATATGATCCGCTCCATGCCTGCCTCAGCTTATGATGCCGCGTTTTGCCTGCAGCTTGGTCACTATGCGGTCCATGCCGGTATGGCAGGAAGAACCAACACCCTGATAGGGCACTGGAACAACCGCTTCACCCATGTGCCGATTCCACTTGCTTCCTCAAAAAGAAAAAAGGTCGATCCGCAGGGTGAGTTGTGGACAAGTGTTATAGCTGCCACCGGCCAGCCGGTTGATATGCGGTAACTGTCCCAGACTTCTCATCAGTGAAGGCGGCGCCAGGGCTCGTGTCCTGTCAACGCTGCTCTGTCGTATCCTGCCTGTCTTTTTCAGCCCTTATGCAGCCTTGCCCTGGGTCGGGTCACACAGCACTACTAGGCAGCGCAGGACAAGGCTGCATAAGAACAAAAAAATCCGGCGCACTATCCTGACATTTCAGCGTTGACAGGACACGAGTGAGCTGAAAGCAGTTGCCCTTATTTTTCCACTGGCAGCCCCCATATCTGCTCCGCATATTCCCGAATGGTGCGGTCGCTGGAAAACTTGCCCATCCTGGCCACGTTGCAGATGGACTTCCTGGTCCATGCCGTTTTGTCCAGGTAGCAGGCATCGACCTCGTTCTGGCAGGCCAGGTAGGCTTCCATGTCGAGCAGGAACAGATAGGGATTATGCTCATTGAGCAGTTCGTTTACCAGCGGGCGAAAAATTGCCGTGTCACCGCTGCTGAATACCCCAGAGGAAATGGCGTCAATAACGGCGCGTATCTCGCTGTTTTCTTCATAAATATCCCTGGGTTTTCGTGACTTGAACCGCTTTTCGTTTTCTGCCTCTTCAGCGGTCATGCCAAAAATGAAGATATTGTCGTCTCCGACCTCTTCCCTTATTTCAATATTTGCCCCGTCAAGCGTGCCGATGGTGAGTGCGCCGTTGAGGGCGAACTTCATGTTTCCTGTCCCTGATGCCTCGGTTCCGGCAGTTGAAATCTGTTCGGAAAGGTCAGCGGCTGGAATGATTTTTTCAGCAAGCGATACATTGTAGTTGGGCATGAAGACGACTTTCAGCTTGTCAGCAACGCGCGGGTCGTTATTGACCACCTCGCCAACAGAGGTGATAAGCTTGATGATTAACTTGGCCTGATGATAGGAAGGTGCAGCCTTGCCGGCAAAGATAACCGTTCTGGGCGCGATGGACTGAACCGGTGCAGTCAGCAGACGCTGGTAGCGATGGATGACATGCAGCGCGTTTAAGAGCTGACGTTTGTATTCATGAATGCGTTTGATGTGGATGTCAAACATGGAGTGAGGGTCAACCTCTATGCCCAGCTGGGAGTGAATGATACCAGCAAGTATTTTTTTATTGTCAAGCTGTACCTGCTGCCATTTTTTCTGGAAGTCAGGGTCATCAATATATGCCTCCAGTCCGCGCAGCTGGTCGAGGTGGGTTACCCAGTCGTAACCGAGCTTTTCCCCGATGAGGGCAGACAGGCCGGGATTACATTTGAGCAGCCAGCGGCGCGGGGTGATCCCATTGGTTTTCGAGTTGATGCGTCCAGGGTACATTTCCTCGAAATTTCGGAATAAATATGTTTTTAACAGCTCGGTGTGCAGGGCGGCGACCCCATTGACAGAATGACTGCCGATGATTGCCAGGTTGGCCATGCGTACCCGCTTGACGCTGCCTTCTTCAATGACGGACATCTCTCTTAACTTGCGAAGGTTGCCCGGATACTTATCCGCCACCTCTTCCAGGAATCGCCGGTTGATTTCGTAGATGATCTCCATGTGACGAGGCAATATCCTTGCTATCAACTCAACCGGCCAGGTTTCCAGGGCCTCCGGCATGAGCGTATGGTTGGTATAAGCAAAGGTCTTGGTGCAGATATCCCAGGCCTCAACCCAGCCGAGTTCCTCAATATCAAGCAGGATACGCATCAACTCCGGAATAGCTATGGCCGGATGCGTGTCATTTAGCTGCACTGCCACCTGGTTTGGGAAATCGGTAAAGGTCTGGTTGTTTTTCTTATAACGCCGCAGGATATCCTGGAAGGTTGCAGCCACAAAAAAGTACTGCTGTTTAAAGCGGAGCTCCTGCCCTTCCCGGATATCATCGGAGGGATACAGCACCTTGGAGATTGTCTCGGTACGAACCTTTTCTTCAACTGCCTGGATGTAATCACCAGCGTTAAAGATACTCAGGTCTAGTTCTGAGGAGGGCTTTGCTTTCCACAGGCGCATGTTGATGACATGGTTATTATTAAATCCAGGCACCAGCATATCACAGGCCATGGCCATGATGGTCTGGGTGTCGACCCATTTGGGCCGGTAATTACCATTTTTGTCGGTTGCGCTGCTCACCCGGCCGTAAAATTGAACCGGATACATAAACGCGGTGCGCTGGTACAACCAGGGGGAACCGAGCCGAAGCCAGCTGTCCGGTCGTTCAACCTGATAGCCATCGACAATATCCTGATGAAACAGCCCGTAATCATAGAGAATCCCGTAACCGTATGCCGGGATCTTCATGGTGGCGATCGAGTCCATGAAGCAGGAGGCGAGCCGGCCAAGACCGCCGTTACCCAGTGCTGCATCCTCTTCGCATTCCCTGAGCTCTTCCAGATCATAGCCGAGCTGCTGAAGAGCTTCGCTCACCTCGTCAAGCAGTCCCATATTTATAATTGCATTGCCCAGAGAGCGGCCAACAAGAAATTCCAGAGAGAGATAGTAGACCCTTTTTTTATGCTGAGCATAAAAGTCTGTCTGGGTCTTGATCCATTTATCCATGAGAACATCACGAAGCGCATAGGAAAGAGCCCGGTAGGTGTCGTCTTTTCCTGCCATCTTGGGGTCTCGGCCCAGAAAGCTGACCAGGTGATGCTGAATACACTGCTTAAATTCTTCTACACCTGTTGGGCCAAAGATTGAAGAATAGGCATCTGAAGAACTCGTGGGCTGCTTTTGCTGCGTCATTGTCTCACCTTGTTTTTTATCCGAAAGTCTCCCGGTGGAAGTGATACCCGCTCCTTGCCGAAGTGACGAGTTGTCATGGTTCGTTTGTGGCTGGCAAACCTGGCCCAGCCGTGCTGGTTTATATGAAAATCTGTTCAAAAAAGATGTTAATTTCCCGAATTTCCGATTTTCATGAATTGTATGGCATCCACCGCTCTTTTGCCAGTAAAAAAGGACGTCAGCCCGGATTTCTCCTGAACATTTTGGCGTAATTGACCAGGTTGCTGCCCAGACAATCCATTTAAACAACGTGTATGTGTTACTGCTCACACAGCATATAACCACCTGTTTTCACAAGATTTACTCCTGCAAAAACTTTCAGGCCCCCAGATTCTTTCCAGCAATCAGGCAAGCGAAGCGTTTCTTCCGTGTATCCTACCCTGTACCCACTGATTCAGTTTCTCCATACTTCGCACTGGTAAGTTGCGAGTATATCTGGTAGAAGGAGGGGTTATCACGTTTATATTCATTACGTGCAACGACACACAGGGTGCGCAGCACCCTGGTTCCGGTTTCACTTACCTCAAGCCTGCACCTGCTTTCAGGCCGCCCAGGTTTGGACGAGAACGACTGGCAGCTATAGCTTTTTTATACGGCCAACCGTGAACGCCCCAAGATGGATGAGCTGGGAGCAGTTACCATTAAGTCAAATCAAGAGAATAATTATGAGCAGCAAGATTGCAGTATTGGCTGGAGACGGCATTGGCCCGGAAGTAATGGCAGAAGCCGTTAAGGTGCTTAATGCAGTACAACAGAAATTTGCTTTTTCCCTTACCTTTCACCATGCCGATGTCGGCGGAATTGCCATTGATCGTCATGGCGAGGCTCTGCCGCCAGCAACCCTGAAACTCTGCGAGGAAAGCGATGCTGTTTTGTTTGGCTCAGTGGGCGGGCCAGAATGGGAAGATCTTCCTCCTGAGAAACAGCCGGAGCGAGCCGCTCTTCTGCCCCTGAGGAAACATTTTGATCTGTTCTGTAACCTTCGACCTGCCAAGGTTTTTCCGGCACTGGCGGATTCATGCCCCTTGCGGCCTGATATTGTTCAGGGGGGTTTTGATATCCTGGTGATACGGGAGTTGACGTCCGGCATTTATTTTGGCCAGCCAAAGGGGAGGGAAAAGAGCGGCCCTGATGAAAAGGCCTGGGACACAATGGTCTACAAGCGAAGCGAAATTGAACGAATCACCCGTATGGCTTTTGAGGCCGCCAGAGTCAGGAAAAAAAAGGTAACCTCTGTGGACAAGGCCAATGTGCTCACGGTCATGGTGCTTTGGCGGGAGGTGGTAAATACGATTGCGCAGGACTTCAAGGATGTCGAACTTAACCACATCTATGTAGACAATGCCGCCATGCAGCTGGTAAAAGATCCGCATCAGTTCGATGTCATGCTCTGCGGCAATATGTTTGGCGATATTATTTCAGATGAGGCAGCCATGATAACCGGTTCCATGGGCATGCTGGCATCAGCCAGCCTTAACGAAAAAAAATTTGGTCTGTATGAGCCTGCAGGAGGTTCAGCCCCAGACATTGCCGGCACGGGTAAGGCCAATCCAATTGCCCAGATATTGTCAGCAGCCATGATGCTGCGCTACAGCCTGGGCCAGGAAAAAGCGGCTGACGCGATTGAAAAAGCCGTTTCTGCCACCCTTGCCAGAAACATCATGACCGAAGATATTGCGCTGCCAGATGTGTCTCCGGTATCTACCGCTGTCATTGGTGATGCCATTGCCGAGGAAATAAGTAAAACATGAGCATGACCACTAGAGATCAAGTCGTTCTTGTCGGCGCCAGGGCTTCGGCTTCCCTTGCCCGGAAAGTGGCCGATGAGCTGGGTGCTGCCTTAACGGAGATGGTCATAAAACAGTTTGCTGACGGTGAGATATATCACGCCTTCCCTGCTTCCATAACCGCCAGGCATGTGGTTATTATCGGAGCAACGCATGACGACGCGGCGCATCAGGAGGTTATTGACCTCATCGCCGGGGCGCGATACTGGAATGCACGATCAGTGAACGTGGTTATCCCCTATTTCGGCTACTCAACCATGGAACGAGCCAAGCCAGGGTCCTGGGAGATCCCTAAAGGTGTTACCAGGGCAAGGCAGCTTTTTCGTGCCCGGCCTCATTATGTCGCTTTTGCCGACCTGCACTCAGAGGCAGTGCTTCATGCCCATGCAGGAGAGATTAATACTCGTCACCTGTGGACGGACCAGCTGGCGGCAGAGAAGATAAGACAGCTCAATATATCGGATTATGTACTGGTGTCACCTGATTACGGTTTCAGTAAACGAGTCGCCAGGCTGGCAGGTATTCTTGGCTGTCACCATACAGCAGCAAATAAGGATCGATATGATGTGGATAAAACTATCGTTGGCCAGCTTTCCAGCGCGGTTAAAGGAAAAACAGCCATTATTTGCGATGACATGATCCGTACCGGCGGGTCAATGCTGCAGACGGTTGACCGCTGCTTTGAGGCGGGAGCCACGGGGGTTGCCGTGATGGCGACCCATCTGGTGCTGGCCGGAGAGGCTCGCAAAAGGCTTAGGGAAAAGGAAATCATCTGTGTTGTTGGCGCGGACACCTATCCTGGAGTCCAGAGTGATGACCTGCTGGAAATCTACTCTGTAGCGCCGCTTATTGCAAAGGAGCTGGAAACCTGTCTGCGTCTTCGCTGAGAGGTAACTGCTCCCGGCTCACCTGTCTTCTGGCGGTCGTGCCTGGCCGCAGAGAGGGGCTATAGCTGCCAATCGTGCTTGACCAAATATGGGCAGCCTGAGAGCAGTTACACCTTTGAGGCATGTACAATCAGAGGGCTACACACCCAGTGAGTAGTTACGAAATAATAAATAAAGAGAGCACCATGAAAAAAGTAGGTATTATCGGCTGGCGAGGGATGGTCGGCTCAGTCCTCATGCAGCGCATGCACGAGGAAGACGATTTTCAGGGCAATGAGTTTCATTTTTTTTCGACCTCCCAGGCCGGTCAGGATGGACCGGAAATAGATGGAAAGACCTGTCTGCTGAAGGATGCGCTTGACAGCAGGCTGCTGGCTGAATGCGATATCCTGGTTTCCTGTCAAGGCGGGGGATATACTACCAGGATGTATCCCAGGCTGAGAGAACAGGGCTGGCAGGGATACTGGATTGATGCCGCCTCTACCTTGCGCATGGAAAAGGATTCCATTGTTGTCCTTGATCCGGTGAATCTGGGGGTCATAAAAAAGGGGCTGGCTGCCGGAGTAAAAAACTATATCGGCGGCAATTGTACGGTTTCACTCATGCTGATGGCGCTAGGCGGGTTATTTAATCAGGGCTGGGTTGAATGGCTCAGTGCCCAGACATATCAGGCTGCTTCCGGTGGCGGCGCTAAAAATATGAGGGAACTGGTGCAGCAGATGCGTATTGTTGGGGAAAATGCCGGCACCTTGCTGGACGATCCTGCCTCAGCCATTCTTGAGATTGACCGTAATGTCGTGGAGAGCTTGCGCAGCACCATGCTCCCCATCAATTGTTTTGGTGCCCCGCTTGCGGCCAGTCTTATCCCGTGGATTGACACACCCATGGATAACGGTCAGACTCGGGAGGAATGGAAAGGAATCAGTGAAACCAACAAGATTCTGGGTATTGAAGACAACCCCATACCGGTGGATGGCTGCTGCGTGCGGGTAGGCGCCATGCGCTGCCACAGTCAGGCTTTTACCATTAAGCTTACCGGAGATATTCCATTAGACGAGATCGAGCAGGTGATTCAGGAGCAGAACGACTGGGCCCATCTTGTTCCAAACACTAAAGAGGAGACCCTGAAAGAATTGACTCCAGCCAGGGTAACCGGAACCATGGATATACCAGTCGGCAGGGTGCGCAAGATGAACATGGGGCCAGAATATCTCAGCGCATTTTCCGTGGGTGACCAACTGTTATGGGGAGCTGCTGAACCGCTTCGCCGGATGCTCAGGATTGTCCTTGAACATCTGGGGTAACGCAGCCAGTCACGGAGTCTGTACCTCTCTGTTATGCTCTGCTTTTGACGGGTAACTGGTCTCTGCCCACCTGTCTTCAGGCGTTCACCCCTGCCCGCCAAATGCGGGCGAGATGAAAGCCATTACAGACGTAAAGCAAGTACAACCAGAGCATGTATCACTCTGGTTTCACTTGCGGCATCCGGCTCTATCACCAGGTCGCTCGGAATTCCGTAAAAAATGCAGCGAACAGAGCTGGATGAACTATAGTAACCAGACCACCCCCCTCCCCCAAAACATACTGAAAAGCCCTGCTGGTTCTGCAACCTGCGAATAAATCAGTGTCCCCTTAATATATGCGCTATCGCAATTCGGGCAAAAAAACTTGACATTATACCTGAATTCTTTGACACTAATGATATTGGTGAGAGGGTAGTTTTTAATCATATGGTAGTTGGTAACTGATCACGGGCACTTCATCTTTGCACGATCACTCTTTCCCGCATACTCTTGTAGAGTGGAAAATGGTGCTTGTACAATTCTGTTGCACCTGTGACCAGTTAGACGTCGGAAACAGAAAATAACGGGGAAACACAGACCCCGTGATTGGTTACGGAGTTATAGCTGCCAATCGCGCTTGCCCAAATCTGGGCAGCCTAAAAGCAGTTACAGACGTAACACAAGTGAAACCAATGAGTTATACGCCCTGTCAGTAGTTACCAAAAATATTGTAACTACTGACCGACAATATTCTTTGCTGCTTTCAACTTGAGTTATAATGGAGAGGTAATACCCGTGGCAACCTAGTGTCCTGTCAACGCTGCTCTGTCGTATCCTGCTTGTCTTTTTCAGCTCGTATGCAGCCTTGCCCTGGGGCACATAGCACTACTATGCAACGCAGGACAAGACTCCATAAGGACAAGAAAAATCCGGCGCAATATCCTGACATTTCAGCGTTGACAGGACACTAGATAGAGTACTCAGCCTGATGACTATGGGCTCCGGGGTGGTCATTTATTTATTCCATAAAAAAATCGCTACCTCGCATTTTTCCCACCAAAAAAGCAAGTAGAAGAAAAAACAGGAAACAGCGTCTCTGTTTTTAGAAAACAATCAACGCAACTAATCACAA
Organism: Desulfobulbus propionicus; assembly: GCA_002747135.1. Lineage (GTDB taxonomy): Bacteria > Desulfobacterota > Desulfobulbia > Desulfobulbales > Desulfobulbaceae > Desulfogranum > Desulfogranum propionicus_A. The sequence goes on along the minus strand of PDTE01000026.1, from coordinate 15,030 downwards.
GGTCTGTACTTTCCCCGAATCATGCAACCCATCTACGAGGCATACCATGCTATCAGATAATCTGCGACAGATACATGTAACTCTTGTTACGCGAACATTTATGGCATCACTCTTTTTATTCTGCATGTGCTCGCCACAATACAGCTACGCTGCCACAGACGAAGCTGTGTACAACTATCAAAGAAACCGCCAAGCCTTCATTGATAAACAGGCACAGGCCCGGAAAGAGTTTGATCAGGGCACAGATGCCATTAACAGTAAAATCAAGGAGTTACAAAATAAAATACATGACGAGCAGACAAGACTCAGCGACATAAATACCAGCATTAATCAGTTGGATTCACAGAAAGATGCCGCCTTTTACGTGCAAAGAGTCGCAGCAGCAGCCTTCTTTCCTCTACTGTCTACAGGCTCTGTTGCCTGGGCATCGTTCTTTGGTGGTTTCGACTGGTTAGATAACCTGATCCAGATTGGCCTTTGCATATCCGTGCTCAACATTGGGCTGTTTGTTTTATATAAAGGCAAATCCATGCCCACCATGACCTCAAAAAAACGGCTCATTATCATTGTTTGCATGGTGCTGTTCATAAGTACCATTGCTGCTCCACTCCTTGCCAGTGATCTGGAAAATCGTGAGGAGCTCATCGATAAACTGGAGCTGGTAGGGCAGGTATTATCACAATCCGACCATCAGAGATATATCGCTATACTTGAGGCAAAGCCCGACAGCTCCATTCGTATTCCTGCACTTCAGTCCGGGGACAAACACTTCACGGTATTCAACAAGGTTCGCACAGACAGCCCGGAATACTGGTACACTCTTGCGGCCTTGTACACCCATGAAAACATGAAGGGACGGACCATTGAAGCAACAAAAGCCATGATAAAACAGGCAAAATGGTCCAACTCTAAAAATCACCAGAACATGATCATAAACTGTATTGATTACCTTTTACAGGAGCAGCAAACGGAGCTGGTAAGCAATGCCATTGACACCTTGATTCCCAAAATCAGTTCTCCTTCTGTTCTTCTCCAGCTGGCAACAATCCTTGAGAATAATGACATGCGCGGCTCTGCTGAAAAAGTCCTGGGGCAGGCTATCAACAGGGCAAATACAGTTTCAGAGTTACTGGAGCTTTCCGGGCACTTATTGGCAAGAAACGAATTTGACAAGGGGAATAAAGCCCTGAACATGGCATGGCAAAAGGTAAAATCCATAAAAGAATTGCTGCAAGTGCTTGCCTTTGCCATCAAATCAGACCGCGATGAACTGATAACAACCATTGCTGAAGAGGTAGGCAAGTCGAGCAATGTTCTTGGAGAACGATTGAAAGTTGTGGATTTATTTCTCAACAACCAACGCAAAGAAGAAGCCATTACCGTTTTCAGCAAGATGATTAACGATGTTAACCGTTCCTCAAAAAAGAAAAAAGATCACTTTCTCTTCTTGATTGATGCTGCGTTAGAACGGAAGTTACTCCCCCAGGCGCGAAACGCTACAAACCTTCTTTTTATGCAGATTCAGGATCATATGGCGTTTTTAGTCCCATATGGCAAAAAACTGGAAAGCGCCAGTGAAATCCCGGATAAAGATAAAATAACTTTACCTCAGTTTTACGGGCTGCTTAACGAAGAGCAGGGGATTTTTGATGAGGCAGAGTCTGCTTATATTAACGATTTAATGTGGTCACTGGATCAAATCCTGAAGAGTTATGGTTACTCTTTTCCCGATACAATGAACAGTTTCTACCTTCTTGGACGAACCTGGGTACGGGAAAACCGGGCAGAACTCCTTAAAAGGCTTGATACCATCTACTCCATCATAGAAGCCCAGTTCATGAATGAACAAAAACTGGTTGAACAGCAACAGTTATCTGATTTGAAGCTTAAACTGCAAAGCCTGGAAAAACAGTTACAGCAGGCAGCAAAAAGAGCGTCCGAAGCAACAACAGCACTGGCATCGACCAGAAGAGGGATGTTCTTCCAGACTGTCAGTACAACTGCAACAATCTTGTTCCTCATCCTCGTTGCTGCCGGCTGCATTGTAATATCTTTTACATACGCTCGCAGCTTAACCCGGTGCAAGACCTTTGGGTTTGCAGTCAAGTTAGTTGAAACGACAGGATGGGTGCGGGTGTTAACGGTGTTTGGAATACCATCAGGTATCATCGCTGTTGTTTCAGCACAATTTCTGGAACTGATCCAGCAAAATCAAGAAAATACGAAAAGTATATCCATGGCTATCACTGCTCCTGCAGAGCAATGGGCTGGCAGCAAGATAAGCGCCCCTGCACAAGAAGAGGCAACATTATGAAAAGAGCTTTTTTTCTATTATTCATTGGCTCAGCCTTACTGCTTTTATCATCATGTGCTGAAACCAATGTGGATGCAATTAGAGGCGGAGCTGTACAGGTAGATGATTACAGGGATTTTATCGGTACGGAGGAGCAGGTCTGGAAAGCATTGATCAATGCCTTGTCAGAGAAGGAGATAATCAAAACCTTTGATCGTGGCAGTGGTCTCGTTGTAACAGACTATGGGACAGTGGAAGACAGAGAGCTGGAGGCCATTAAAACACTCCTTTTAGCCATGACCTATAAGTACAGTTACACGGTGAATTTGCTCCCCCAGTCAGGCAATAAAACGCGCCTAAAAGTTAAGGTAAATTTGCTTGGCCAGCAGGTTGGTTTTTATGAACGTGAAGTTCACGATATCTCGATAGAAAAATATCTCACCAAGGACCTGTTTGACAGGGTCTGCAGGTTTCTCTCACCAGGCAACCCGTATGGATGTTCCTTTGTTCAAGCAAAAAATGACGTTGCCCAGAGACAAGCCCCTTATGTAAACAGGCCCCCACCTTCTCGCGCATTCACAGGAGATCCCCAGACAAGAACTGTTCAGCAGCGCTTGCTGCACCTTGGCTACGCCCCCGGCCAGCCAGACGGTAAAATGGGCAGAAAAACCAGAAGAGCAATTATGCGGTTCCAGAAAGACAATGGGTTAACCGCTCATTCTAAGCTGGATATGATGACCCTGCAGGCCCTTGGTGTAAATGGAGTACCAGAGCGGGCACCACAACCGGTTGCAGGTAAAAAAACAGTATCTCCTCCCCAAAACGCAATCACTCCTGACAGACAACCAGAACAACCAGAGCCTGCTTCTGAAAAAGGAGAACCAGCTGAAACAGTGGTTACTGATACGCCTCCTCAAAAACAGGACTCTCAAGTCGAGGAACCTTTAAAGGAATATAGGTATGTTACCTTGAGCCCAACAATTGTTAAAAAAGAAAATAATGTGATGTCAGATAATCTGGGGAAAATAGCAGAAAATTCGAACATCATAGTTTTACAGGAGGGAACGACCTGGCATAAGGTTAAATTTAAAAAACAAACCGGATATGTCCTTGCCACAGTTGTTGAGAAACGAAAGGGAAAAGAAAAAAACAAGACTGCCCAGGAAGAAACTCCCACCACAAAACAACATGAAAACAGAAAAAAAAGGGCAGCCCGGCCAGTTGCTGAAAAGAAGGTGAGCCCGGCTCCTCCAGCACAAAAGCCGGCTCCGGCTCCAGAGCCTGAATCCATCGGCACTGGTACCATAAACGGAGTCACTCACCTCTATGCAAAACCAAGTGTTATGGCTTCAAAACAATTAAAGATCAACCAGGGGAAGACAGTAGAAGTATATGGCGAACAAAAAGGTTTCTATAAAGTAAAGATTGGCAACAAGGAAGGGTTTGTCTACAAGGATTTTGTAGATATTGGCAAGTAGCCCGGATTTCTCATGAACATGGTGTCCGATTTAAAAAGAAATACATAAAAACAGACGCATGTGATGTCCGTAGGCAGTCTCAGATTTTGACAAAATGTTCATGAAAAATACGGGTTAGTAAATCGCCGGGTTTCCTACAACCGATTCCAGGACGGGATCGGTTTCACGCCTTTTTTCGGCCTCATCATTACGATAACCTGGCGTTTTTTCGGAAGGGGGCGCCGCGTCCTTGTGTACTGCCTTTTGGTGTGTCGACTGCTCCCTGTCTTGCTGGTGAGAGTCGAAGAGAGCTTTGGTTTTTGGGGGAATCACAGGTGTGATACGTTGTTGTTCAGCAAGGGAGGACGCAGGAGGTGCAGTTTTAGGTGCAGTTTTCCCTGCTATGAGATAGAGCAAGGCTATAAAAAGGAAAACAGAAAGGAGTACACCTGCTGATTTCAGCGTATCTGGCTGTATAAAAAATGTCTTGAGTTTTTGAAGGGTATCCTCATAAAACAGGGAAGAATCTGCTTTCCACACAACTCCGTTCAGCTCATCGATGTGGGAGATGGCAATACACTCTATTCCCAGCTCCATCAGGTTTTCAATCAAAGCACGGTTTTGCTGCGAGCTTGATACATTCGCCTGCGGCAGGAGCAGGAGACTTCCCGGAGAAAGAGTTTTTTTCAGCAAATGCAGTTTTTCGGTACATCCCTCCACAGGGTCGACCCTGCCGCACCCATCCACCGGTATTTCGCCGGTGGCATAAATCCTGGTTGCGGCTGCGGCCTTTCCATAACGCGCCAGCTTGTCGGCAACCACCATGGATAGACCATAGCTGCGACCAGAAAAAAGAGGGTTGGAAAAAAGCATCATAACGCCTTCCCCCACTTCTGGTCCTCTTTCCCCATGCCTGCCTGCACCGATGATTGTTCTGGCGGTCTCATCATCGACCCCCAGGACAACCTTGACAATACCTTTCAGCTCCTGGCTTTTAAAACAGGTTACAGAAAGGAACTCTCCTGTTGTACCAGCGTGGATACAGGGAAAGTAAACTTTTACGGAATCAGCCGGTTTTTTCCTGTTCTTCATAGCAGATCACCGCCTGTTTCCAGGTTCTGTGAGGACATCCGGCAACTCATCAAGGCGGGTTATACCTTTACAGGTAATGCCCCGTTCTGCCAGGGCAGCGAGGGCATCGGCCGAGTTCTTTCCTGGAGCGGCGTTGACCTGGGGAAAAATAAACAGGCCCTGCTGCCTGCCAAGCTCCCTTACCATGGTACAATACCGGTCAAAGTTTTTCACCGGGCTGATCATGCCTTTGCCTGCAGGATCAACATGGCCTGCAGCATACACGGCGGTATAGCTGTTTTCATATTTGAGGCGAAGCAGCTTGTCGTAAATGGCCAGGGCCAGCCCCGCATCCTCGGCAAAAAACATATTGTTCGTAAAGGACACCAGGATCCCCTGCTCCGCAGCTTCACCTTCTTCGCTGAAGCGGGAAGCTTCTATGATGCGGGTAATAGCACCCTCATGTATTCCCCTGGTGATCACCTTGGCCTTACCGCGCAGCTCCCTGACGACAAGGCCCTCAATGCCGATCAACGACCCGAAAGCAAGGCCCCTGGTACAGGGAAAATACACCCTGGGAAGCATTGCTGACCTCAGCTCAGGTTTTTTGGGGCTGAGTCCAGGTTCATCACTTTTTGGTAATGGGAACATCTCTGAATTGAAGATGAATACCCTCGCCGTCGAGCTCCACTACAGCAGCCACGTCTGCGTCAGCACTCACATGAGGAAAACTGATACTTGCGTTGACAGGGACGCCTCGAATTAAGAATACCTTTAGCGAGTTAGGGCTAGTCTTGTAGTAGTTAGAGATGCTAACTTTATGGCTCCCGTAGATATTGCCCTTTGTATCAAACAACCTGCTGTTGTCCGAATACAACCTTATTCTTTTGTCCCCCTCAGTGCTCGTCACTTTGAAGTAGCAGGTAACGGTCCCCCCCTTGTTGACACATTTCTGCAGGCCAAACTCAAAATCGTTTGCCATCAGTTTTGCCAGAAAATTGCCGTTCTTCTTTTTGCTTTTCGTCTTCTTTTTACCCGACGGGCTGCTTGCGGCCGGTGCGGAACCTTCCACGCCAACCGTCAGCATACCGGCAACCATGGGCGTCTTTGCCAGTTCAATCTCGGCAGCACTGATGGCGTTTCCGGTTTCCACATCCACCAGACGGCCATTTAGCACAATATTGTTGCCAAAATCACTGACGGCGCCAAGAATCATCCCTTCCGCCCCGAACAGTTCACCTATCTTCTTGGCTGTGGCAGAGTTCACCAGGCCGGAATAGCCAAGTTTCTGTTCCTTGAGTACCCGTTCAAGCTGGTCTCGTTCAACGACCTGCATCCCGCGGTTGGTTAACGAAGTAACAAGTTTTTCCTGCAGACTCTTTGTCAGGGCGTTGAACTCCTGATTATAGATAAACTGGCCGACCAGAACCCGATTGATCTGCTTACGCATCTGATGTACCCGATCCCCCGGTTTCGGGATCTCCTGAGACTCCACAAGACGACAGATGGACATCTTTTCACGTACCTTGGTGACCTCCACCTTGCCCAGAGGGGTTTCCTCGTAGCCGATTATTTCCTCTCCAACCTTGAGCGGCGCACCACGGCGGATTACTTCAAACACGGCCCCCGGCATGATGCCGTCCTGCTGGCCCAGGGCAATATACACTTCCTTTTCTGTTCCTTTCACCACTTCACCGCTCAGCAGTGAAGTAAGCTGTTCAACCATGTTTTCCACCTGCACGTTCAGGTCATCTGCCGCGTATACAGTTGACCAGCCGATTGTTGCCAGGGCCAGCAGGGCGGTGATAAACATCCTTGTCATTGTGCTTCTCCTTTGTCTTGATTGCTTGTTGCAGCCTGCTTGCTAATATGCGCCGGTATCCACTTCCATGGACTGCAGGGTAACCTCGTCACTCTGTCCGGCCTTGTTTTTTTCAACAGGCCGGGCTGTTTCCTTCTTCCTTTGACTATTGTTCAACATCTGATCTGCCTTGCGGCTGAGCGCTGCCGAAGCTGGTGACCAGGCCAGAACTGAGCCAGCGACCACCTGCCCTGTGGCAGGGTGTTCATAATGCCATTCCTTTATAGTTCGCAGGCCCCTGAGCTGTACCTTGACCTTTTTACTGTTAATGATCTTGCGATATTCACGGGTGATGTTTGTGGCAAAATCCATATCAGAAAATTCCCTGGAGAGTTCCTTGCCTATCTCATCTCCGCGCAGGGTCATACCTTCACGGATAAAATTCAGCAGTTGTGCCCTGGCCCTGTTCGCTGCTATCTGGGTCGCGTCATGCAGAGCGGCCTGCTTTCTGCCTGGATTGGTACGACGCGGCTGCGCCTGCCCGTAAGCGAGCACGGCGTATTGGCCGTTTTCGTCGACAACGATACGGGTTCCTGAGGTTGCAATCAGGGCCAGCTCATCCTGGGGAACATGCTGCGTTACTTTTTTCCCCGCCCTTACCTTGGGAATATTGTATTCGTCATTGAACAGGCTCATGGCTAAACGATTAAGTTTCGGTGACCAGACAACACCCACCAGGACTGCATACTCATTTTCTTGATCTTTTCCTTCTGTTGAATAAAGCGGAGTAACACCAATCAAGGTTTTCATGGCCACAGCCTTAACCTGCCTGTTGAACATGGTTTCGGCAGTCACCTGCAGATCTTTCGGGCTCTGGTTTGCATACTTGTTGGGATCGTAGTCAGGATCAAGTTTCTGCAGGGCGCTGTTGAGCTCCGCTTCGGCAAGGTCAAGGCTTTTTTTGCCGATGCGCTTCAAGGTTTCCGATACATCATTAAGCTCCTGTACCCTCTCCACATCTCCGTCCTGCCAGCTGGCGTTTGATAACATGGACATGGTACGCTTAGTTTCGGCAGTTTCAGACATGTAGCGGATAATTTTGGCCTTTGCCTCCATCTCTGCCTGTTCAAAGGCGAAGACACGAGATTCTATCCATCCGGGCTGGCCTAATCGCACCTTGGTATATACAGTGGCCGAGCTGATAATCAGCTCTCTTTCCGGAACAATAATGACTCCGCCGGCAGCCATATCTCCGTTCCAGCCCCTCTCTTCAAGAAAGGCTCTCCAGCGGTCTCCAGGCTCCTCCTTGATTGTTACTTCCTGCTGCACAGCCTGCTCCTGTGCCCTGACCAGCTGTTCAGGATTGTCTTCAGCATGAAGAGGCCATGCGAGCAGAACCCCTGCAAAAACCAGTATTGTTGTCAGTTGTGTTTTCATTACAGTCTCCTTAAACTGAGAGTTATTTTTTTTCAATCCATTTCAATTGTACATGGCCATTACTGACGCCAGTAACAGCAACCTGCCAGTCTTCAAGACGAAAGGTTTCTGTCAGCGACTGTGCCAGTTCAGCGCCAGACCCTTTAAAATGAACCTTGCCTGAATATTTCGCGTTGACATATTGGGGGGATGTAAAGGAGGTTACGCGGTACAAGTTTCTGGTTATCTCTGCAACCCGGGTGACCATGTCTCCAGGAACGCCTTCAAGTACAAGCTGATACTCAATGCCATTTTGAGCCCTGTCGTTCATGATTTCAGCAAAATTTCGTACCAGGTGCCTGGCAAGATCCGGAGCAATAGCGGCAATACATTTTTCCACTGCCATTTCCTGGTTGAATCCTGCTTCAGGGCCATTGGATGTACGAAATTCCTTAACCGTTGTCTTTTCCTGCTGGTCTATAATTCTGTATGACAAGCGGCAAGTTATGGTTGTAGTGCCAAAATCTTCCAGCTCACGGCTGTCTAAAACCTGTTTAATTTCAATCAGGTAGGCAGGGCGAGGGTCACTTGAGACCTCCAGTTTATTGCGGACCAGGCTATCCCGCAAGAACCGGACGGTCCTGTTCTCCTCAGTTTTGGTCAGCTCGCCGTTGTGTATTTCAGAGAAGCTGAGACCTATCCGGGGACTTCCGGCTTTCTTCCAGAAATAGCCTGCATTGCGCTTTGCCACAGCCTCTTTTTCTGTCTCCACAGCAAAACGAGCATGTATATAATATTGCCCGGACTCCTGCCATTCTTTGATAAGTTCGACAAGCTTTGCATGACCTTCAGTTCTGGTAACGGCACCGGTGGAATAGCGGCTTTGCACATCACTGCTTTCCTGATCGCCCTGGCTGTCAGAGGAAAAATGCTCTTTTGTTCGATAGGAGCTGCCCTTTTCTCCGCTTATGGTTGCTCCGGTAACCTGGATGACGGCAAGGTCCATAGCATTGCGAAGGGCTCTCTGTCTGAGAATTTCAATGTTGTTTTCCTCCTCTTTGCTTTGTGGAGAAGCAATCCCGGTTGTGACAGCTTCAACTGCAGCTGAAGCCTGGCTCGAAATGCTTATCGTAAAAATAATAAAATGGATCAGAAGTTTTCTTTTCATGGTACTTTTTACGTAACTACTCACTAGGTGTGTAACCCTTTGATTTTACATGCCTCAAACCTGTAACTGCTCTCAGGTTACCCATATTTGGGCAAGCACGATTGGCAGCTATAGCCCCTCTATGCGGCCTATCCTGATCACCATAAAACGGGTGAACAAAGAGCAGTCACCCCTTGATTTGATTGTCTTAAAAACAGTGCCTGTTTTCCAGTTTTTTTTTTTGAGCCTTATTTTTTTATAGAAAATGGTGTTAACCAACTACTTGGTGGGGAAAAAGGGTTGAACTGTGAGCCGGGATGAAAAAAGCTGGAAAGAAACATTGTGGGAAGGGAAAAGAAGGCATTCTGAAGACAATAGCCCAAGGCTTTCAAGCAACATCTCTTTTACATTATATCGTACCTGAAAGCAGGTACACATATCAAAGGGTTGTGTCTTCGCCTGCCTTGGGGTAAGATGTTTTTTCAGGCGATTCAGTCAGTTGAAATGTTACTTTTTCCTTTGAGTCGCCAGGAAAAGGCAGATTTTTTGTATCTCGGGAATGAACGGGGCCGACAGGTCAAAAAACTTGTAACTGCTCTCAGCTCACCCATTTTCGGGCGATCACCGCAGGCCGCATAGAGGGGCTATAGCTGCCAATCGTGTTTGCCCAAATCCGGGCAGCCTGAAAGCAGCTGCAGGCTTAAAAGCAAGTGAAACCAGGGTGATACATACCCTGTGAGTCGTTACAAAAACTTATTATATCTTTTTTTTACTTGTTCCTGTCGTTTTCCCACCAAGTAAACAAATAAAAGGGTTTGTCCGAGTCCACGTCTGATCTGCTATCTCCTGTAATTCCTTAAGAGCTGGAAATGAATAACTCATCGTTTTTGCATCCCTGCTTCAGACCATTTTTAGTCGATATTCAGGCACACAATCCTCAAGGCAGCACAACTACGCTTGCGGTTTCGCTTACTCGAATTGACTGAATACACCCTGAATCAGGCGAAAATTCCAGCGACGTATTTTGTTCCAGCTCCTAAAAAACAACCTAATATAGAATATGGCAGCGACAAGAGATTGGTATGGGAAAGACTGGAAGATTCTCCGGACCCAGTTAGTGAAATTATGCCTGGTGCATTGCGAAAACCTGCTCTCTGCCCTGAAAAAATCAGGTCATTACAGCAGAGAGGAATTCACCCGGTTCATTGACGTTGTGAGAGAAGACATTTTTCAGCGGACAATGGAAGATAAGCTGGGGCTATGGGAAAATTGTCTTCCGCTCATGAGCGACGTTTCAAAACTTGAACTCGAGCTGAAAAAAGACAAGAAGACCTTGAGCGGGCAAACAGAAAAAAGCGGCAAAGCAACTATACCTGTCCAGGCATTTGCCCGAATACTCAAGCAGTTTTTTGAGCTGAGCCGAAGGCAGATAGTAGCTGATGACCTGGGCGTTTCAAGTAATAAGGTAAAAACCTGGGAACGGCTGGACAAGATAAGCCGGCAGCTGTGTAAGGATAAAAATATCACGAACAGGTGTCGTGAAGACCATTTTGAAGAGCTGGCAGGGCACGTGAAGTCACATTACGGTCACGATAAAAATCTGCCGCGTCGGGCAAACAAGGTTATGGAATATTTTTATCGCTTCAGTGATGACTGCATCCAGTTTATTGATGAGTTTAAAACAGCCGAAAACAGGTTATCTCTCCAGGAGACCCAGAGTATTTTTGCAAACACCGGTATGAAAGAGCTGGTTCACTGCCTTGAGGAACTCAATGAGGATGAGTGTCAGCTTATTGATTTGTTTTTTAATGTAGGGTTGTCGAGACTCGTTTATCGAACAGTCGACGATTATCTTGCACAACACAACATTACTATGAGTCAGTTACATAAAAAAAGAAATGCTGTCATAGACAAATTACGCCGAAGCCTTGAACTGAAAGTGGAAGGAAGGCAATGGGGGTGATAGTAATGAAAAAGGACAACCTGACTAAATTGCTCTCGGCTGTTTTAGACAGCCAGCTGGAAAGCGGTAAACATAAAATGATTACCCAGGAGCGTTTAAGAGAGGTGTTAACCACCGGACCCTCCCTCGCTGAAGAGGAAAAAAAGGTACTTCTTCTCTCCCCTGTGGCTCGTGATGATTATGCCAGAATGCGTGATAAAATTAACAAGGAGCTGAATGAGCGTTTGCAGCTGCATGGAGTGAACAGTGAAATACTACCTTTAGCAGCGGCCACCGTAGATGATAAGGTAGTCATAAAGGGAGCAGATTTTAATGTTACCTTGTTTAATAAAACAGAGCTCGGTATACCATGGGTTATTTTAATCCAGCTGGGAAGCAGCTATCTGAGAACAATCAATCCCATGACCAAGCTGCGTCTTGTCGATTCCGGCGGACTTGAGTGGCTGCGCGGACGTCCTGACAGTAACGGTGAGTTGACGGGTGCCTGGCAGGACGATGAAACAGACCTTCTTAAAAGAATGCGGAGGTTCACTCTTTTTCTTGAGCCAGTTTAGATAGTTATGCAAGATGACTTTCGAACCTGAGCATTCGGAACAAAATAAAGATCGGCTAACCGTACACTTCCCCGCGTTGACAGATAGCGGGAAGGGTACGGTTGTGGCACTATTGACTCGGTCGCTCATTTTTCAACACAGCTCCAAACCATTTCCGAACATATTACAGACGATAGTTATCTTGTAGTGCCCAAGAAAAACCGTGCCCAGGGCTCATCTCATCACCCCGGTATCTTCTGGTACGTCTCTTCCAGTTACTCTATCCCCTGATACGCTTTCAGTCACCTGTGATGATTTTTGTGAAATCCCCATGATACGCCGGGGTCTGACAGATGAAGGGCATGAGTACAAAGGCGGCGCAAAACCAGGTCAATGTCCACGGGCACTCCAGTGTCCGGGGTACCGTATCATTGCTTTTACTACTGGTCATCTCCAGAGGATGCCCATTGATTGTGAAGAGGCGAAACAGGCTGTAGATATACGGTAAAACTGCGAAGGTGCTTTCAATCTTATGAAAAAACGGGAAGGTTTGAGAGGATGCGAGGGTTCGCAGTCAGCATGTCCTGATGGGGCGGGTGACGTTTACCATGATCGCTGCGTTGCTCATTGACATGGCTGGATGTCGTCGTCAACATGACAAAGAACGACCTGAACAATGCTGCAGCCTGAAATTCAACCTGGAGACACCTCCGAGACTACTAAAATAGCGAAAAAATAAGCTGTCATATTGTTATTGTTTTGCTTGCGTATCACGTGGTTCATCCAATTCGTGCTCAATTGAAAGAAAGGAATTTGTCCAACCTGGCCTGGCTTGAGAAAGCAGGTGAAAGGACCAAAATGTACCATGCTAACAATGCACAATGCACAATGCAACAATGGGAATACGGTACATATAAGGAAAAATACTCGTCCAGAGCAAGACAACAAGATCAAATTGTATACTACAAAGATGGAGCAAGGTTAGCCTAGGAGGGGGGATGCCAATGATTTCTAACGATTTTACAGAAAGCCTGATTGTTCATTTCAGGCGGGCAGAACAATTGCGCAAAGAGGCGGTTGAGCTTGTTTCAATTGACCTTAACCCCCTGCAACTCCATGACCTTGAGTTATTGCTTAACAGAGGGCTTTATCCCTTGAATGGATATTTAGGAAAAGCAGATTACGAAACCGTCCTTGAATCAATGCGTCTTGCTGACGGTACGGTCTGGCCCATCCCCTTGTATCTTGATATAACAGAAGAATGCGCTGAAAGGTTGACGTGTGGACAACGTCTCGCTCTTAACGATCAGGAAGGATTTTTGCTGGCAATATTGCATATCAAGGAAATCTGGCAGCCAGACAAGGAGAAAGAGGCGCAGCTCATTTACGGAACTGTTGATTCGCAAAAGCATCCTGGAGCAAAAAAGGTGCTGCAGCAGCAAGGCAGGTGGCATGTCAGCGGCACCATTGAAGGACTTTCCCTGCCCATTCATTATGATTTTCACCGCCTGAGATTGACACCATCCGAAACTCACCGCCGCTTTACCCAGTATGGCTGGCGCCGGGTACTTGGATTTCATACCAGGGAATACCTGCACTGCGCCCACAGAGAGATGGTGCTTAATGCTGCACGCGAGATTGGCGCAGGAATATTACTGCATCCCGTGGTCGGTCTGGATCACCCCGGCAATCGTGAACACTATACCCAGGTACATTGTTACCGGGAAATTGTACAGCATTTTCCCGCCAACATGATTCTTTTCGGGATCACTCCCATGGCTGAGCGCCAGGCCGGCCCACGTGAAGCCCTGTGGCATGCTATCATCAGAAAAAATTTTGGTTGCAGCCATTTTATGGTTGCAGATGATCACGCTGATCCTTTCGCAGGGACGGACAGCGAGTTGTTTTATCCAAGACATGCTGCCCAAGACCTGGTCGCAGAAATGGCCCCTGAAATTCAGATTGAGATGGTTCCGGAAAAGGCAATGGGATACCTGGAAGATAAGGCACAATATGTATTTCTAGATGATCTCTCCCATGAAAAGAAAGTAAAAAATATTACCTCCGCCGAACTCAAAAAAAGGTTGGAATGGGGGCTGGATATACCGGAATGGTACTCATATCCCAACGTAGTGAACGAGTTGCGAAAAGCCTTTCCACCCCGCTCAAGACAAGGCTTCACTATTTTTCTCACAGGCTTGTCAGGCTCAGGTAAATCAACCATTGCCAAGGTGTTGATGGTACGCTTTATGGAGATGGGAGATCGACCGGTTACACTTCTTGATGGCGATATTGTGCGAAAGAATTTGTCATCAGAACTGAATTTTTCAAAAGAGCATCGTAATCTGAATATTACCAGGATAGGGTTTGTTGCCAGTGAGATTACAAAAAACGGAGGCATCGCTATCTGTGCACCGATTGCCCCTTATGAGGAATCAAGACTGGCTAACCGGGAATTGATCAGCCGGTATGGTGGATACATTGAAATCCATATCTCCACACCACTTTCGGTATGTGAGCAGCGAGACCGCAAAGGCCTGTATGCAAAGGCCAGAAAAGGGGTGATCAGGGGGGTTACCGGTATTTCCGACCCTTACATTGAACCACGTAACCCTGAACTGACAATCGATACCAGTACCATGACGCCGGCAGAGGCAGTCCAGGAAATATTATTGTATCTGGAAGAGCAGGGGTATCTCCTGTAGAGAAACGGTTCATCCGTTAAACGCGTACTGGCCGGTACCGGAGGGGCACTGCAAACAACCCTTTTACCCTGAAATCAGGGTGGTCAAAATTGGGTTGGCACTGGTAGTCAATTTGAGATTGTCATTTCGAAATGATACTGACAAATGCAAAATTCAATCGTTAATGCTGCATTTTTTGAAACCTAAATCTCCTAGCATCTCCGCGAAGTCTACATTGTCTCTCTTGTTTATATGTTCAACAATGCCATTAGTAGCCTTTTTTATTTTATCCCATTCCCATTTTTCTTTGCAGATAAATTCTTGGCTAAAGCGCGGACCATTGATAGTTATTTTACCAAATATAATATTTAAAACAACAAAGTTTTCTTTATCTCCAGTGCTATAAAAGTAACCTTCGACAGTAGATTTTTCTACAAAATAACGACCGTTTACTTGTATCATTTCAGCTAGTGCAAACGAATTATTGATTGTCAAAAATGCAAGTAGAACTAAATAAGATATCCCTTTTTTCATCACTAACCCTCCATTTTTATAGTTTATTATTCGTCATCGAGGTAGAACGGCCAGTTACCCGACCGTCCCCTCACAGATCCCTGCGTGCGGTTTTCTCGCACAGGGCTCCTCAGTATTATTCGCTTCGTACA
>PDTE01000025.1 GCA_002747135.1 Desulfobulbus propionicus | reverse complement strand
AACGTGTAACTGCTCTCAGGTTGCCCATATCTGGACAAGCACGATTGGCAGCTATAGCCCCTCTATGCGGCGGGTCGTGATCGTTCAAAGAGGGGTGAGATGTGAGGAGTTACATTACTGTTTTACTTTTTATTGCGAACGGTATATATTTGCCACAGGCTAAATGGGTACCTGCCTTTCGCTTGGCCGAAAATGAGTGAACGGGCAGCAGTTACAGGCGTAAAGCAAGTAAAAATAAGGAGGTTATATGCCCTGTGAGGAGTTACGTGCCCGTGATCAGGTACAGGTATCTTGACGGAATAACTACGTTAGTACCTTACTCTTCAATTCCTGTCATAAAAAACAAGAAATTATGTGAGGCCCAAGGTCTCTTGGGTTGCGGGTTTTGCGCTTTATATATGAGTTGAAGGATGATTGCAATGTGGGAAGAATGTGCGAAAAAGTACAGTGTTGATGCAACGAGGATAAACGGGCAATGCCCTCACTTTATCTGCAGAGAATGCGGTCATATGGTTGTCGTGGTCAAACCGGAACAATTTTCTCTTGTAAAAACAGAGCTGGACTTTTCCTGATCCGATCCTTCGCAGTCGCTCCTTACAGATAAGCTGTCACGGAGTCTGTCTTTCCCCTTATTCTCTTGAAGCAGGGAGAAAAAAACGAGGGGTTGTTCATTCCCAGTTCCTGCCCCGTATTGGTCGTGAAGCTTCTGGCTGAGACGGAAATCCCGCACCCCATGAACCCTGTCTTCCCGTTCTTCTTAAACAGCTTTCAGTCTATACTCTAAGATAAATGGGTATGATAAAAAAACAATACAGTGCTCAGGGTAAAGATGTAAGGGCTGCCATGAACAAGCAACACAGAATGAAAGACGTTTCCAGGTCAGTCTGGATGATCAGTCGGGAGTATGAAAATATTGCGGGTGCTGGTGGTGTTAAGGATGTTTGCCGCCAGCTTTCCGAAGTTCTGGCTGGAAATGATGCATATACGGTGAGTGTCGTGCTGCCTCGTTACGGGTTCGTGGATGCTGAGGCCATGGGATTTACTCCTGTTGTTATCGACAATGGTGGGCCAGGCGTTATTGCTGACCGGCCCTTTACTCACTGTTTTAGTGTGGATATGCATTATACAGATGAAGAGCGCCGGGAAACCGTTGCTTTCTGGCAAAAAAGGATACAAAAGGTCAACGTGTTCCTGGTCGAGGCTGATCGGTTCGCTGAAAAACTGGGGGTCTATACCTACACAGCTGAGGAGGAAGCCAGAACAGGCTGGCAAAAGGAAGGAGCAGGGCATTTCGATTATTTTGCCATGAATATCCTTTTGCAGAAGGCTGCACTGGATTTTATGTTGCTTACCAGAACAGTGCCCTGGGTTGTTCACTGTCAGGATGGACATGCTGCCCTCCTGCCGGCCATGATACGTGAGAAGGAGGGGTATCGGCATTTTTTCAATACAACCGGTGCGGTTGTGACTATCCATAATGCCGGAACCGGATACCATCAGGAGATACGGGACTGGGCCTTTGCAGAGGCAATTACTGGTCTGCCTCCCAGAGTGATCCAGGCAAACACGCTTGACTGGTGCTTTGATCCCTTTGTTGCCGCCTCCGGCTACGCAGTACTGAACACCGTCAGCGAGAATTATGGCCGTGAATTACAGGAAACCCAGGAAGACAGCCGAACCGGATGGCTGGGACATGTATTGAAAGAGCGAGGCGTCATTATCAAGGGAGTTACTAACGGGATTGATGCCGATGCCTATAATCCGGCTGATTCAGGCTTGCCGGCCGTCTTTGATATTCTGGCGGGAGAGCTGGATGGCAAGCAACTATGCAAGGATGATATGCTCAGGCGTGTCTCCCAGTTAGGCAGCTGGAATGACATCGTTCAGTTCGGCACCCTGACCTGTGACAGCTCCATGCCGCTTGTAACTTTTATTGGACGCCTGACCGGGCAAAAAGGAATTTCTCTCGTTCTAGATACCCTGGTGCCTCTTTTTACAGCAGCTGATACTGTGCAGCTGCTAGTACTGGGGGCAGGCGAAAGCGACCTTGAAGAGCGGCTGCAATACCTGACCGCTCATGAAGTTTTGCAGGGAAGACTGTGTTTTTTGAAGGGGTTTGATCCTGCTGCAGCAAACCAGGTGTACGCTGCCGGAGATTTTTTTCTGATCCCTTCCTGGTTTGAGCCCTGTGGACTCACCGATTACATAGCTCAGCTTTTTGGAAATCTTCCCATCGTGCATCATGTAGGCGGCCTTGTAAAGGTGGTGGATCAGGTAACAGGATTTAGTTATGCCACAAACAGTGTACAAGATCTGCAGCAAGCCGTTATCAAGGCTCTTCGGGTCTACCGGCAACCGGAACAGATGCTGGCCATGCAGCAGGCTGCTGTCAAGAAAATAGTCACCTTGCACACCTGGGAAAGGGCGATGGAAGAGTATGTGCTGCTCTATGAAAAGGCAAGGGCCATGGCGTTGTCATGAAAAAATGCTGTACGTACCTGCTTGCAGCTTACCCCTCTTCGGGCGACCTGTAAGCAGGGGTGGAATAAATCAAGTGAAATCAAGGCAGTACATGCCTTGTGATGGATTGCATAATAGTAAATAGTTATACAGGAGAGAGGGTATGAGCATCAAGATAGGCATTAATGGTTTTGGTCGAATAGGCAGAAACATATTCAGGGCCCTGTACAAGGAGGAGCGCTTTGCTGCAATTGAGGTCTGTGGGATTAATGACCTGACCGACATAAAGACGTTGGCGCACCTTCTTCAGTATGATTCTGTCATGGGTGCTTTTGCCAAAGAAGTCATCCCTGTGGACGGCGGTATTACTGTTGGCGGCAAATTTATTCCAGTCAGCTCGCACCGCTCCCCCAAGGAAATACCATGGGGTGAATACGGGGTTGACTATGCCCTTGAGTGCACAGGTCTTTTCCGTGATAGTGAAACCGCCCAGGGCCACCTGGACGCTGGTGCTAAAAAAGTCATTATTTCAGCTCCTGCCAAGGGTAAGGTAAAGACCCTGGTCATGGGAGTCAACCACGAACAGTATGATCCAATCGAGCATAACATCGTATCCAATGCCTCCTGTACAACCAACTGCCTGGCTCCCGTTGCCCAGGTTATTCAGGACAAGTTTGGAATCGTCAAGGGGATCATGACCACCATACATGCCTATACAGGTGATCAGCGTCTTCTGGATTTTCCCCATTCTGACCTTCGTCGCGCCCGTGCAGCCGGACTTTCCATGATCCCAACCAAAACCGGTGCAGCCGCAGCTGTTTCCCTGGTTATTCCTGAGTTGAAAGGCAAGTTTGACGGACTTGCTGTCCGTGTTCCGACTCCGGATGTGTCGCTCGTTGACGTGGTGATCGAAGTCGAACGGGAAACCACTGTTACTGAAGTAAACGAAGTGCTCAAGGCGGCAGCCAATGAATACCTTGGCTACACTGACGAGCCGCTGGTTTCCATGGATTTCAAGGGGGATTCACACTCTTCTGTTGTTGACGGACAGTGCACCAGGGTCATGGGCACCACCGTAAAAATAATGAGCTGGTATGACAATGAGTGGGGCTACTCAAACCGTATGTGCGATCTGGTTTTGCATATGGAAAACTCCAGGGTCTTGTAGATACTGTCCGGATTGTTCATCAGTACAGGCGTTGACAGGCCACCAGTTTTGATTTCTCATCAGCTCAGGTGGTGCCAGGTTCGGTAGTTTGTGACAGCTCATTATACCTGGGTATATGTGTTGCCAGAATACTGCCGAAGATGGTGCTGCCTGAGCTGTCCCCTGGTGAACATTTCTGGCAAAAGCTGAGTCTGCTCACTGACATTGCATCGTTGCCATGACACGAGGTTTGCGCCTGCGAAAAGCAATCCTTTTGCTGTTTGTCAACTCTCATATAATTTATTATAGTCACCTGTAACTTCGTCTTTTTTCCTGTTCCCAATGAGCCAATTCTTCATGTTCAGCACGTACACTGTACTGTCAGCCAGGCGTTTTTTTCCCCTGGCGGGCAGGAAAGCTGCCTTTCTTTCTTTTTTGCTCATCACTTGTATTTGTTATCAGGGGTGTACAGATGTTTCTGTAACGTATTTCCATGGGCATAACCATGAAGAAGTGCCGAAAAATGTTTTTATAGTGGATCAGAAAACGGATGTTATCGGGACTCCGTTTACTCTGCGCATTGAACAGGGCGACACGTTACCGGATATCGCCCGGCATTTTGGTCTTGGTATCACTACGCTTGGTTCTGCTAATCCAGCTATTGACATATGGGTGCCTGAGTCGGGCACAATGATTGTTTTACCGACAAGTTTTATTCTGCCGGATTCCCGTAAAGAGGGGATAGTGATTAATCTCCCGGCATTGCGCCTTTTTCATTATGGTACCCAGAACGGGCAGCTGACTGTCTCGACTTTTCCTGTTGGAGCCGGTACCGTTGAGCGACCAACTCCCACAGGAGATATGCATGTCACCAGAAAACAGTATCTGCCGACATGGCATGTTCCCGCATCTATAGCTGAAGATCACCTGGAAAAAGGAGATCCCCTGCCAGCCTCAATACCGCCTGGCCCCCTTAATCCACTGGGTAAATACGCCCTGTATCTGAGCCGCCCAGGTTACCTGATCCATGGGACAAATAAACCTGCCAGTGTCGGGCTTAGAGCATCTAACGGCTGTGTACGCCTGTATCCCGAAGACATCAAACTGCTTTTCTCTTTGACATCCATTGAAACCCCTGTAAAGATAGTCAACCAGCCTTATCTTGTCGGACAGCGTGACGGCATTGTCTACCTCGAGGCGCATCGTCCTTTCAGGGAGCTGAAGGAAACAGGCCTTCAGGATATCTATAAACAAATAGCCGACCTTGAAAAAGACCTGAAAATGCCCTTTGACTGGGACAGGATAGACAGGATTGTGGTTGAAGCCCGGGGTATCCCCGAGCCCATTTTCCCGGCAGGCCAGTTGTACATAAAGAGAAACACTTACCGGCAGGTTCGGCATCCTGATGTATTGTATGGTGAACCTCAGCTGCCGACTCTCAAGGCTGATGCCTGGTATGTCCTGGCCGGGCTCATGGATGCAGATATTGACGCCAGAAGATTGGCCGCAATCATAAATCATCAGGGGCCGCCAATTCCTGCCAGGGTTATAAGTGGTGACGGGCAATACCGTGTCCTTGCCGGACCATTTGCAGGAAATAACGAAGCTGAAGCTGTTTCAAGACGATTGAAAATTGACCTGGATATTGACAGTATACTGGTAGCACCATGAATAATAAAAGAAACAAAGGAGAAAAAATGAAAAAACAACTATGGTTTGTTTCCCTGGCCCTTGTATCTGCTGTATTAGCGGGAGGCTGTGCCTCAAAAAGTGAACTTGAGTCTGTGCAGACCAGAAATATGGAGATCGGCGCAAAAGCGGATCAGGCTGCAATAGAAGCGCAACAGGCCAAAGCGTCTGCCGATCAAGCCCTGTTAAAGGTTAATGAGGCTGTTGCAAGAGCTGAAGCAGCCGAGCAGCGGGCACTTGAAAGAGAGCGCATTGCCGAGGAAAAGATGAAAGAGGCAGATGCAGCGTTTAAAAAATCAATGAAAAAATAACAGACAAAAGAATGAGCAGAGCGGGGGTATTGTATGTCGCTATTATAATAGCCTTTTGTTTTACTGCCTGTACTCGTCCTGCCAGCAACACCTCTGCCTCTTTGTCTTCTGTAACGGATAAACAGGAAGAAGGGCAGCGTTTTGAAACAGCTCTTCAGGACTACGAAGAATTGCTCAGGCAGGGAGCAGTTCCTTCGGATCGGATGCTGTATGAAATGGGTATCCTCTACAGCCATCCCCAAAACAGGCAAAAAAAATACCGGAAGGCACAGGCATGTTTTCAGCGGTTAATCGATACCTTCCCGGAAAGTGAATATCGCAGGAACAGTCAGTTACTTCTTTTTCAAATAAAGAACGTCCAGCTAAAGGACGCCCTGATTGCCCAACAGGGAAAACAGCTTGATGCCTGCCATAAAGACATGCAGGAGCTAGGAGCCCATCTTGCGTATCTGCAGCAGATTATTGACGCTGTAAACTGGAATAACGGCGAGATCGCGGGGTTTCCGGGAATTGACAAGGTGCTCATCGAGAAGGGCCTGAGGCGGCTTACCCTTCTTTCCGGAGGGCACAGGTTCAAGAGCTATCGAATCGCGCTGGGAAAAAACCCGGTGGGGCCTAAAGAAAAACAAGGTGACGGCAAGACTCCGGAAGGATTCTATTTCATTGAGTCGAGAAACAGGCAGAGTACCTTTCATTTTTCACTCCGCCTTTCCTATCCTAATGAACTGGACAAAAAGCGGGCCAAAGAGCTTGGGGTTGATCCTGGAGGAGATATCATGATCCATGGCCTGAAAAACGGTAACGGCCAGGTCGGCAGTGCTCACCTGCTGGCTGACTGGACAGAGGGCTGTGTTGCAGTTACGAACAGGGAAATCGAGGAAATCTCCCGCCTGGTTTCTGACGGAACTCCCGTTGAAATAAGGCCGTGAAGGTATATGATGTAACTCATCACAGACACAACAGCTTTGAAGCAAGTACAATCCGGGGAGGCACCTGCCCTCGGCCTGCTCCCCGGTCAGCCCCTCTTACCCTGGCGGCGGCTAAAAAATCTGGAGATTTTCAACGACGTTTCCGGCGGCTGAAGCCGGCAGCGGCCACCAGGCCGGAAACCATCAGTCACTCAGCACCGGGGATGGGGACCATCATCGGCGCAAAGTATGTTTTAACTTTCAGCGCATTAATAACGCGTTTTGCCAGAGTTGCCCTTGTTCCATCCGTCTTCGGGCGATCACGCCTGGCTGCAGGGAAAGACCATAGCTGCCAATCGCGTTTGCCCAAATCCGGGCTGAGTATTCAGGATGCCCGTATAGTGTATTGCCTGCTTTTCATCCTGCATGAAATATGTACACAGGCGAAAACGTTTCAATCAGTCGGCAGGAAAAAAGTATTCTTTTTCCGCTCCACATACGGGGCATACCCAGTCTTCGGGAAGATCTTCGAAAGCGGTCTTTTCCGGAATATTGTTGTCTGGATCACCTTCTTCAGGATCATAGATATAGCCGCAGGGACACTCCATTTTTTTCATGCTTGCCTCCTAACATGATATGTGGTTTATAGAAAGTGACAAGTGTCATCACTGTTTGCTACACCATATACATTTTTTTTTTTTTGCCAATAAAAAAAATGTTCTTCTGAGCAGGCAACCGGGCCTTTTTCTGATAAAAAAACAGGAAAAGATTATATAGCTGTTGACAAATAATAGTTTTATGTGGTTAATTTTTACGTTTCACTATTTATATTTAATTGAAGTGAATGGGGAGATAACACATGTACGCGATAATTCGATCCGGCGGTAAACAATATCAGGTTGAGGTCGGTGAAACACTCCGGGTGGAAAAACTTGAAGGCGAGCCAGGAGACACTGTCGAGCTTGACGACGTCCTGATGGTGGTTGATGGTGAAACCATAAAGGTAGGGCAGCCAGTAGTCGATGGTGCCAGGGTGGTTGCAAAAATCGCAGAGCAGGGCCGCCATAAAAAGGTTATTGTTTTCAAAAAGAAAAGACGTCAGGGATATAGTGTCAAGAAGGGACATCGACAGCCCTATACTACACTGACCATAGAAACAATTACAGCTTGACAGAGAAATAACGGAGTAGAGATCATGGCACATAAAAAAGCAGGTGGAAGCTCTCGGAACGGCCGTGACAGTGCCGGACAAAGACGCGGCGTGAAACGTTTTGGCGGCCAGACGGTTCGGGCAGGAAATATATTGGTAAGGCAGCTTGGAACCAGGATTCACCCTGGCGAGAATGTCGGATGTGGACGAGACTATACCCTTTTTGCCAAAGTGGATGGAACCGTTCAATACGAAGAATTCGGGAAAAAGAAAAAACGTGTTTCTGTTTATCCTGAATAATGTGTAATTTCTCACAGGTGCAACAGCCTTGTACAGACACTCTTTCGAGCAGGACACTAGTGTCCTGTCAACGCTGCTCTGTCGTATCCTGCTTGTCTTTTTCAGCCCTTATGCAACCTTGCCCTGTGTCACATAGCCCTACTATGCAACACAGGACAAGGCTGCATAAGGACAAGAAAAATCCGGCGCAATATACGGACATTTCATCGTTGACATGACACTAGGTGAGATTCCGTGTACGTACTTGCTCTTATGCCCCTCTCCAGCCGGTCACGATTGACCGCAGAGAGGGGGCAGCTGCCAGTCGTGCCTGCCCGGATCCGGGCGTGCTGAAAGCAATTGCAGACCTAAGGCAAGCAAGGCGGGGCAAACCCCTTGAATAGTTACCCGTGATCAGGTATGAAGTTTAGGCTAAGGTAGCTTGCATACTGATTCTTTTAGGACTCGGCCTCAATAATCGATGAACAGTCGTATTGATGAGCCGAGTTTTTTTGTAACTGCTTTCAGCTCACCCATCTTCGGGTGATCTCGACCTGCCGCACAGAAAGGCTATAGCTGCCAGTCGCGCCTGCCCGAATCTGGATAACCTGAAAGCAGTTACAGGCGTAAAGCAAGTGAAACCGGGGTGATACTTGCCCTGTGAGTAGTTACCAAAAAAGCTAACAAACGCATAAACCCGGACTGGCAAAAGATGCGCCGCTTCTCTTTGCGTCTTTTGCCAGCCGGTTCTGCTGATCGGGTGCCATGGGATTCGTAGACGAAGCCAGGTTGTATATAAAGGGTGGTGATGGCGGTGATGGCTGTATCAGCTTTCGTCGGGAGCGATTTGTTCCCAAGGGTGGACCAAATGGAGGCGACGGCGGCAGGGGAGGTAATGTCTATCTGATGGTTGATGCGCAGCTGCATTCATTGCTTGATTTCAGGTACAGATCGCATTTCAAGGCCGAAAGAGGAGGAAATGGCCAGGGAAAGGATAAGCATGGCAGAAGGGGCAAGGATTGTGTGGTAAGGGTTCCTGCAGGCTCTGTGATAAAAGATGATGAAACAGAAGAGGTGCTTGCCGATTTACAACATGACGGGGAAACATATCTGGTCGCACAGGGCGGCAAAGGGGGGTACGGTAATACCCGGTTTGCCTCGTCAACCAACAGGGCGCCGAGAAAAGCGACTTCCGGTAAATTAGGCGAAGAAAGATGGCTGCGCATAGAACTCAAACTCATCGCTGATGTCGGGCTGATAGGTCTTCCCAACGCAGGAAAATCGACCCTGCTCTCCCGCTTGTCTGCCGCTAACCCGAAGATTGCCCCATATCCTTTCACTACGCTTGAACCGCAACTTGGTGTTCTTCATTTTCCCTGGACAGAATCATGTATTATTGCCGACATTCCCGGCCTGATTGAAGGAGCGCATCAGGGGGTTGGCCTTGGCCATCAGTTTTTACGTCATATAGAGCGTACCAGCATCCTTGTCCATGTGCTTGACGCTTCAACAGATGCGCGTGATCCCATCTCCAGCTACAAGACCATCATGGAGGAGCTGGGTGCCTATGATCAGAAACTGCCTGGTCGGCAACAGATTGTTGTGCTCAATAAAAGCGATCTTGTCTCTGCCCGGGATATGTCCAGGATGAAGCAGTCTTTTGCTGAGTGCTCCCTTGATGTCATTCCACTCTCAGCTCTTACTGGAGAAGGACTGAAGGAGCTGAAAGACAGGCTTGGGGAACTGCTGGAAAATTTTCGCCAGGTGAAGGAACATGACGCTGCAGATTGACAGGGAAGAGGGGCTGTATCTGCGCCAGACTCTTTTTGACCGGGCCAGAAGGGTGATTATCAAGGTCGGCAGCGCAGTGTTGACACGGGAAACCGGTTTGAACAAAGAGGTAATTGAGGCCCTGGCCAGGCAAATATCTTTTTTGCGGGAAAGTGGCCGGGAGGTAATTCTGGTCAGTTCCGGTGCCGTCGCAGCAGGGCGTCAGACTCTGGGTGTGGCCAGAAAGGACCATGAAGAGCTGAGACTCAAGCAGGCTTTGGCCGCAACCGGACAAGGGTTGTTGATGCAGGCCTATGAACAGGCCTTTTCTCCATATAATCAAAAAGTGGCGCAAATTCTGCTGACCCATGATGATGTATCACATCGCAAGCGATATCTTAATGTCCGCAATACCATTCTCACCCTGTTTGATTTCGGGGTGGTGCCCGTTATCAATGAAAATGATACGGTGAGCCGGGAGGAGCTTCGTTTCAGTGACAACGATACACTGGCTGCGCTTATAACGAATATGATCGGTGCGGACATGCTCATCATCTTAAGTGATGTGGACGGGTTGTTTACTGCCAATCCCGGCATGGACGCAACGGCAAGGCCTGTTTATACTGTGCTGGAAATTACAGAAGAGATTGAACAGATGGCCAGTCACTCAACCAGTTCTCTTGGTACCGGCGGAATGCTTGCCAAAATACATGCTGCGAAAATGGTAGCCCTGAGCGGTGGCAGCTCTTTTATCGGGCCGGGGAGAAACAAAAATATTCTTCAGGAGTTGTTCAGCGGTGCGACTATCGGTACTTTTTTTCTGCCGGCCCGGGAAAGGATAACTCGGCGTAAACACTGGATAGCTTACGTGCTTCGCCCGGAAGGAACGTTGATCCTTGATGACGGCGCCAGCCGGGCACTGGTCATGCACGGGAAAAGTCTGCTGCCATCAGGGATATTGAATGTACAGGGTGAATTCGATGTTGGGGCGCCTGTGCAATGCGTGGATTCCAGGGGGCAGGTCATTGCTTCAGGGCTGACCAATTATTGTTCCGGCGATATTATCAGGATCATGGGGCTGAAGAGTTCGGAGATTGCCTCTGCGCTGGGACATAAGGATTGCGACGAAGTGATACATCGTGATAACCTGGTTCTTGGCAACAGATCACAGGCTTCCCGGATGTAACTGGTCACGGGCATTTCATCCTTGCCCGATCACCATTGCCCGCATACTCTTGTACACGGAGTCTCACTTCGTTTGCTTCCCTGCTGGAAATGGTGCTTGTCCAAACTTGCAGCACCTGTGACCAGGTATACGTCAGAACCAGAGAGAAACACTTAAAGGACAGATCCCGTGATTGATTACTCCCAGATTAATGAACAAACCAGGAGGCAGTATGGATAGTTTACAGCTTGAAACCGCTGTACAGGAGATGGCGCAGAGAGCGCGTGCGGCAGCGCGAAAAATGGCTTCTGTCTCAACTGCAGTCAAGAATCAGATATTGGCAGATATAGCCGCAGGACTTGCCGCAAAAAAAGAATACCTTCTTGCTGAAAATGCAAAAGATATGACAGCTGCAGATGCAAAAGGTATTGCTCCGGCCATGCTCAATCGATTGCAGCTTACCGATGATGTCATCAACAGCATGATCAAGGGAGTGCAGGAGATAATAGCCCTTGATGATCCTGTTGGTGAAGTTGCAAAGATGCGGCAACGTCCAAGCGGGATTTATGTTGGCCGAATGCGTGTGCCGCTTGGAGTGGTCTGCATGATCTATGAGTCCCGCCCAAACGTGACCATTGACGCTGCTGTATTATGTCTGAAGGCAGGTAATGTGGTTCTTTTACGTGGCGGTTCCGAGGCAATTCATTCCAACCTTGCCCTGGCAGAAATTATGCAGGAAGCGTTGTCCCGCTCAGATGTTGATCCGGCCATCGTGCAGGTTGTGCCGTTTACAGACCGTCAGGCCGTGGATGTACTGCTTCAGCAGGAGGAGTGTATTGATTTGGTGATACCTCGTGGAGGAGAGGGGCTTATTCGTGCGGTTACCAGAAAATCAATGATTCCTGTGCTGAAACATTATAAGGGCGTTTGCCATGTGTATATAGACAAATATGCTCAGCAGGACATGGCGGTGGATATCGTCATCAACGGCAAGGCTCAGCGACCAGGGGTCTGCAATGCGGTTGAGGGGGTGCTTGTCCACAAGGATTGTGCGGCGGCAATTATTCCTGAACTTACTGGTGCCCTGATGAAGGAAAAGGTCAAGGTGCTCGGTTGTACCGAGACCTGTCGGTTAGGTAAAGGGGTGCAGGCAGCAGCTGACAGTGACTGGGGGACGGAATTTTTGGCACTTACTCTGGTCATGAAGGTAGTTTCTGGTATGGATGAGGCGATGGATTATATTGCCAGGTACGGTTCTCGGCATACAGAAACAATTATTACAGACTCCTTCGAGCGCAGCCAGCAGTTCCTGCGTGAGGTCGATGCCTCTGCGGTTATGGTGAACGCATCAACCCGTTTCAATGACGGCGGACAGTTTGGTTTGGGTGCTGAAATAGGTATTTCAACGACTAAACTCCACGCTTACGGCCCGATGGGGCTTAACGAACTGACGACACAAAAATTTGTTGTTATGGGACAGGGTGAGGTACGGCAGTAGCTGACTGATGGCAGCCAATCACGGGGTCTGTACTTGTGCGTTATTCTCTGCTTCTGACGTACCTGCTTTCAGGTCACCCGCCTTCAGGTGATGACGACTGACCGCATGGAGGGACTATAGCCCGGATTTCTCCTGAACATGTTGTCTGATTTGAAAAGAAACAGATAAAGTAACTGCTCACAGCTCACCCCTCTTTGAACGATCACGACCCGCCGCATAGAGGTGCTATAGCTGCCAATCGTGCTTGTCCAGATAGGGGCAACCTGAGAGCAGTTACACGTTTGAGGCAGGTAAAACCAGAGTGTTACACACCAAGTGAGTAGTTACCAGATAAAAACAGATGCAGGTAACGTCCGTAAGCAGTCTCAGGTTTCGCCAGAATGTTTACCAGAGCTCAGCCCAGGCGGCACCATCTTCGCCAGAATTCTGGCAGCACCTATACAAAGGTATAAGGAGTTACCGGCAACTGCCGAACCTGGTACCGCCTGAGCTGATGAGAAATCCGGGATAGCTGCCAGTCGCGCTTGCCCGAATCTGGGTACCCTGAAAGCCGTTACAGGTGTGAAACAATTGCAATCAAGGGTTCCCTGCTCTGTGAGCAGGGACATTGAAAGATCACCAGCTATATGACCACGAGCAACAACCAGAAAATCGGGCTTTTTGGCGGGACTTTTGATCCTGTGCACAGCGGCCATGTGATCATTGCCCGTTGCGCTTTGCAGCAATGCAGCCTGGACAAGGTGTTGTTTATTCCCGCTCCGCATCCGCCGCACAAGAAGGCTCCTCTTGCCAGTTTTGCTCATAGGGTAAAAATGCTTCGGCTTGCCCTGTCTGAGCTTGCCAACGTTGATGTATCGCTGATTGAGCGGGAATGTTCAAGGCCCTCATATACTGTTAATACGGTAAATACTTTGAAACAGCGCCATGCTGATGCCTCTTTTTTTCTTATTCTTGGTGCTGATTCTCTGGTCGATCTGCCGTACTGGCATAAAGCCGGTGAGCTGCTTGCAAAGATACAACTGGTTGTAGCGGGGAGGGAAAAAGTTGCTGAAAAACAGCTCAAAGAAGCACTGGCCCTGTTGATAAAGATGAAACCGCCAGGTGAGAATACAGCTGAAAAGCTGCTTAGCTTCCTGCCGGACATGCAATGGCCGGTTTCTTCATCCAGCATAAGACGGCAGCTGGCTGAAGGAAAAAGGCCTGACATGCTGCCAGATGCTGTTTATTCTTATATTGTTACCAATCAATTATATCGTAACTGATCACGGGTACTTCATCTTTGTCCGATCACCCTTTCCCGCATACTCCTGCAGGGTGCCTGCCCAAATCTGTTGCGCCCGTGACCAGTTACACGTCAGAACCAGAGAATAACACCCAGGTACAAACCCCGTACCTGGTTACATTATATCTATAGCGTGCCGTGGAATATATAGCTGATCTCCATATACACTCCCCCTATTCACGGGCAACCAGTAAAGCAGGTACCTTGCAGGGGCTGGCATGCTGGGCTGCGATTAAGGGAATAAAGGTGGTGGGAACCGGTGATTTTACCCATCCGGTCTGGTTCTCCCAGATTGTTGAGCAGCTGGAAGAGGCAGAGCCCGGCTTGTACCGGCTGAAGAAAGCCTGTCTGGGGATTCCGGAAAATTTTCCTGACGAGCTGCGCGGGGTTGCCCGCCCTGAGCAAACTCGTTTTATGCTTACCTCGGAAATCAGCTCTATCTATAAGAAAAAAGAACGGGTGAGAAAGAATCATAATCTTTTATTTGCCCCCTGCATTGATGATGTCAGACGCCTGAACACCGCGCTTGCCGATATCGGCAACCTCCATTCAGATGGCAGGCCGATCCTGGGGCTTGATGCCAGAGATTTACTTGAGATGATGCTTGAACATGCGCCTGAAGGCTACCTTGTCCCGGCTCATGTCTGGACTCCATGGTTTTCTCTGTTTGGCTCCAGGTCAGGGTTTGACAGGCTGGAAGACTGTTTCGAAGACCTTTCCTCCCATATTTTTGCCCTGGAAACAGGACTTTCTTCTGATCCGGATATGAACAGGTGTATCTCTGCGCTCGACAGGTTCACCCTGATTTCCAATTCCGATTGTCATTCACCTGGGAAACTCGGAAGAGAGGCCAATCTTTTTTCCACTGAATGTGATTTTTACCATCTTCGCGAAGCTATACGAAGACCTGTCGATTCTTCCGGCAGACAGGTGTTTACAGCCACGGTTGAATTTTACCCTGAAGAGGGAAAATATCATTGTGACGGCCATAGAAAATGCGGCGTATGCTTTGAACCTGTGCAAACCCGTGCCCACAAAGGAACCTGTCCCTCATGCGGCAGACCGCTTACCGTTGGTGTGTTACACCGGGTTATGGAGCTGGCTGATCGCGAGCAGCCGCACTATCCTGCCTGGCACCCGGAAGTGTTCAGCTGCATTCCGCTTGTTGAGGTGCTGAGCGAGCTGCTTAAAGTAGGGCCAAACAGCAAAAAAGTGGCAGCAGCCTATGCCAGGGTGGTTTCTTCAGTGGGCCCTGAGTTTTCTGTCTTGCTTGATGCCCCCGTTGAAGATATTTCCCGCCGGGTAACCCCGCTTCTTGGAGAGGCAATTCGTCGTATCCGTGAAAAAAAAGTTATTCGCAAACCCGGTTTTGACGGGGAATACGGGGTGATCCGGGTGTTTGAAAAAGGCGAGATGGCTCGATATTCCGGGCAGATTGAGCTGTTTTCACATATATTGAAAAAAAGCAGAGCCAGACCTGAAAGACAAATTTTAGGCCAACAAGGCAAAAAAAAGAGGCAGCAACAGGCTTCTTTAAAACAGCTCAATCGTGAACAGCAGCAGGTGACAGCAAGCAGCAGCAAGGTTGTTGTGGTCAAGGCCGGACCAGGTACCGGCAAGACGCATACCCTGGTTGAACGTGTGCTGCTGACTGCGGCATCATGTCCCTGTACGGTGATCACCTTTACGAATAAGGCAGCTGATGAGGTCAGAGATCGAATCCAGAGAGCTGGGCCAAAAGCACAGGTAAGGGTCTTTACCTTTCACGGCTATTGTCTGTATTGGCTGCGCAGACAAAAACGATTTCAGGTAATCGGAGAAGAAGACAGGGACGGTATTGTCAGGGAACTTTTCCCGGATATGGGCAGGGAAGACCGGCAGCTTTTTTCCAGGGAACTGTCATGTACCCTGGCCACACAACCGAATCTTCCGCTATCAACAGAACAGGAGCTGTATCTTGCCCATACCGACTCTATTGGCAGCATGGACCTTGATGCTGTCCTGCCGGCTGCAGTGCGATTGCTGCAGCAAAACGGTTCGGTCAGCCAGCAGATGCGCACTGAAACCGGTGCTCTTTTTGTTGATGAATTTCAGGATATCAACATGGCTCAATATAATCTGGTCGCTGAGCTGGCCAAGACATCTTCGGTGTTTGTCATTGGTGATCCTGATCAGGCAATTTATGGTTTTCGCGGAGCTGATGTCCGCCTTTTTAATCGTTTTGCCAGGACCTTTCAGGCCGAGAAATTTCAGCTGGTGAGAAACTACCGCAGTGGCGCAAGGATTCTTGAGGCAGCCGGGCAGGTCATTGGTCACAACACCGGCAGGGATGATATGGTGACAATGCGGTCAATGGGTGCAAATGAGGGCGTCGTGTATGTCAGCTCTTATAAAGATCCGTATGATGAAGCCAGAAAAATCCTTGAACACATCGAAAAGTTGCTTGGAGGGACTTCCCACCGGGAAATTGAGCGATTTGACAAGCGTGAGCAGCAGGGAGAAAATTCGCTGAAGGATATAGGCATATTATTTCGCACCTCTTCCATGGCCCGGCCTGTAAGCAGCGTACTTTCAAGGCAGGGGATTCCCTTTCAGCTGGTTGACCTGAAGGCTTTCTACAATCAGAACGAGATGAAAGTCATCTATTATACCCTGTTGTGCCTGGCAGGGAAGAGCACTCTTGCCCAGGAACTTTATGTGTATTCCAGGGAAAAAGATGTTGGCGAAAAAACCATTGATCGTCTCAGGATATTTTTTAAAAAGGAAAGCATACAAACCGTCCGTCAGCTCCGGCAAACGCCTTTATCTTCAGTTGAAAAGCATAAGGATGTACAGCGTTTGCTGCTGTTTTTTTCAGCTCTTTTTAAGCAGGTACAAGCTGAAGATGATCTTTTGGGGGTGATAGATCGCGTTGCTGAGCGCAACGCGTTGCAGCACATACCTGAACTGCAGCAATTTAAGCTGTTGGCGTGCAATTATGGGGCATCGCTCATGGAGTTTACCGAATATTTGCACCGCCACAGTGATTCAGCGGTGTATGCCCCCCATGCAGAAGCTGTTACACTTTCTACCCTGCATGCTGCAAAAGGACTTGAATTTAAGGTCGTGTTCATTATTGGCGCAGAAGATACTATTGTGCCTCTGGCGCCTCGAAATACCTTGAATCCGAAATTGAGGAGCGCATATCTGGAAGAGGAGCGGCGGCTTTTTTATGTGGGCATGACCCGGGCAATTGATTCGCTCTTTATTTCCTGGTGCCGGAACAGAAACTGTCATGGTGTAGAGAAGAAGCAAGTGAAATCAAGATATATTGATGAGATATCAGATACATGTATTTCGTCGCCGCTACGGTCTTCCCGGAGAAAGGGAAACCGGCGGGGACACAAACAACTCTGCCTTTTTTCAGAAAAATGAGTGAACACACGGAATATTCCAGCAAGGCAGCACTGGAAAGGCTGCTGAAGAAAGTTGAACGACTTGAAAAGGAAAACGCCCGTCTTGGTAAATTAGCGGAAAAAGCAGACAGTGACAGCAAGGCAAAGTCCGAATTTCTGGCCATGATAAGTCATGAAATCCGAACCCCCATGAATGGGGTTATCGGAATAAGTGAACTGCTCCTGAATACCAAACTTGAGGGTAAACAGCGTAATTATGCCGAACTTATACGCTCTTCTGCTGGAAATCTGCTTATACTTATCAACAGCATACTTGACTTCAGCAAGATAGAAGCTGACAAGATGACCCTGGTGGCTGAAAATTTCCATCTCGGCAGGCTGTTGAAGAAGCTCATTGATTTACATTCTGTTGTTACCCGGCAGAAAAAGCTGAAACTCCAGCTGGAAATTGATCCCTCTTTATCACAGTTCTACGTAGGTGATGCCTGCAAATTGTGCCAGATTCTCAGCAATCTGGTGGAAAATGGTGTCAAGTTTACTGAAAAGGGAACTGTTAAGATACAGGTCAAGAATAAAGAGAGCGGTCAGCAGATCGACACCTTGCATTTTGCCGTCGTTGACACCGGGATAGGGATTGCTGCAGACAAGATAGACAAATTATTTGAGCCCTTTACCCAGATAGACAGCTCTGATTCACGTCAGTTTTCAGGGACCGGTCTGGGACTTTCCATCTGCTCAAACCTTGTCCGCCTTATGGGAGGGGAGCTGGGAGTATCTTCGCAGAAGGGAAAAGGCAGCGTCTTCTGGTTTAATATCCCGCTTCGAAAGGGTGCTGTTCCAAGTGAGAACGGGTTGCCTGAAAGGGCCGTGTCTGAACAGCTCTGTTTACCGGTTATACCTTTAAAACAAGACCCGGCAGGTGCTGACAGTGAATATATTGATATGGACATACTCATTGTGGATGATGACGAGACCAATCGAATAATAATGGAGGATATATTTCAAAGTTGTTCTTTTAAGGTTCATTTTGCTGCTAATGGCAGGGAAGCGGTTGAGGCCTGTGGGACGAATTCATACAAGCTCGTCTTTATGGATTGCCAGATGCCTGAAATGGATGGTTTTAAGGCGACCCGGACCATAATCGACAACTCTGTAAACAGTAAGAGCGACCCGCCTCTTGTTATTGCCCTTACGGCAGATGCTACCAGGAGGACGCAGGATCGCTGTTTTGAGGTTGGTATGGTGGATTACCTGGTTAAGCCGATTGATTTCACCCAGCTGTTTGAAGTGTTGCAAACATGGTTGCCACAATATTCAGATTCTTTTGCCTCAGTTCTGCTGAGAAGCAGCGAACAGTCTGAGCCTTCGGTACAGCGGGCTCAAAAGATCAAGCACATTGTAAACAGGGAAACGTTGACCAGGCTGCAGTACCATCTTGGCGACGTAAAGGCCGCGACAGAGGTGTTTCTACGCTCAACAGCGGATATGACGGTTGAGATGGAAAGGTGTATAACTGCACAAGATATCGAAAAAGCGCATAAAATTGCTCATAAAATCAAGGGCAGCAGCTCCCAGTTTGGTGCTGAAGAGTTAACCCATCTCTTTTATCTGGCTGAAAAAGCTGCTTCTCATGGCAATATTCGACAGCTGGAGGCACTTTTTCCAGGAATACAATCAGCTTTGGGCAGAGTGCGCCGTTTTTTTACAGAACACTTTGTCTGAGTCTTTGTCCTCGCCAGTGAACTTGCCGATAGATGGAAATGGTGTAACTACTCACTGGGTGTGTACCTCTCTGGTTTTACCTGCCTCAAACGTGTAACTGCTCTCAGGCTGCCCCTCTTTGGACAAGCACGATTGGCAGCTATAGCCCCTCTATGCGGCGGGTCGTGATCGTTCAAAGAGGGGTGAGCGGTGAGGAGTTACGAAATGGTATAGCAGATGAATCGTTTTAGCCATGCCAGTCAATAAACCCTAGATAATTTCATGGAAAGGAATTTTTTCAGCAAAACCAATTCGTTAATACTGATAGTTGATGATGATGAGGTTATGCGGCTGTTGCTGCGTCAATTTCTTGAGGGGGAAGGATATCTGGTTGACGACCAGGATAATGGAATACAGGCCCTTCTTTTGCTTGAGCAGAAGAGGTATGATCTTGTCATTCTCGATATCAATATGCCGGGAATAGATGGTCTTGAGGTGTGCAGGCGTATTAAAACATCTTATGCCAACCCTCCTCCTGTATTGATGGTAACGGTGCTGGATGATGAGGAGTCCATTGACCGATCTTTTCTTGCAGGTGCAAGCGATTATATCAGAAAGCCAATCCACTGGTCGGTGTTAAGAAATCGCATTCGGCATATCCTGCAGTCGAGAAGCACTCTCATGGAGCTTGAAATTCTTTCTCACAATTATGAGATGATCCTCAACACAGTAGCCAATGGAATTTGCGGGCTGGATGAACAGGGAAAGATCAGCTATGTCAATCCGGCCGCCTTGACATTACTGGGTTACACCGAAGAAGAAATCCTCGGTTGCAGCTATAGAGACATTTTCAGGTTATCCGAGCCTGGTAAGGGAGGGGGGGACATTGATTGCTGTCCATTTTTTTCCGATGAACAGGCTGAGAGGGTGATCTGTTTTAACGGGATGGAGTTATCCAGAAAGGACGGCTCTGTTATTCCAGTTGATTTTTCGGCTACACTCATCTTTCGTAATGAAAGCGCGCATGGCTGTGTCCTCGTTTTCCAGGACATCACCGACCGTCTGGACGCTGAGAAGCAAATCCGCTACCTGGCCAACCACGATGCGCTTACCCAGCTTCCCAACAGGAATTATTTTCGCAGACGGCTGCCTCAGGCGGTTTCCCTGGCGCGACGATATGAGAGAAAATTGTTCCTCTTGTTCATTGACCTTGACCGTTTTAAATCGGTAAACGATACCTGCGGCCATAGCATTGGTGACAAGGTACTGGTGCGTGCGGCCAAGAGATTACGTTCTACCCTCCGTTCATCTGACTCGATCTGCCGGTTTGGTGGTGATGAATTTGTTATTCTGCTTGAAAGCACTGAAACAGTGGAGGGGGCCGGTCATGTCGCGCAAAAGGCGATCGAGCTGCTCAATCAGGCTATAGAAGTAGACAATCATGTCTGTTATGTTGGCGCAAGCATTGGTATTTCAGTTTGTCCTGACGACTGCGATGACGCTGATACCATGCTTCGACATGCGGATATCGCCATGTATGAAGCCAAGAAAAGGGGGCGTAACAGTTACTTTTTCTATGATCATACGTTGTCAACATAATTGTAACTGCTCCCGGGTATCATATACATCTGTTTTTATGTGCCTCTTCTAAAAAGAGAAGAAACAGGGGCATGGGGAAGGTCAGTATAACCCCTTGTAGTTCTGCGCAGCCCAGATAAAAAGAGTGTTCCTGCAAAATAACACAGTTTTAAAGAGACAGATGTATTGTTTCAACGTAACTCCTCACCGCTCACCCTTCTTTGAACGATCACGACCCGCCGCATAGAGGGGCTATAGCTGCCAATCGTGCTTACCCAGATATGGGCAGCCTGAGAGCAGTTACACGTTTGAGGCAGGTACAATCAGAGCGTTACCCACCCAGTGAGCCGTTACGTTTCAACCTCCTTAAAATGTTCATGAAAAATCCGGGAGAGGGTGGGAGAGACTAGACGGCAGCTTGTCCGCCACATCAGTTGCAGTAAAGCCAGGGCCTGCTGTTTTCTGGAGATAATCGCCGCAGAGTCCGTGCTGGTAAACAGCCAGACAGGCGGCCTGCCATGGCGAAAGACCTTGCGCAAGCAGGCCCCCGATCATTCCTGCCAGAACATCCCCCATGCCTCCGGTTCCCATACCGGGATTGCCGGTTGTATTGATAGCCCACTGGCCGTCTGAGGCCGCGATGACGGTTCCTGCGCCCTTCAGCACCGTGATGACAGGGTGGTGTATCTGGTGTTTGTCTCGACAGAGCCACAGGGCTGCATCAAGCCGGTTATCCTGAATTTCCGGTACGGTATTACGCAGAAGCCTGGCCATTTCACCTGGATGCGGCGTCAGGATCCTGGGGCCTCCTGGATGAATAATACTGTCAGGCTGCTTTGCCAGAATATTCAAGCCGTCAGCGTCTATGACCATGGGCAGGGGGTTTTCCAGGTAAAGCCGGAGAACTAATGCTTCTGTTGCCGGCGCAGTGCCGATACCAGGACCGAGGACTATGGCATTTTTCCCTTGAGCCAGCCCGTTTATTATTGCCTGATCCTCCACGTCAAGAAAGGTTTCTGAGTGAGGCAGTGCAACGGTCATGGCTTCAATAAGCGCATTTTCGTAAATGGTATGCAAGAGATGCGGTACCGCTGCCGTTACAAGTCCCGCGCCACTGCGCAGACTGCCTTTCCCGCAAAGGATGGCTGCGCCTGTTTTTCCCGCAGACCCGGCAAGAATGAGCAAGTGCCCGTTGCTGCCTTTATGGGAGGCGATATCTTTTTTCGGCAGGAAAAAAAGAGTTTTTCTGGTGAGAGCACTTCCCTTAAGGCCCATTTTCTTGCTTAACAACGAAGGAATACCTATATCAACAACAGCCAGTTTGCCAATTGAACCGCCGCCATGATGGAAATGCGCTGGTTTGGCAAAACCATAGGTGACGGTACAATCAGCATGTACACTGTGGCCAAGTGTTGTTCCAGTGTCGCTGTCCAGGCCTGATGGAATATCTGCGGCAACAACAGGGTACCCAAAGGTATCACGCAGAGTATTGATACATTGAATCGCCTGGGAAAAACGGCCCTGGACCGGACGGGCAAGCCCTATGCCAAAGATGGCGTCCACAATGGAGTGAATATGAAGATGCCTTCTGTTGGACAGGATATCATTGAGCAATGTATCTGAATCGAATTCCTGTTCAGCAACCATGAACGGGATGCCGATTTTTTGAGCAATTCGAGCGTTTGCGCCGGCGTCTCCAGCAAGTTTTTCTGGTGCTGCAAGGTAGATAATACAAGGCAGGCCCCCCCTGGCCAGAACTGTTCTGGCAATGACAAGGCCGTCTCCTCCATTATTTCCCGGCCCGACAAAGACAATAACCTGTTTGCCCCTGACCTTTCCAAAGGCACGTTCCATATGGCAGACTGTACCTCTTCCGGCGTTTTCCATGAGAACCATGCCCGGAATACCTGTTTGCTCAATGGTTTGCTGGTCCAGAAGGCGCATTTGCTCTTTAGTGGTAATCTGCATGATATGTGTTGCTCTTTTTGGTACCTGCTCACAGAGGTTTTTACCCTCTTGTTTTTACTTGCTTTGCGCCTGCAACTGCTTTCAGGCTGCCCGGATTCGGGTAAGCGCGATTGGCAGCTATAGCCTCTTTATGCGGCTGATCGCGAGCACTGTCCATTTTCTGAATAATCCTGCCGTTTAATCCGTGGTCATACACATCGGGGCGAGACCGCTTATTGCTGGACAGCTTCTGGATAATATACATAAACTGTCATGTCCTTGTACAGGTAAATATACCTCGCTGGACGCCCCATGGCGAACGACTGCGGCATCACCTGCCTGTTCCATTGTTATTTTTTGGTGACTTTTACCAGTGATTCAGCTAAACAACAAGGACTACGACTTTCATTGTCGAATTCACAAACATTTACCTATGGAGGAAAGATGAACAATTGGCCAAAGAGTAATGATGTATTGGGAAGTGTGAACCGCGGAAACGCGACTGAGTCGGGACTCTGCACCTTGTGCAGAGCTGACTGTCAGGGCAAATGCGAATCGTGGCTTTCCTCTCTTCGTGGACGTGAAATACTCTACCCCCGTGATTTCGGTGTTGTAACTGCCGGAAGTGGAAACACCACTCACGTCGGGGTTTCTTATAATTCGCTCCGCATCCAGGGGCTGAGCTACGGGGCTATGGGGGCCCCGGACACCGACCAGGACCTGCTTTTCACAGATGTTTCCCTGGAAACCTCTTTCGGTGCCAGGGAAAAGACTAAATGTAAGGTCCCGTTCATGACTGGAGCACTCGGTTCGACCTTCATCGCCGCCAAATACTGGGATTCCTTCGCTGCTGGCTGCGCTCTTGTTGGCGCACCCATCGTTGTCGGCGAAAACGTGGTCGGCGTTGATCGTGAAGCCGAGCTCAGGAACGGGCGAATTACCAAGGCTCCTGAACTGGAGCGCCGGATTGATACCTACATGCGCTACTATGATGGATATGGCGCAATAATCGTCCAGCTCAATGTAGAAGACAGCCGCAACGGTGTCGCTGAATATGTTGCTGAAAAATATGGCAGCAAGGTGATCATAGAACTCAAATGGGGGCAGGGAGCAAAGAACATCGGCGGTGAAATTGAAGTTTCCAGCCTTGACTATGCGTTGTTCCTCAAGAAACGCGGCTATCTGGTTGATCCTGATCCGGAAAAAACCGAGGTGCAGGAGGGGTACAAGGCTGGCGCCATCAAGCATTTTGCCCGCCACAGCCGCCTGGGCTACACCAATCTTTCCAGCTATGACCAGGTACGTGACGACTTCATGAGTTCCGTTAACTACCTTCGTGAGCTTGGTTTCAAGCGTATCTCGCTTAAGACCGGTTCCTATGGAATGGAAGCACTGGCCATGGCCATCAAATTCGCCTCTGAAGCAGAGCTTGATCTGCTGACCATAGACGGTTCAGGCGGCGGCACCGGCATGAGCCCCTGGAACATGATGGAAAGCTGGGGCGTTCCCTCTATCCTGCTGCACGCCAAGGCGCACGAATATGCCAGCCTTCTGGCCGCCAGGGGCCAGAAGGTGGTAGATCTGTCTTTTGCCGGTGGGTTCGCCAAGGGCAGCAGCATCTTCAA
The DNA here is from genome assembly GCA_002747135.1 of Desulfobulbus propionicus. GTDB lineage: Bacteria > Desulfobacterota > Desulfobulbia > Desulfobulbales > Desulfobulbaceae > Desulfogranum > Desulfogranum propionicus_A. The sequence continues at coordinate 132,978 of PDTE01000025.1, read as the reverse complement.
GGGCCTTGCAATGGGCGCGCCGTACACCAAGATGATCTGTATGGGCCGCGCCATGATGATTCCCGGCTTCCTCGGTTCAAACATCGAAGGTGTACTCAATCCTGAATGTCGCGAAGCTGTCAACGGCAACTGGGAGAAACTTCCTGCTGCTGTGGCTAAATACGGCTCCTCTGCCGAGGAAATTTTTGCCTGTTATGCAGACGTGCAAAAAAAGGTCGGCAAGGACGAAATGAGAAACGTACCGCTTGGTGCCGTCGCCATCTGGTGCCTGGTTGACAAGCTCTCTGCCGGTCTGCAGCAGCTACTTGCCGGGGCACGCAAGTTCGACCTTAAGCAGATATCCCGCAGCGATATCGCTTCCGGAAACCGTGAAACCGAGGCTGAGACCGGTATTTTATTTATCACTGATGTCATGGACGAAACCGCAAAAAATATTCTGGAGAGGTAATCTTCAGACGCCTCCAGGACATAAGGCTCTGCGTAACCAGTCTCTGGGCCTGTGCTTTGGTGTTATTTTCTGTTTCTGACGTGTAACTGGTCACAGGTGCAACAGTATTGGGCAAGCACCATTTTCCGCTCTACAAGAGTATGCGGACATTGGTGATCGGGCAAAGATGCAGTGCCTGTGATCAGGTACGGCTCTGCGTGTGAGCGCAGGGCCTTTTTTTTATTCTTGATTTTATCCAAATGACGTGATATTAAACAGATAGAAATGTTTTTTTTCTGAGGTTTTCCGGCGGAAATGCTGTCTGTGCTGATCGAAGTTATGGGCTTTCAAGGGTTGCCGTGGCTGTCAACCTGGTCCAGTCATGCTGGTGTAGCTTTAACTGGTAGGGGTGAATGTCTCAAACAGTAAGTTATAGAACATATCTGCTGTTTTTTCTCTGTGTTCTCTTTTGGTCAGCTTTACCTGCTGCTGCCCGGGCAGCGGATAAATATATAGCCGTTATTGAAATCTGGCCACCGTTTCGCATACATTCACCCGGCAGTGCCTGTGGTTTTACCGGGATTGACATTGATATACTCAAACAACTGGAACAATATCTCGAAAAAGAGATAGAAATTCAGCGTCATCCCTTTGCCAGGGCCCTGGAGATGATGAAACAGGGTAACGCTGATATTATTACCGGAATAGCCTGCTCAAGGCAGAGAAGCGAGTACATCCTCTATGTGCCCACATCCTATCTCTCTGTTCAGCCAGTTTTTTATACCCAAAAAGGCCGTGGAAAGCAGCTTAAAACCTATGAAGATCTTTATGGCTTGAAAATTGGGTATTCGCTCCGCTCTGTTTATTTTGAGCCTTTTGATTCTGATAAAAAGCTGGACAAGGTCGCAGTTCCTACCGAAGAGCAACTGATCAAGATGGTTGCCCTCAACAGGATTGACGCTACGGTTGGCACCAGCCCAAACATTGAATACAGCATTATGCACTGCGGACTTGCTGATTTGGTAGAAAAGATTTCCTATGCTCCCCCTCAAAAGACTCCCCTCTACTTTGGGCTTTCAAAAAAGCGTCATGGAGACGGGTACCTGCGTAACAAGATTGACTCTTTTCTTCAGGAAATGGCAGCTCAGGGGGAAATACAAAAAATATTCAACAAGTATCGGTAGCGCATTGTGAGAAAGTGGCCGAAACAACACAGCAGGACAGTTGTCTGGGAGTTGACCATCTGGGTCACTGCACTGATTGTTGCCACTCTTGTCGTTATAGGAGCAGCATTCTACCTGTATACTACCTTTTGCAAGGTCAGGATCCTGCGCCGGTGTGCCCAGGCAACCGCTGAGGAAATTTCAGAGGTGCTGATATATCCCTTGTACACCCTGGATAACGAGATGGCTGTAAACAGTGCCAAAAGCTATGTGGCTTCAGGCAGACTCTTCGGCGTTCGCCTCGAGTCACAGGCAACAGGTCTGCTTGTTGATGAATTTGTGCAGAAAGAATCAATTATCCCGGAAATTCATCGGCAACTTTATCACAGGGGGATACACCTCGGTGAAGTGACGATACTGCTTGCCGATACAGAGGTTCGCTCCGCGCAGCAGACCACCCTTATGATTATCGCCTTGCTGGTATTTTTCATCCTGATCGTCAACTCGTACCTGCTCCATATCCTTTTTTGCCGCATCCTCCATTCCCCTCTGAAAAAACTGATACAGGGAGTGCAGCGATTCGGCGACAGCGATTTTAAACAAAAAATAGCACCGTTGCGGCATGAAGACCTGAATCAACTCGTAGAAGGCCTCAACAGCATGGCTCAGCGTGTCAGCGACAGTAAGGGCGTTATCGTTGAAAGTCAAAAGAAATACAGTGCCATCTTTAATTCCTGTTTTCTTGCCATCCTTTTGTGTAAGGCTGACGGCAGGATAGTTGACGTGAATACTGCTGCCGTGACCATGTTTGGGGCCAGAGAGAAACAGGACCTTATTGATGGATTACACCTTTGCCGTCTTGTCGTTCCAGAAAGAAAGGGGCGGATATTTCTGGAAGAGTGGAAAAACATGGTGGAGGGAAGCGGCTCGTCTCTGGGCTGGGAGGCGTATCAACTCGGGAGTACAACCACATTTTATATTGAATTGGCAGCAAGGAAAATAATGTTGTCGGAGCCAGACTATATCATTGTCAGCGTTCTTGATATAACTGACCGTAAAAAAGCGGAACAACAATTGATTCAGGCGCAAAAAGTTGAAGCAGTTGGTTTCATGGCTGGCGGGCTGGCCCATGATTTTAATAATGTACTTGGCGGCATTACCGGGCATGTGTCCTTGCTTAAGCTGAAAAGCAAGGCTGACGAGCTTGAGCCGGAAGAGCTGCTTGACTCCCTGGAGAAGATCGAAGAGTCTTCCCTGCGTGCATCAAGGGTCATTCGTCAGCTTCTGACCTTTTCCAAAAAGGATACCCTGGAAGTCAGTGCGGTGGATATTAATGATGTTGTCTGTCATGCTGTCGCCATCATAGAAAATTCTCTGGATAAATCCATTGAGATCAATGTTTGTTATCATAAAGGACCGGCTCTGGTTCTGGCTGATGCAACGCAGCTGGAGCAGGTGGTGGTCAATCTTTGCGTGAATGCCGCCCACGCGATGACCATTATGAGAGACGACGATACCTGGGGAGGGAACATGAGTATTGAGATAATGGACTCTGCGACTGACACCTCTTTCCAGAAAGTTCATCCCGAAGCTGTCCACGATAATTACTGGTGCGTGCAAGTCTCAGATGATGGAGTTGGTATTGCTCAAGATGAAATCTCCAGGATCTATCTTCCCTTTTACTCCACAAAGAAAAATACTCAGGGGGCAGGGTTCGGTCTGACTGTAGTCTTTAATATAGTGAAAGAGCATGATGGGTTTATTGAGGTTTCTTCAGAGGCAGGGCGTGGCAGTTCTTTTACCTTTTTTATTCCCAAACATGAGAAACCGAAAAAAAGCGACACGACCGTTTTTCCGGTCTCCCAGCTTGAGGGCAGCGGGAGAGTTTTGCTTATTGATGACGACGAGCTTATTCGTTCAACAACAAAAGAGCTGCTTAAAGTAGCGGGATACCAGGTGTTGACAGCCTCAGATGGGGCGGAGGGGCTTGCTCTCTACAGTGAGAACAGGGAAGAAATTGATATTGTTATCCTTGATTTGATCATGCCAAAGATGTCCGGTAAGGAGTGCTTTTTGGGGTTACGGAAACTAGATCCTGAAGTGAAGGTTATCCTTAGCTCCGGCTTTGGCCAGGATGACAAAATTCTGGAAATGCTTGATGCTGGAGCGGTGACGTTTTTGCAGAAGCCCTTTACGATTAAATCACTTACAGATATCTTAACGACGCACCTGGAGCCTGACGGTCTGCAAGCAGATTTTTCTGCTACTTGCGTAAAATAACCAGCGGCAGCATCTTTTTCTCCTCCCGGATGACGGTAGTACAGAGCAGCAGCCGATCCTTCTCAATACCATAGTTCCGGGCAAGATAATTCTGAATATTCCTGGCCCTGCTTTGCCCTAACTCATCAAGCTGCTGCCGCATATCCGGGGAAACAGGAACAACACGTCCTGAAACGGCGTTGATCTGCTCCTTGTCCATCATCTCCCACGAGGCAACAATGGGGCAAATCCGCATATCTTCCTTTGTCTCTGCCTGCATCCTTTTGCCTATCGGGTCGATGAGTTTTTTCTGCTGAGCAACCAGAGTGACCTCTCTCTTGACAAAGATCACCGGCAAATCTTTCTCTTTCAGCAGATCCTCACCCAGTTTTATCCCCGCATAGGCGAGGGCACCATAAGGCCCCAACGCATAGACGGCATATCCGGTCAATGCCGGAACCACTGCTTTTTCAAGGGCAGTCACAATAATATCTGCCAGGCCGACATGCAGCTTGTCCAGCTCGCCGCTTAGCGGTACCGACAGTTTAATATTGCCATTGTTGTCCCGCAAAACAGAAAGGGCCGTGTCCAGGGGGATGGGCAGACGTTTGTTCAGTTCGTCTGAAACCATGTTTGTTTCGAGTTGTTCCAGCAGGAATTCATTTGTATTCTTCAGATATCCTTTCTTCAACAGGACTGAGCTGTTCAGTTTCAGCTCTCCTCCGGCAAGCCCCACACCCGCTCCTTCAGTCAGATAAGGGGAGAGATTCCGTAAAGGGTAGTTTCTTAATGCCAGTGACAGATCAATACCAATATCCTTTTGAAAGGGCCAGATATCGCCCTCTATCTTTACTGGTGCCCGTCCCTCAAGAGTTCCTGATAACCTGAAAGGGCTTTTATGGTCGGGTTTGGCAGAGTTCAGGTTCGTTATCTGAAATTGATCGATAACCAGACTGGTCTGATAGGGTTCTTTAAGGGTGTGATCCTTAAATTCGATCAGGCTGTCCCTGAGGATACGCACCTTATCCAGCTTGATGGTAACAGGCATCGGTCCGGTTGCTGCCGTGACCTCTTTGGGCTGCTTTTCTTTTGTCTTTTCCGCGCCGCTGTTTTTCTGCATGGCCGCAAGCTGTGAGGCAAGATGTATCGCCCCGTCAGAAGTCCGGATAATGGTCGTTGAAAGGGTGTCAAGCGCAATATCCGCAGCTGTAATTCCATCTTTGCCTGACCAGCGTATACCTTTTAGTTCTGCCTGGTTGAGAGCGGCTCCCTGCTTGTTGCCATCCTCCAGAAAGAGGAGGTTGTTCAGGGATACGCTGGCAGCCGAAGCTGATCCGCTCAAATCTGCCTTCAGGCCGGAACAAAGAATATCATCAAGGGAAAGAAGGTCTTTGCCGTTATGCAGGGAGACAAGCTCTGGACTTTTCAGGGCAAGAGAATCCAGGGTAAAATTTTCCAGATCAGAGGTGAAAAAATTACCCAGTTCAATAGCAGAAACCGTTACGTTAAGGGGGAAACCGCCATCTACTCTTAGCCCAAGATCAGCAGCAGCAACCCCCTCTACAGCAATCTTTTTACCGCCAAGCCCCTTGATCTTGCTGACAGCGAGAGTGCTCAGGGTGAGCACAGGGTCTTTCTTCCCTAATTGCTGAAGGGCAAAGGCACCAGCTTGCAGGGACGTATCACCTTGTATGTGCAGCTCGTCACCAAGATGCAGTTCCATTGTTGCCGCAAGGCTGACATCTTTTTCGGTAAAAGAAAGGTGTTTACCGTGCATGGTCACTTCAGCCTCTTCTCCAGAAAGCGTTCCATCTGCTGAAACCTGGCTTCCGCCATCATCCGGTTGAAAGAAGGAGACAACCCCTTTCCAGCCCAGGGACTTAAGCAGGGCAGTAACTTTTTCTTCTGTCTTGCCATGTTCAAAACTGACCGGCGCAAGGCCAAGCTCTCCTTCCAGCCTTATATCGTTATTATTTCTGCCATTTCTCCCTTGATAACGTATACTGCCCTGCCATTTGATCTGCTCTTCCCTGAGTTGCAGATGCTGTGTTGGCATATTGTAATCCATAGCTGTAATCACCAGCTTCCCTTTTGTCTTTACACGATGGGCCTTTGCTGAATCGTAGCGCACATGACCATCCCAGAGAAGGGAATCTTCCGTGGTCCGAAGGGCAGGTAAACCCAGGGAAACTGCCTTGACAGCGAGTTTGCCATTATGCTCCACCTGCACATTGTCGCCAATGGTGACTCGTGTTGTTCCAGTGAGTTGTATCTGCTCCTCGCTGGTATGCATTTCCGAAGAGGGAAGCTGTAACCTATACCCATCTCCCTGAAGCGTTCCCTCGGTAATAACTTCCATCGGCGCATCTGTCGGCATCCGGTAGTGAATTGTACCCTGCCAGCCGAGATTTTCCGCCCTGGTGCGAAAAGAGGCTGAGCCCGCATCAGCCTTTGCAATACCTAGACTGCCGCTGTATTTAATGTCCATCCCGCTGTCGCCAAAAGAAAACTTCACCTCTCCGTCAAGGGACGCACTCCCTCCGAAAAACGGCAGTGCGTCATGCAACAGGGCATCAAGTGTATCAAGATCAAAGCGGTTGATACCCACCTTGCCCTCCAGCCGCAGTGTCGGCAGAATCTCTACCTGGTGCAGATCAATACTGACAGGCTCGCCGTTAATGCTCCCCTTCAGTACCAAATTGCCGGCAGGACTCCCTTGCCTAGTGGAAAATCGCTCCAGCTCAGCGGATTCAACATCGACAACAACATCAAGCACTGGGGTTTTATAGTGAATTTCACAGTCTGTTAACACCACATCATCGGCAAGAAAAGCCCACGCATCACGTACCTGTTGACGAGTCTGCACAGTGGTATCCCCGGCCTTCTCTGGCAGCGTTGTTTTTTCCTCTTTCTCTGCTGCTGCAGGGATGGTAAATGTAGCAATCTGCCAGCCGCCGTCACTTGTCTGTTCAATATCAATGGAGAGCCCGGTATACCTGAGAGAAGAGAGCACAACATCTTTGGAAAACAGGCTGGTGTAATCGACATTGATGTCAAGCCTCTCCTGTTTCATCACTGTTTTGCCCTTGTGGATCAGGTTTACCCCATTTATCCAGAACTTCCCCTGAAAGGGGTTCCAGCCAAGCCGGTCAATCACCGCCTGTTCCGCACCATGCTTTTGCAGCCAGTCGATAACGTAATATTTCGCTCCCAGCGGCAGGGCAAAGATGAAAAGGAGCAGGAAGACGACACCTGCCCCGCCCAGCAACACCTTTTTCGGCAACGGTTTTCTCGTTTTCTTCTTTCCGGTTTCCTGTCCGTGAACCTCTGCCACAGTCTGTCCTCCCCCTTGCTCCACAGATTTTTTATGATTCTGCTCTGTCTGCATTATACTTGTCACCTGATCAAGATGATGGGTGTATGGAAGCTGAATTTTTTCGAATATGAGCCTGATTTACATTTTCGGTAACTACTCACAGGGTATGTAACCTCTTTATTTTACTTGCTTCAAGCCTGTAATTGCTTTCAGGCACAAGGCAGGCAGAATAAAGAGGCTACCCCCGGCTCTCTGCCTGATGCGCCATGACAACGACCCAGCTCTGGTCTTTCTGGGTCGTATTGAAGATGTCTATGAGGCAGGGAAAGGGGGCAGGAAAAAATCGTAAGCCAGGGGTGCGGCAACAGTTATCTGCGACAAGCTGAAACGATATAGGTAAATCCGTAACGACTCACAGGGGATGTATCACCCTGGTTTCCCTTGCTTGACGCCTGTACCTGCCTTCAGCTTGCCCAGATACGGGCAAGCACGATTGGCCGCTACAGCCCCTCTGTGCGGCAGGTCGTAATCGCCCGAAAATGGGTGAGCTGAAAGCAGGTACAATCAGGCAGGGATTTTGAGTCTGAAAACGGTTCCATTATCTTTTGAGGTCGTGAACGAAACCTCGCCTCCAAGTAACTGCTCACCAAAAAATTTCATCGAGTAGGTCCCGATCCCTCTTCCAGCCCCTTTTTTGGTGCTGAAATGCCGCTGAAAAATCCGGGGAACGATCTGATCAGGTATTACCTGGTTGTTCCAGACACAGAAAGAAAAAAAGCCGGTTTCCGGTTCAAGCTGTATCCTGACGATATCTCCTTCAGCTGTCTCTTCGAGCGCATTGATAACCATGTTACCGAGAACTCGTAAGAGCAGAGATATATCAGTCTTCAAGAAGCGGGGCGGGATTTCATCCGGATATTCAATCGTTTTCCCCGTCGCAGCCGGATGCTGCCGGGACAGATCGAGCAGCTCCTTAATGATCTGCTCGACACCGTATTTGCGCCAGAATGGCTGGTATTTTCCTTCCCTTTCTGTTGATAGTGCCCGCTGAATGGCAATCTCCCGGTTCAGCCGGAATACCACTTGTTTCACCATTTCCGAAGTCTTGGAAGGATTTTCCACACTCAGCAGTTCACTCGCCCCCACCAGTGCCTGCATCATATTGTTTATATCGTGATAAAAGGTCTTCTCCAGTGCCGCATGCTGCTGTTGTTCGGTAATATCCAGTAAAAGAAGCAGGTAGAACATCCTTTCTTCAACACAAACCGGCTGTACTCTGACCTGCAGGGCCATATCGACCTGTTTTTCTGATTTTTCAATGGTCAGCGCACATATTTCTTCGGCCGGCTTGCCCTTATTGATACTGAGCATTGTCGCAATTGCTGCGCCACAGGTCGCACATGCCAGGGCTGTACCACAGCCGCCTTTCTCTTCATGGGCATGAACACAATCCAGCACCTCTCCCATCCTGAGGCCGAGTGATGCTTCAGGATCTTTTGCCCCAATCATTTTCAGAAAGGTTTCGTTTACCGCCAGAATCTGCCGGTGCTCATCAAGAACGGCAAGAAGCCCGCCAACGGAATTGAGCAGTGCCGACATCAGTGGACTGGAGCTGACATACCTGATTTTTTCCTGGATTTCTTCTTTTTTCGCTCTTTCAGCAGGAGCAAAATAACTTTTCATTGTAACTGCTCACCTGGGCATGTATCACCTTGCTTTCACTCGTGTCCTGTCAACGCTGAAATGTCAGGATATTGCGCCGGATTTTTCTTGTTTCTATGCCGCCTTGTCCTGCGCTGCATAGTAGGGCCGGGTGACACAGGGCAAGGCTGCATAAGGGCTGAAAAAGACAGGCAGGATACGACAGGACAGCGTTGACAGGACACGAGCCCGGATTTCTCGTGAACATTTTGTCGAAACCTGAGACTGCTTACGGACATCGCATACATCTGTTTTTATGTGTTTCTTTTTAGATCAGACAACATGTTCATGAGAAATCCGGGTTAGCTTTTAACTCTGTAACTGCTTTCAGGGTAACTGCTCACTGGGTGGGTAACGCTCTGATTGTACCTGCCTCAAACGGGTAACTGCTCTCAGGCTGCCCCTATCTGGACAAGCACGATTGGCAGCTATAGCCCCTCTCTGCGGCGGGTCGTGATCGTTCAAAGAGGGGGGAGCGGTGAGGAGTTACCTTTCAGGCTACAAAAAAAGAAGCCAGGTTGTCAAACTTTATCGCCAGACTGCCGGGGTAAACACCGATGAGGTGTTACCTGTCATCTTCGGCGAGCCGCCCGTTTTGCAGCCTTTAAAGGATTGATCCGCTGCTTTTCTTTTCTGGTTCCGGGTGCCCACGAGGGGGTATATTGTACCTCGCCGGCCTGGTACTGTTCCCGGGTCTCTTTATTGTTGAAGACAAGCACCAGATCCCATGTTCCGTATTTCATTTCCTGCGGGTTGACATGTATGTGCTCGATACCTTTACTGACGCATTCATCCAGTATCATTTCAAGGGGCCGTACATTACGGAAGATAATGCCACCATCGAAATAAAGAGCTATTGCCTGAGTCATCTTTTTCTCCATTAGTGTATGTTGACCAACTACAGGTAGTCCTGATTAGATTCAGCTAATACTATTAGCCAGATAAGGTGTACTTGTCAATGCAAACTAACCAGCAGGGCTGTAACTGATCACGGGCACTTCATCTTTGCCCGATCACCTTTGCCGGGAGACTGTTATATACATGCCTCTTCTCCCTGCGCGAGTACAACACAAGATAATAACATGTATCTTCGGACAGATCATGTTATTTTGTTCAGCCTCTCCATATACTCCTTCCACTCAACAGGCAGGGAGGATCTTTTTTTGGTATTGCATGTCTTGCAGCAGGGGACAAGGTTATCCTTGCTGCTGTTCCCTCCCCGGGACAGAGGTATGACGTGATCCATGGTCAGATCGCTGAACCCGACTGCCCTGCCGCAATAGTAACACCTGCCTGATGATGTTTTTTTTTGCCACCAGCGTGTTTTGCGGAGTTGACGAGCCTTGTCCCGCTCTTTTTTTATTCTTTTCTTGTCGTAACTACTCACTGGGCGTGTAACGCTCTGGTTTTACCTGCCTCAAACGTGTAACTGCTCTCAGGCAGTTCATCTTTGCCCGATCACTCTTTCCCGCAGACTCCTGTACACGAACGTCTCACTTCGCTTGCTTACCTGCTAAAAAGAGTGCCTGCACAATGCTGCCGCACCCGTGACCAGGTACAGGTCAGAAGCAGAGAATGACGCCTACAATACAACCCCTGTGATTGGTTACCTTCTTTTTGTTAGAAGTTCTCTCGCCTTTCCAACCAGATAAAGAGAACCTGCGATGCAGATCAGACTGCTTGTATCTGCATGTTTTTCAGCAGAACGCAGGGCACTTTCTACTTCGTCCCGGCAGATGGTTTTTGCAGGCAATGGTTCTGGTAAGCTCTCCAGCATATCACGAGGTGAAGCTGAACGTTCTGTTTCCGCCTGAGTAAGTATGATAAGGGCTGCCAGTTGCAGCAATTCAGTGAAATAAACACCTGTCTTTTTGTCAGCCATTTGTCCCCAAAGCAGAATAATCCTTTTTTCGGCGAGATCCTGTTTAAGGGTGTCAAGCAGGCAGGCTACCCCAGCTTCGTTATGAGCCCCGTCAAGAAGATAATGGTATTTCTGCCCGTTTGCTGTTGTATAAAGCCGCTCCATTCTTCCCGGCCACTGAACCGTTGCGAGCCCTTTTCTCAGAGACTGTTTGGTAAACGTAAAGCCGCTTTGCCCGACCATCTCCAGCGCAGCCAGGGCAAGAGCGGCATTTTTTTTCTGATGTCTTCCTGCCAGTGGTATTGTCAGCCTGTCAAGCTCATACCCTGTTGTTGTGGACAAATACCTGTATGTATCAGAGGTTTGTTCGATAATAAAATCGTCTTTGAGGGTATACAATGGACAGGCTTTTTCAGCACATGCTTTTTTGATAATATTTTTGGCTGGTTGCTGCTCTACCCCTGAAACCACGGGCGTGTGAGGTTTAATGATGCCTGCTTTTTCATACGTTATCTGTTCGATTGTCGATCCCAGATACTGCTGGTGGTCCAGGGCAATATTCGTGATAACTGAAACAAGAGGGAACATGACGTTGGTGGCATCAAGTCTTCCGCCAAGACCCGCCTCGATGACGGCAATGTCCACCTGCTGATTTTTAAACCAGAGAAATGCCAGTGCAGTGGTAAATTCGAAATAAGTAATCTTTCGTTTCTGCAGGATATTGATGATTATTGCCGCAGTGTCAGCAAATTCTTTTTGCGAAATAAGGGTACCATTGATCTGAAATCGTTCACGTATGGAACCTAAATGAGGAGAAGAGTAAAAGCCTGTTTTATAGCCATTGGTACTGAGTAGCGAGGAAAGCATGGCTCCAGCTGAACCTTTCCCGTTGGTTCCTGCCAGATGTATGGCAGGATAACAATTCTGGGGGGAACCAAGATGGAGCAGAAGGGCACCTGTGGCTTCAAGACCAAGTTTTATGGTGAAGAACTGTAATTCTTCAAGATATCTACAGGCCTGTGAATACAGCATTGTTGCGGGGTAGTCTCTGCTTATATGATTTCCAGGATGGTGTAATCCAGATGAAGGGTTCTGGTGCCGTATCGGTCAAAGGCAACGGTCACTTTACGAGAACCTGGCAGGTCAGTGACCCGGCCGGTTCCGAAATGGCTGTGTTTAACTGACATACCCGGAGAAAAGGATTGGTCGGTCATTTTTTTGTGGTGAAACCTGGTGATCCCGGGTGTTGCGGCATGAGAAACAGGGGGCTGTTGCAATGGCAAGGCGGTGTGTTGTTCTTTTACGTACAGTCCCGGAGGGATCTCCTGCAGAAATGGAGACATGGTAGTGCTGTACTGTTGTCGGTCAGCTGACATCAGTTTGCATGGATAGGTCAGAAACAACTGTTTTCTGGCTCGTGTAGCCGCTACATACAACAGCCTTCGCTCTTCTTCAAATTGTTCTCCATGAGAAGAATTCTGGTGAGGAAAACGGCCCTCGGCCAGTCCGATGACAAAAACCGCATCCCACTCAAGACCTTTGGCCGAGTGAATGGTGGACAAGACAATGTTGGTTGCATTTTCATCTTTTATTAACGCGTCATCAGGCTCTGGAGGATCAAGGACTGTGTCGTCAACAAAGGTCTGCAGATCTTCATAACCATTGATGAGAACGCTTACCTGATCGAGTTCCTTACGCCGCTTTGGATAATCGTCGTAATAAATTTTTTCAAAAACAGGGAGATAATAGTCTATGACCCTGTCATAAATCGTTGAAGGACTCAGGGCATCGTTAGCTATCTTTTCCAGGGTCCGGGTTAACAGGGTAAACCCGGATTCCCAGTTTTTCCCTGGTTTATAGGAGAGCAGGGCCTGAATCGGGTTTTCGGTGGCGCATATACTGCGAATAATTTTCTGGGCTGTCTTTGGTCCAACTTTATGTAGCTGGAGGAGAATGCGGTGCCAGGAGAGGGTGTCCCACGGGTTGACCAGTATCCTGAAAAATGACAGTATATCCTTGATATGAGCTGTCTCCGTGAGTTTCATGCCGCCGCGTTTTTCATAAGTAAAAAAGTGGCTGGATAATTCCATTTCAAGTTTATAGGAATGAAATCCAGAACGAAATAAAACGGCAATCTCATGGGGCAAAACCCCTTGATCACGCAGTGTTTTTATTTTCTCCACCACAAATCTGGCTTCGCCGCCTTCATCACGAGCTTCATAAACAAGAGGGCGGGTGTCACTTTGTATTTGAGAAAAAAGAGTCTTGGTGAACTTTTCCGCAGCATTGCTGATGATCGCGTTGGTCAGCTGCAGAATCGGCTGGGTGGAACGATAGTTTTCTTCAAGCTTTACAAGAGATGTTCCTGGAAACTGTTCTGAAAATCGTATTATATTGTAGAAGTCTGCTCCACGAAAACTGTAGATTGACTGGGCGTCATCTCCCACCACCATAACATTGTCCCTGTTTGTGGCCAGCAGGCGGACAATATGAGCCTGGATCAGGTTCGTGTCCTGATATTCATCTACCAGTATATGATGGAAACGATTGCATATGGCATCTCTTGCTTCGTCTGATTCGGTAAGCAGCCGCTGCCAGTTGACCAGCAGGTCGTCGTAGTCCATCAGGGCATTGTCATGTTTAAATTGCCTGTAATGCTCGAAGATGGTAAGAAAATCATCTGTAAATTCAGTGAGATGGTAATGCCCATCCATGACAAGGTCTTCAATTGAAGTTGATTTGTTGATGGAGCCGGAAAAAAGGTTCATGATAACCCGTTTTGAGGGAAAACGCTTGCCGGCTCCGGAAAAACCAAGAGAGGATTTAATGAGATTGATGATCCCCTCAGCGTCACCTCTGTCAATAATGGTAAAGCGTGAGTCAAGGCCAAGATGGTGGCCGTATCGCCGTAAGAGCAGGTGAGCAGTGGCGTGAAAGGTACCTCCGAAAATCTTATTGGACGGCTGAGACGAGAGCTGGCTGGCCCGCCATAACATTTCCTGGGCAGCTCTCCTGGTAAAGGTAAGCAGAAGGATAGATTCTGGAGGTACACCCTTGTCAAGCAGGTAGGTCATTCTGTGGACCAGCGTTCTGGTCTTGCCGCTTCCGGCTCCGGCAATGACGAGAATTGGCCCTTCTCCGTGTGTTACCGCCAGAGTTTGCGCCGGGTTGAGAGCGTGTGGCTGCTTTTCCTGTGAGGGAGGCTGTGTATACATGTACAGAGATGTTGATGGATTAATATATACTCTAATGCGGAAAACCCGCAACCCAAGAGGCTTACACCTCACATAATTTCTTGTTTTTTATGACAGGTATTGAGGAGTAAGTCACTCATACCATACAAATGAGCAGAAGCAAACCATGTTGACACGGTGAAGCAGACGGAGTAGATCGTAACTGGTCGCCACAGGCACTTCATTGTTGGACGATCACCATCTCCCGCATTCTTGTACAGCGGGAAATGGTGCTTGTCCAGATTTTGAGGTGCCTGTGACGACCAGTTATACGTCAGAAACAGAGAATAACGGGGAGGCACAGCCCCGTGACTGGTTATACAGCAGATCAGACAACATATGAAACCGGGGAGGTACAGATCTTTCTGGTAGCTACAAAATATCGACAGGAGAGAAGAATTGATGGATACATTTCAAGAGGTCTTTGCCCAGAAAGCGTTGGAACAACTTTTCCCGGGCGATCGGGCCGATGCTTTTTTCGAAGCATTGCTCGGTGATGCAGAGGAGGGGGCATTTGATATCCGGTTGACTTTTGATCGTTTTGAAGTGGATGATGATATTCTCCGCTTTGAGCTGGAACTCCACGAAAGACGGGGGCACTGTCTGGCCTGTAATCTCACCTACGGGTTACCCCAGGTGTTTTCAAGGCACCCGGTAATAAATATTGCCGGGCTTGTGGAGGAAGTGGACCAATTGCTGGGAGATGATTTTGTCTGTGAAGAGTGGAAACTCGGAGCGACACATCAAAAAAGCCGGCAGTTACATGTCATCCCTTTGGAGATTGTCGTTAAAAAGCAGCCGGTGAAGCCAATAACATGATAGCGTATGCCTGCCTGCCGTCAGCTGATTTGGGCGTTTTGAGCCCGTATTTTCCCCTGAAATTTTTCCGTAACTGGTCATGGAAAAACAACTGAGAAAAAATCCAGGTACCGGATTGAAATCACGTCGTCTTTCATCTCCCCTGCCGGGCTCAGCACCAACTTTCCAAAGCTTGACACTGTTTTTCGTTTGAGCTGCAATATACTCTATGTAAAGGGAGGTAAAATGTGAGTAAAACATCCTCAGTCAGAGCTCGAATGGAGCCAGACTTAAAAGGTAAAGCTGAGCAGATATTTCAGCAGTTAGGGTTGACTACAACTCAAGCCATCACCTTGTTGTATAAACAGGTTGAGCTGCAAAAAGGGCTTTTATTTGATGGTGCAATTCCCAATAAAACTACTTTCAAAACTTTTTCAAAGACAGTTGTAGCTCATTGCGGTAAAATCCTGCCGCCCCTGAATGTACCGTTATGAAAAAAACTATAAATCACCTGCAAGGACAAAAACTTGACATTTCGTATCCCTGTCCCTGGCAATACACGATAATCGGCTGGGATCGAACAGCTGTCACGAAAGCAGTCGCAGCCATCGCAGGTGAAGAAGGCGGCTATATCCTTACGGATTCCCGTTCGAGTTCCAAAGGGAAATATATAAGCATGAATCTGGAATTGATACTTGCCTCAGAAGAGATGAGGCTGTCATTGTATCGGCAGCTTAGCGAACATGCTGCCGTTAAACTTGTCCTGTGAAAGCAGTGACAGGCTTAACATGAAGTGAAATAAAAAGGTTGCAGACTCTGTGAGTAGTTACCCAAAAGAAAGAGAGCGTGTTCCTGGAGTGTCATGGGACAGTAAAACCATACCAGTGATGCGGGAAGCGGTGTCAATGGTTCAGATGGTCTTTTTTCAGGCACTGAAGAATGATCTTGGAAAAAGAACAGAACCTGAGGATCAGCATCGCCTGACAATGCTCGCCGGGGCAGTTGTCAACAATCTTTTTGGCACAGAGCCCTCTGATCAGAAAATTGTTGATTTTGCTAATAAAAACCGGGATCTTGTTGAGCAGGAGCTGAGGCAGGTTGCCATTCGTCTGAGCGACTTGTGTCCCTTTCTTACTGATGCGCTTCGCATGAAGGTGATCTGTGACAATCAGGAGGGGATTTATTCCATTCCCTCCCTGCTGATGGCCAGGGAACTGGGAATTCTTCAGGAAACAAGAGCACTGCCCATGCCGTCGACTTTCATGCTGTCGGTCCGTACTCTTGCGGCGGAAAAAGGGTTGATTGAAACTGCCGGGTAACTGCTCCACGCTTACCTCTCTTCGGTCGATCACGATTGGCCGCACAGAGAGGCTATAGCTGCCAATCGCTCCTGGCAAATCTGAGCAATCTCAAAGCAGGCTTAAAATTTCATCAAATGAAATAAGTATGTTACGTGCTGTGTGAGTAGTGGCACGGCCAAAACTATATATCCTCGTTGTGGAGGGTGACAAGCGTTGCTCCCCATGTAGCTGCCAATCGTGCTTGTCCAAATATGGGCAACCTGAGAGCAGTTACACGTTTGAGGTATGTAAAACCAGAGAGTTACACACCCAGTGAGTAGTTACTAACCATTGACTGTTGTTGCAAGATCGAGTGGACAGAGCGCCGCAATGTGCCGGTTCCCTTTCCGTGTATTATACGAACCTGATAGATAGTATTGTTCCTGCATTCATGAAGGTAATCAGGGATGAGCTGTTTCAGCTCTCCCGGGTTAAACGTGTGCAGGTCAAGCGTCCCGTCGATGGGGATGTGAACTGGATCACTGACCTCTCTGTCAACCCTGCTTTTACTGTATCTGCTCATTGGGCATGTACCGTCTTGGTTTCACTTGCTTTTATCCTGAAACTGCTTTCAGCATCTCAATAACAATTGCTGCCGCTCTTTTTGAGGCACCGGTTTCTCCAAGCATTTTCTTTACCTTCCTGAATTCCTGAACAATCCTGTCCCGTTCTCCTGGAATGGTGAGAATATGGTCACAGGCCTGATAAAGATTTTCTGCTGTGACCTCATGCTGCAAAAATTCGGGCATAATTTCTTTTTTGACAATGAGGTTGGCAAGAGAAAAATAATCGATATTGCGGATCAGCAAGCGACCTGTCAGGTAGGTCAACGGGGACACGCGGTAGGCAACAATGGCTGGGGTTTCCAGAATGGCCAGTTCCAGGGTGACAGTTCCTGAGGCGGCAATGGCAATATCACATGCGGCCATAAGGTCGTAACGATGGTCATTAATCACTCTTATGTCCATCTGCTGTCGTGCTTTATGTATGCCGAGTTCTTCCAGTATTTCCAGGTCGATGGTCGATGCTTTTGGCAGGAGAAACGTGTATGGTTGCTCATGGCGTTTGTCGAGCATGTATGCAACCTCAAGAAACGTTGGCAGCAGTGCCTGTATTTCCTTTTTTCTGCTGCCGGGAAGGAGTCCTATGCAGCGGTTTTGCCCGGGAATCCCGTATTGCCTGTACACCGCTTTTGTGTTTTTCCTTGCGATGACTGTATCCAGAAGCGGGTGACCGACATAATCAACTGTATAACCGTGTTGTTTGTAGAAATCCTGCTCAAAGGGCAGGATGGTGGCCACCCTTTGGGAGAGCAGGCCAATTTTTTTCATTCGACCTGTCCGCCAGGCCCAGACCTGCGGACTGATATAATAGAAAACCGGAACCCCCATTTTTTTTGCCTGGGCCGCAAGCAACAGGTTGAAATCGGGGAAATCAACAAGGATAAGCAGAGCTGGCCGATTATTGGTCATCTCTTTTATCATCATCTTGCGGGCAAGGAGGATGTTTTTCAGGTGGCTTATTATTTCACTTGCACCAACAACAGCAATTGAAGCGGCATCAAAAACAACATTGACCCCGGCCCTCTGCAGTTCATTGCCGCCCATGCCGCTGCAGGTAATGTCAGGCAGCAGCTTTTTGATGGAGCGAAAAAGGTTTGCGCCATGGATGTCTCCTGAGGCTTCTCCTGCGCTAATCATAATATGCGGTGCAGCCCCAGGCTGCTTTAAGGATTTGAGATACTGAGGCATTGGAAAGACTCTTCAGGAGATAAGCTCATGCTTCAACGTATATGGATCAGGCTCACCGCATTGAGTGAAGATGTCCTGGACTTGAGAGCGGCAAGCTGCAATGTGTTTGCGTATGTCCAGCGCAGTTTCCAGGGCCCTTTTTCCCTCGTTTCCGGAAACAAGAGGGATGCGTCTCTGCCTAACATTGTTAATAAAGTCAGTAAGTTCAGTTTTCAGGACATCCTGATCCTTGTGGCCGTGTGTCGTCGTGTCAAAAATCGCATCCTGCCTGCTTTGACTCCTTTTTACAGAGGTAGCCAATACTTCTTTTTTATTAAAATCAACGGCAAGGTATTTCCCCGGTTGAAAGATCCTCATGCGTCTCATGTTTTTCATGGATACTCTGCTGGCAGTGATATTCGCCGTACATCCATTTGCAAAAATCACCCTGGCATTGGCTATGTCTGTGCGAGGGGTGATTACCGGGACGCCGACACCGTGAATAGTTTTAACAGGCGAATTGACAAGAGATAAAATGATGTCGATGTCGTGAATCATCAGGTCTAAAACAACATCAACATCTGTGCCTCTGGGATTAAAAACAGAGAGGCGATGGGCTTCGATAAAGAGAGGGGAGGTCAGTAAGGGGCGCGCTGCAAGCAATGCTGGATTATAGCGTTCAAGGTGGCCTACCTGGATGAGCCTGTTGTGTTTTTTGCTCAGCTCAATGAGTTCGTCAGCTTCGGCAAGGGTTGTTGTAAATGGTTTTTCCACAAGAATGTCTACAAAATGCTGCAGGCATTCCTTTGCAATTGTATGATGTAAAATCGTCGGAACTACAATGGATAATGCATCGACTTCCTGCAGGAGGTCATGATAATCATCAAACTGGGCGCACCCGCACTCTTCCGCTACGAGCTGTGTTCGCCTGCTGTCTGGATCAGCGACGCCTATAAGCTCAACATGCTCCATCCCTGCATATTTTTGAGCATGAAACCGGCCCAGATAGCCAACACCTATAACGCCTGTTCGAATTTTTTTCACGATACTATCTGTCTGTTATATGAACGTCTCTCGGCAAAAGTGGCGAGCTTTCATGGCTTTTTTGTGGCTGGCACACCTGGCGCAGCCACTAATCTTATGTAACCTTATGTAACCGGGTACGGCTGCAACAGGGTTGAGCAGGCACAGCTCCCCATTACAAGAGAGTATGCGGGGAGTTGTAATCGTGCAGGGATGAACTACCCGTGATCAGTTACAATCTTATTCATTGAATGCAAACTTGGCAATACATCGATGTGACAGCGGCTTTTTTTTGTTACCAGGTAACCACACATCATGCAACCAGTCACGGGTGCAACAGAATTGTGCAGGCACTCTTTCGGGCAGGTAAGCAGGCGAAGTGAGACGTTCGTGTGCAGGAGTAGGCGGGAAAGAGTGATCATTAAAGGATGAAGTACCCGTGATAAGTTACCAGATTATGCTGCTGCTCCCTCTTAGCCCGAATTTCTCATCAGCTCAAGCCGCGCCATTTTTGGCAGCATTCTGGCAACACATTATACCCCGGTATATGTGTTGCCAGAATGCTGCCAAAAATGGTACTACCTGAGCTGACCCTTGGTGAGCATTCTGGCGAAATTTGAGCCTGCTCACGAATATTACATACCTCTGTTTGTATCTGTTTGCTCTCAAGTCAGACAGTAAGTGCTCTTAGCTCACCCATCTTCGGGCGATCATGATTGGCAGCTACAGCCCCTCTCTGCGGCGGGTCGTGATCGTTCAAAGAGGGGCGAGCTGTGAGCAGTTACCACCTTCAATGAAAAAGATGAATAGTACGTCAGTATTCTTTGCGGCAGGACGACCTTTTTCTCCCATATACAGCCTGGCCATGAAGATAAGGGAAAAATTGTATGGAACGAAAATATGGTCTCAGGCTTCGGTTCAGGTCCCGGTAATAAGTGTTGGCAACCTGACCCTGGGAGGATCAGGTAAAACTCCGGTGGTGCAGTATCTTGCACGTTTGCTGCAGGCTTCAGGATACACCCCGGCTGTCATCAGCAGAGGATACGGAGGGAAGACGTTTCATCCGGTTAATATCGTATCTGACGGAGAAACAGTGTTTCTTGATGCTGATGAGGCTGGCGATGAACCGCGACTGCTGGCAGAAACGCTTGCCGGCGTACCGGTTTTAACCGGGAGAAAAAGAATTGTACCTGCGAGAAAGGCGATTTCTATGGGCGCAGATGTTCTTCTTCTGGATGATGGCTTTCAGCATCTTCAGCTCAAACGAGATATTGACCTGGTGCTCTTTAATGCTGATTTTCTGGCTGGAAATTCAAGGGTCTTTCCTGGTGGACATCTTCGAGAACCGGTTTCCGCCTTACATAGAGCAACGTGTTTTCTTCTGACAGGAGTTACCGATGCCAACCAGGACAGAGCGCATAAATTTGCCGAACTCCTGAATTCCAGATTCCCTGGTAACAATACCTGCTTTGCAGGGTATGACATTGCCGGCAGTTTCCAGGTGGACAATGAAGGTGGTATCTGTCCAGATGAGAAAGATAGTATCAACCAGATGACCTGTTATGGATTTTGCGGAATAGCCCGCCCTGATTCCTTCAGGGACACTCTGAAGGGCGTGTATAAAAAGGTTGTGGGGTTCAGTGCCTTTTCAGACCATGTTCAGTATACCGAAAAAGAGATTTCAAGGATCATTGCCAGAGCCGGACAAGCTGAGGCTGATTGCCTGGTAACAACTGAAAAGGATCTCGTTAAATTGCGACATTTTTCATTTTCGCTTCCCCTGCACGTTATTCAGATGAGAGTCAGTGCGGATAATGCCTTTGATCAATTGATACTTAACGCTTTGTCTGCTTTGGATTTTTCCTGAACCTGAACTTTTTTTCTGTGTCGAAATTTCAACATTTTTCAGGCAGGTGCTTTTCTGTGTTTTTTTTGACACACACGCCTGCCTGTCCTTTTGCGGGCACCCTGTGGGTACCTGCAGGATACCTGCTTAATTATATTCAATTATTTTGGAATTTAATTTTAGTACATTGATTTTTCAGAAGAAGGCCTGTTTTTTGCATATATCGCTGTATGTGCTTTTTTTTACTCTTTTTATGAGACAAGGAAAATTATATGGGTTCTTCAGGAGAGGCGTATCAACATACTTTAAAGCATTCAGTTAGCTGTTACGGTGTCGGGCTGCATACTGGACGTACTGTTAATCTGACGATCAGACCTGCTCCCATAAACACAGGTATCAGATTCTTCAGGTCAGACGCTGTTGATCGTACCGTGATATCTGCTCGCGTTGAAAATGTGGTAGATACCCGGCTTGCAACAACCATTGGCCATAACGGGCACCAGATTTCCACTACAGAGCATTTGATGGCGGCCTTCTGCGGTGTTGGCATTGATAATGCGGAAATAGATATTGATTCGCATGAGGTGCCAATTATGGACGGAAGCGCAAAACCTTTTATCTGTCTTTTAAAGAAGGGAGGCAGGCAAAAGCAAGACGCCCCGCGCAAGATGCTCCGCGTAACCAGGCCGATAAGTTATGCAGAAGAAGGAAAAAGTATCAGGGTTGAACCCTGCGACGGATTCAGGATCACCGGACGAATCCACTTTGACAATGAGTTGATTGATGAGCAAACCTATACCATGGACTTTGACTCTGAAAAGTTTTGTCGGGAAATCGCTTCTGCCCGAACGTTTGGCTTTGTTGAACAGGTTGAGTATTTGTGGGAAAATGGGCTGGCTCTTGGTGGAACCCTTGATAATACCATTGCTATTCACTGGGACAGGAAATCTATCCTAAACGAGGATGGGCTTCGTTTTCATGATGAGTTCGTCCGGCATAAAGTTCTTGATCTCGTCGGTGATTTGATGCTGCTCGGCACCCCTTTGCTCGGACATGTAATTGCTGATCGATCAGGGCATGGGTTGCATTTTGGTTTAATGCAAACCATAGCAGCTAACCCTCAGTGCTGGGAGTATGTTGAGTATAAAAAAAAGCAGGGCAAGACAATTTTGCAAAAAGCTGTGAAAACAACAAAGGCGGCAGGCCACTGCCTGACCCCCTTTTTTACTCCTGGCGGCTCTGCAGTTATCCAGCGACAGGCGTGTGCCGTGTAACTGGCCGAGGGAGAGGAGTTGCATTGGGCAATCGATATCTTGATGTAAAATCAAAATATTGTAATGTATACGAGTAGTTTGCTGAAAAATTAACAAAAAAGCCGTCGGACATCCCGACGGCTTTTTTGTTCATTTCGGGCCTGCTCCCGGTTCGCCTGTCTTGGGGCATCCTTAACCCGAGTTTTCCATCAGCTCAGGTGGTACCAGGTTTGGCAGCTTTTGGTAACGTGTTATCCTTGCGTATATGTGTTGCCAAAACACTGCCAAAGATGGTATTGCCTGAGCTGACCTTTTGAACATTCTGGCAAACTTTGAGTCTGCTCCCTGACATCATGAAGAGCCTGCGATCAGTTACAGGCGGGCGCATGCCCTGCGAGTAATTACGTATTATCTTACATTTGGTGAAACTGATATGTCTGCTAACGAAAAAGCCTCAATTGGATTTTTAGGCGGCGGCCAGATGGCTGAAGCACTTATTCGTGGAATACTTGAAGCAAAGTTATTTTCCAGTCAGGATATCACTGTCTATGATGTCGATTCTTTACGATTGCAGTATCTAGCCAAAACATATACGGTTTCGACAACCAGTGAACCAGCTTTTTTCAGCGATACCTGCAATAACGTTATCCTGGCTGTCAAGCCTCAGGTTATTGGTGATGTTTCCGGTTTATTTAACCAATTTTTTGACAAAAAAAAGCTCTTGATCTCGATAATGGCTGGCGTGGCTTTAGGGGCTCTTGAGGAGTATTTCCCACAGGTAAGGCGATTCATACGTGTAATGCCCAATACTCCAGCACTTATTCTTGAAGGAGCTTCAGCAATAAGCATACATAACGATGTCCTGGAGCAGGACAGGGACATTGCTCAAAAAATTTTTTCCTCTGTAGGGCTGTGCATAGAAGTCAAGGAAGAATTACTCGACGCCGTTACCGGACTGAGCGGTAGCGGGCCAGGGTATATTTTTACCATAATCGATGCCCTGACAGATGGCGGCGTGCTTGCCGGTCTGCCAAGGGGGCTGGCAGAAAAACTCGTCTTGCAGACCATGTATGGTTCAGTAAAACTTGCCATGAAAAGTGAATTGTGTGCAGCTGAACTGAAAGCGCAGGTTACTTCTCCCGGCGGGACAACAATCCACGGAATCCATGCGCTGGAGAAACATAATGTACGGGCAGCGCTGATGGATGCAGTTATGCAGGCCACTCACCGTGCAAAGGGTAACTGATCACGGGCACTTCAGCAGGAGAGGGCACAGCCCCCCATTATCGGCTGCTGCCAAGGAGACAGAGTACTGTGGATATACAATATGTCGGCATTATAACCAAAAAAGACAGTCCGGATGTACAGCAAATCGGGCTGGAGCTTTTTAACTGGTTGAAGCAAAGAGGCATTGATGCTTCTTTAGGCGTAATAAACCGGAACATGGATATTATTATTGTTCTTGGCGGAGACGGGACCTTGCTCCATGTTGCCAGGGAAGCCAGTACAGCCGGCATACCGATTCTGGGTGTTAATCTTGGCAATCTGGGATTTTTGACAGAAGTGTCAAGTGATGAGCTGTATTATTCTCTTGAAACCGTACTCAGAGGAGAGTTTCGCCTGGAAGAGCGTATCATGCTGGCCGCTTCTGTTGTTCACGGAAAGGATGGAACAAAGAGTGAACCGGTTTACGGGCTGAATGAAGTTGTCATCGTTAAGGACACCTTTGAACACATGGTTCGTTTACGATGCTGGGCGGACAAAGAGTATGTCGCAACCTACAGGGCTGATGGACTGATTTTTGCCACCCCGACCGGATCGACGGCCTATAATCTTTCAGCAGGCGGCCCTGTAGTACACGGTGAACTCGACACCATGGTCATTACGCCAATATGTCCTTTTATGCTTGAGTCGCGTCCTGTTTTATTGTCGCCCAAGGTAAAAATCACCTCGCAGCTGCTGGCCCCGGCAGGAGAGGTCCAGGTAATTATTGATGGAGAGTGCCGGTGGCGGTTGTCAGGTGATGATTATTTAGTAGTTTGCAAAGCGAGCAAGCCCCTGCTCTTGATAAGCTCTCCATTAAAAAGCTATTTTACCATACTTAGAAACAAGCTGAACTGGGGTGGTGAAAGTGTGGACAATCCTCTTCCAGAACTGGTCTGCCGACATTGTTGACCAAAAGGGGCAGGGCTCACCGGGATTTTTTTTCGTCACCAGTCACGGGGCCTGTACTGTAAGCGTTATGCTCTGTTTCTGACCTGTCGCTGGTCAGGGGTGCAGCAGAATTGGGCAGGCACCCTTTCGGGCAGGTAAGCTGGCAAAGTAAGACTTTCGTGGACAAGAGTATGCGGAAAAGAGTGCTCGGGAAGAGATGAACTGCCCGTGATCAGTTACCTTTTTTCTTTTTTTGAATTTTGTATTTTTTCATCTTGTATTGAAGAAGACTCTTGGTGATTCCTAATTGCTCAGCAGCTCTCGCCTGAACGTGACCAGCTTCTTCCAGGGCCTGACGAACCAGGGTTTCTTCAATGCCGCCAAGAATCTCTGCAAGGCTGAGACTTTCCGGAATAAACTGCTGCAGATCAAGACCTGAACTCCATTCCTGGTTCGGATTAAGGGTGCTTGAATCAGGCTGGACATCATCAGCCTCGATAAGTCCTTCTGAACAGAGAATGGCGGCCCGCTCAATGGTATTTTCAAGCTCGCGTACATTACCCTCCCAGGGCAGAGAGACAAGAAGGCGCATTGCCTCAGGAGAAATAGCCAGCTCCTTGTTCAGATTTTTTTTGTTCTTGTCGATGAAGTGTCCAACCAGGGCCGGAATATCGTCAATCCTTTCTCTCAGGGGAACGAGGTGTATATGAATGACGTTGAGACGATAATACAGGTCTTCTCTAAATACCCCTTTTTCAACCTCATCTTTTAGTTCCTTGTTGGTGGCAGCAAGTATTCTGACATCAGCCACAAGGGTTGTGTTGCCGCCGACACGTTCAAATTGTTTTTCCTGCAGTACCCGAAGCAGTTTAGCCTGGAGTTGTGGCGGCATTTCGCCAATCTCGTCCAGAAACAGTGTTCCTGAGTCGGCTATCTCAAAACGACCTTTGCGCATGGCAACCGCATCTGTAAAAGCTCCTTTTTCATGGCCAAACAGTTCACTTTCAAGGAGATGTTCTGAGAGCGCAGCACAGTTTACCGAGATAAAGGCTGCGTCCTTTCTGGTGCTCAAGTTGTGTATTGCCCTGGCAACGAGTTCTTTTCCTGTTCCTGATTCACCGGTAATAAGGACAGAAGAAGGAGTCGGCGACACTTTTTCAATAAGCTGATACACTGCCAGCATTTTTGGGTTCTTGCCAATCATCCCCTCAAAGCCCGTGCGTGGACTCGCTTCATCCCGAAGTCGGCGTATTTCCTTAAAGAGATTATAGTGTTCAATCGCTTTTGCAATTGCAGCAAGAAGCTGTTCGTTGGAGAAGGGTTTCGCCAGATAGGTAAAAGCACCAAGGCGCATGGCTTCAACAGCTTTTTCCACTTCAGCAAAGGCCGTAAGGAGTATAACTGGAAGCTCTTTGTTGTATTCCTTTATTTTTCCAAGAAACTCAATGCCATCCATTCCCGGCATTTTCATATCAGTGATAACCAGGTCAATATCGGAGCCGAGTACTATTGGCAGACCTGATATACCACTGTCTGCCGTATAGATTTCATACCCTTCGTCCCGAAGCAGTTCGGACAAAACGATCTGATAATTAGGTTCGTCATCAACAAGCAGAATTGTTTTCATGTTTCATCACTAAAAAATTGCACAGAATTGACAGAGGTATTACTGGCTGTGTGTTTGGATTCTTTCCATCAGGGGGAAAAGTAATTTTTCTGACGGGCAGAATGAACTGTTGATACATGCCATTTTGTTCGCCGGACGAGTATGGCCGTGGTAATCACTGCCGCCTGTTACGAGTAAATGGTTTCTGCTGGCAAGTTCACTTAGTTTTGCCTGCATATGCCGGGTGTGTGTGGGGTAGATGACTTCAAGACCGTCCAGGCCATACTCTGCCAGCTTCCTGATAATCGCCGGCTGCGCCTGCATGGAATGATCTATATGACCAGGATGAGCAAGGACTGCGGCCCCCCCAGCACCATGTATGGCAGCTATGGTCTCTTCTGCCGGATAACAGAAGCGGCTGTGCCACGCTTTTTTTCCTTTTCCCAGGTAGCGGTCAAAGGCTTCCCGAAAGGATTTCACAACACCTTTTTTCATGAGGATAGTCGCGATATGTGGTCTTCCGGTTAACCCGGTGGACGAGACCTCATCCAATTCTTCCCTGGTAATGGGTATCCCGGTTTTTTCAAGGGATACCAGTACCTTTTTATTTCTTTCTTCCCGTCCTTCCTGTAACGCCTTGAGCAGGTTGTTGAAAGCAGGATTGTCTAGTTCCTGTCCATAACCGAGGATATGGACGCTGATATCATCATACCGGGCACTGACCTCTACCCCGTTCATAACGAGAATATTATGATTTTGTCCGGCAATTTTTGCTTCGCTCACCCCAGCCATGGTATCGTGATCTGTCAGGGAGACGGCCTTGATCCCTTGAGAGGCTGCCAGTGTAACAAGTTCTGTCGGGGCCAGGGTGCCGTCGGAATGTATGGAATGCATATGTAGATCTATGCACATGGTTAGTGATTCAGGCGTTACAAGGTTTATATGATTTTCAATATTCTTCAGATTACAGTAAACTTACTCAGGCAGCCTGTTTTGCGCAAGGAGCAAATAGACAGATGGTGCGTGCAGTAACCAATAATGGGGGCTGTACTTTAAGCGTTATTCTCTGTTTCTGAGGTGTAACTGGTCACGGGTGCAACAGATTTGGACAGGTACTCTTTCGAGCAGGTAAGCAGGCGAAGTAAGACTTTCGTGTGCAAGAGTATGCGGGCACTGGTGATCGTGCAAGGATGAAGTGCCCGTGATCAGTTACTGGGCGCATGGCAGTGGAGAGGCACGAA
The DNA here is from genome assembly GCA_002747135.1 of Desulfobulbus propionicus. Lineage (GTDB taxonomy): Bacteria > Desulfobacterota > Desulfobulbia > Desulfobulbales > Desulfobulbaceae > Desulfogranum > Desulfogranum propionicus_A. Next base: position 106,027 of record PDTE01000025.1, on the reverse strand, counting down.
GAAGCACAGATCAGGTGATCATTCTTATCGTCAATGGTTGCGGATTATTTTTTTTATCCGAAAACAATTCCAGGATAGTTATTACAATGCACAAATGTACAGGATATCTTCTTCTTGTCGTATTTTTTTTCACCTTGCCAACCCCTCTTTTCAGCAAGGAATTAGATGAACAGGCTATCCGCTATAAAGTGCAGGGATATAAGTATTATAACGGCAGAAAAGTTCCGGTAGATTATGCAAAAGCGTTGAAATATTATTTACTGGCCGCAAACAGAGGTGACGCTGAAGCTCAATTTATTGCCGGGGGAATGCTTTTCAAGGGAATGGGCACTGATCCTGATCCAGTGCGTTCTTTCAAATACCTCTTGCAAGCAGCAGAGCAGGGGAAGACGACCCCTGAATCCATGCAGATACTTGGAAGTATGTACTTAAGAGGCACAGGGGTTCCCCAGAGCTATGACCAGGCCAAAAGATGGCTTGTACCTGCGTCAGAAGCAGGAAACCTGAAGGCAATCAATGACCTTGCTTTTATTTTTTACCATGGTCTTGACGGCAAAAGGCAATTGAAACGTGCGCTTGAGCTGTACACCAAAGCAGCTATGCTTGGCGACAATATGGCTCAGGCCAACCTGGGCATGATGTATTCTGCCGGGATCGGCACAGAAACAGACCTGGCTCAGGGCTATGCATGGTATTCACTTTCGGCCAGTCAAGGAAACAGGATGGCCCTGATTCAACGCAATAACTTACTGGCAGCCATGTCGTGGGAAGAATTAAACCAGGCTCAGGAGCTGTCCGTTGACCTGTACCAGAAAATCATGCAGGTTGAGCACTCTGGTAATAAATGATGAATGCCGTCAAAACACAGGTCTGGATAGCCGTCTCTGTTTATGCGCATCTTTTGCCGAAGTGACGAGCGTTCAGGGTTCGCTTGTGGCTGGCAAGCCTGATCCAGCCATGCTGGGTAGTGGCAATATTGAAGAGAAATTTCGGGGACATCTCATCTATTTTTTCGACCCCGTGATTAGACAAATGCCTTATCTTCTGTCAATAAATAAGTAAGATGTCCCTGGAACCTCTTAGTACCATAATCATTTTTGAACCATTTCAACCCGGCGGTTTTTAGCACGCCCCTCATCGCTATCGTTTGATGTCACTGGTGCCAAGCTGGCAACACCTCTGGGAAAAAGACGGCTTGAAGAGATGCCGAAATCGGTCGTCAGTTTGGTTGTCACCGCTTGTGCTCTTCTTAAAGACAGATCCATGTTGTGTCCGTATGGCCAACGATAAAGACGTTGAGATCGGGTTTCTGTTTCAGAAAACTGGCCATTTCTTCAAGTTGAGGCTGTGATTCCGGTTTGATGACAGCCTTGTCCGTGTCAAAATAAATTCCATAGATAGCGACCCGACCCTTTTGGGCGATAGTGCTATCCATCTTCCCCGCCTTGATCACTTCCATTTTACTTTCCATTGGCTTGACCCTGACCTCTTCAACAAAAACAGCCACCCGTTTGTCGGCTTCGGAGGCATAGGCAGAGTAATTCTGCTGATAACCGGTAAAAATAAAAATGTAGGACTCTTTGCCATCAATCAAGGCCTTCCCGGTAAAAAGCTGGGGGTTTTCGACGCTGGAAAAGGCATACTCCTGGAGTTGCGTGTCTGTCAGTTTTTTACCATACTCGCTATCCTGGTAGAATTTTTCCACTTTCTTTCCGCACTCATTGTAACCGGAACACTCATAGAGGGTTTCATAGCCCAACTCTTTCAGCGCCTGCTTATAGTTAAGCATAACCTCCAGGGCACTTCTGTCCCTGGGTGGCAGGTAGATAATTCGTGTGCGTCTTCCCATTTTTCGTACTGTTTTTTCCCAGCCTTTACGTTTCACCCATTTCCCCAGAGGAAAGTCGGCCTGAGCAAATCTTTGGAGTCGATAGCCACTAATAATACTACCCTCGTAGCGCGGTAGACCCGGAATATCTTTTGACTCCGGTAAATCTTTGCTATGGTCCCAGCCGGCAAAGACAGTGCCTGCAAAAAGAGATACAAGCGAAAAAGAGAGAAAAACAACCTTCAATTTCTGAATAAGTTTTTTCATTTTAGGCTCCTTTCAATTGTCATTATAATCCGTTGTTGATCAACATCGCCAAAGTCTTCATGTTTTTTTAAGATGAACGGCATACGTAAGGGTGTTGAAAAGATCAGCGTAACTCTTTGTAGTTCTGCGCAAACTCGACGAAAAGGTTTTCCTTGCAAAGCAACACAGTTTCAAAGAGATAGATTGATTATTTCAACACCCTTTACGTGCGGCCTCGATAATTGAAATTACGTTTTTATTCATCTTCACCGGCATTCAAACGTCCCAGATATTCGGCACGGTCCTTCAATTGCCGGACCATCCGTACTGCGACGCCATCAATCATACGACCCTCGACAGCGGCCGCCCCGTGGCCCTTGGCCTTGACGGTTTCGCAGGCGTATAGCACTTTCATGACCCGGTCCACATCCTCTTTGGCTGGTGAAAAGGTCTGATTGATGATGTCGATTTGACGTGGATGAATGGCACCTTTGCCATCGAACAAAATGGCATAGGCCGTGCTCTGGGAGGCCCTGGTGTGCATTTTTGCCAGGAGGCCGGGAACGGAAAGAGTGGATCGACCTAGCTTCATGGGTGTGTTTTTTTTCTTTTGGAGGAAGCTTATTGGGTCGCGACGACTGCCAGCCGGTGGTAGGCCAGCGGGGCCACCAGAAAAGTGACAGGAAATCGCTTTCCGCGACATGCTTGAAGAGCTGAATAAGCGACAAAAAACAGGTCCGCAAACCCTGTTTTCATCTCCAGCGACGCCTTTATCTCGAGCAAATCTCCCAAGCCAACCTGCACTACGCAGCCAATTGGCGGAGCGGTGAACATCATCAGGTAAAACAGGTTTAATATTAAAGAGTAGCAGGCAAAAAATCAACGACAGGTTGAATGAATTTGAAATTGCATTGTATCGTACGGCTGTCAGCATCATGCAATGAGCATGACCACCATCGGAAGGGAGCATAGAGGTGGGTATCAGATTGAAAAGAGGGGTCAGATCAAATCCTAATGCGGAAAACCCGCAACCCAAGAGGCATTACACCTCAAATAATTTCTTGTTTTTTATGACAGGAAATGAAGAGTAAGGTACTAACTAATTCATATAACCGGACCACCCGTCATCGAAGAAGTCGTATTGATGCTTTTCCTGGCAGGTCTGCACCTGCTTCACCAGTGGTGACTTCAGCCCATCCCCTGGCGGTGGTCCCTGTCGCTGCGGTTCTTCCCCCAACGTGAGATGTAATAAGTAAAGTGTCCTCGGAATTTCCCGCTGCCAAAACCTGCGCTGGTTTAATAATGAAAACTCGTGAGGTTGAAGATGCCTTGTGGCAAGACGATGCTGCTTTTGATGAACAAAATTAACTGTCAAGGGAATTGTAATGAATTTGTTACTTTTTGGATGAACTTCGAGCGCGATTAAGCTACACGATTTTGGCCAAAATATCAAGTCATATGACTGGAACTATAGTTGCCCAATAGAAATAAAGACTATACGGGAATTCCGGAAATATCTTATCTATTTTTTTAACCCCGTGATTATACAAATGCTTTATCTTCTGTCAATAAATAAGTAAGATGTCCCCGAAACATCGAGTCAATCTTCTTCTTGAGCCAAGAGAACTTTTATTTGATATAAATATGCCTTATAGTGCAACTGGAACGGATTTTAGATACAATAAGGTGACTAAAATGACTCTTGGCGAAAAGATATTACAAGGGTGTTGAAAAGATCAGCGTAACCCTTTGTAGTTCTGCGCAAACTCGACGAAAAGGTTTTCCTTGCAAAACAACGTAGTTTCAAGGAGATAGATTGATTGTTTCAACACCCTTAAAAAGGCATACGGGGTATAGATATGCAAGCGACAGTTGATGACACTAAACTCAAGAATCTCATGAAGCAGGCTATCATTGAGGCAATTGAAGAAAAGAAGGATATGGTCCAGGAACTCCTGGTCGAGGCCTTGGAAGATGTGGCCATGATTCATGCCATTAAAGATGGTGAAGATTCCGGCCTTGTAGAACGTGATGAGATTTTTGGGATTCTTGGTGGTTCTGAAGGTTCCGCATGAGGACGCAGTTTACTAAAAGTTTTGCCAAGGATCTCCGAAAGCATCGAAAGAATCCTCAGCTTCTCGTGCAGATTCAGGGGATCATTGAAGCCGTTGAACAGTCTGAGGTTGTCTCAGATATTATCAACCTCAAGCAACTCAAGGCTGAGGGCAGGTATTACCGCATAAGAACCGGTGATTACCGTATCGGCATCACTGTCGAAGATGATCTGGTAACCTTTGTTCGGGTACTCCACCGCAAAGAAATCTATCGTTTTTTCCCTTAATACCCGCAAAATTCTGAACTCAAAGGCTGCAGTGTTTGAGTTTGGAAGATTTCAATAAGCCGTTACACCGGACAATCCGGTGAACTCTTCATTGGCGATGTTTATCGTGTCCCCGGTTTCCTCACAGATAGGTGTCATCTGTTCGATTTTTCTTCATATATTGCAGCGTTTTGTATGAAATATACGTTCCCATGGGAATAGCCAAAAATAGAAGATACAAATAACACTTAAAGACAACCAAGCCCCACCGCTTCAGAGATAGAATGGAAATTCAGGGGACACCTTGTTTATTGACAGAAGATAAAGCATTTGTATAATCACGGGGTCGAAAAAATAGATAAGGTGTTTCCGAAATTCATGTACCAAGAAATTCAAGAAGAGGAGACATGCCCTGAAAACAAGCAGCAAGAATGTTACTATGATGAAAATGGTGTGTTGGCAACTAATGATTGCCGAGGAACAGCAAACAGTTATGACGCAAGAACAGATCCGCTAAAACATATTTTTTTCGATCCTGGAGGAATCTATCACAGCGGTCATGCTGGTGAAATCGAGTCATTGTGCCAATGGATCATCTTGCTCCACCTCCAACAATGGTACTGTCTGGTAACAAACGGAGGCTTGAAAGTGACTTCAGTGAACCAAAGTGAAAATAACAAAATTATATACACCCTTTTCCTTTGTGGGGTGGTATCTGGCGTATATGGCATAAATTCTTCGTTATCCGGTGTTTCACAACAAATTGTTCTTGTTAGTGTTTGTAATATCGTTTTTACTCTCCTGTTGTTTTTTTACGAAAAAAGACAATTTGATTACAAGTTGATAACCTCCAGATCTTTAGGCTATTTAATTGCTTTGACAACCCCTGCTATTCCTATACTCCTGATGCTTATAATAAAATATTCTGATAGCATAGGGGCTAAAGAAATAGACCATTTTTGGTTCTCAACGATGATGGTTACCGGCAATTGTCTTTTGGCATCAATTTTTTCTCCAATTATTGTCTTTATTCTCTCGCTTGGAAAAAAAATCACGTACCCACTACCTGTAAAAATTTTCCCCTCCGCTCTGTGTTTACTGTTTGCAATAACAAACTTTTTCATTTTTGTTCTTGCTATATAGCTACATTTATTAAGGGGCCACCCATTAAACGTCCCCTTGTCAAAAAAGACATCCCCATTAAAGAAAAACAGCATGTAACTGCTCTCAGGTTGCCCATATTGGGACCAGCACGATTGGCAGCTATAGCCCCTCTATGCGGCGGGTCGTGATCGTTCAAAGAGGGGTGACCTGTGAGTAGTTACGTTTTTGGCACTCAAGCCCAGCAGGTGTGAGGCCAAGTGGGAAACGGTGACCCAGGGCAGTATAAGAAATCTTGTGTTATACGCAAGAAGATGACGTTTTTTGTCTCTGGCGGTGCTTTCCCAGCCGATGTATGTATCTCTTAGGGCGAAGCTGTACGGAGCAGAGGAAAATTGAACACTTTTTCGTCCTTGCTTTTTCTGACCTGGACGAGTTGTATCGGAGAAAGAGCCTTGACTGTTAGAGTGACTGGCTCTTGGCTTATGTTGATTTTTGCAGGTGTTCGTCTTTGGGCAAGTGGATTATTTGGAGTTGAAATCCTCGGTGGCAGTTTCAGGTAGCCTTCGCGTTCAAGTTTGAGCATCAAGCTGCGGCATACTATATCTTTGAGATGACCATTGGGCTGGACCCATCGCCAGGCTTTACAGACTTTTCGGGATAATGCGCAACGGCCAATGTCTGGTTGCCGGGTAATGAGGTCACGGATAAAAGCAGCATCATCGTCAGTGATGGTTCGTTTGCGGTAAGTAAATAGCTTGGGCATAGAGATACTATGACCGATTTACGCTTCGAACGTACGGGAAAAATTAGGCCGGTGAACTATTACCAAAAATCAGGTCGCACTGCTATTATTGTTTTGATATGATGTAGATGGAAGCAGTCACCTTGCGTGGATAGTTTTTCGTCATAAGAATTGCTGCTGATTGACAGAAAAAAATGGAAAAAAAAGAGATTATAAACGCAAGTTTTCTTTTTGGAGGGCTGGAGGAAGGACAGTTGGAGAGAGTTTCTTCCCTTGCTGTGAGCAGGAAATATCGCAAGGGAGAAATGATTTTTTTTGAAGGTGATCCCGCCGATGGATTTTATATGGTAGCTGAAGGGAAGATCAAGGTCTTTAAGGTGTCGCCGGGAGGGAAAGAACAGATACTTCACGTCTTTGGTCAGGGAGAACCCTTTGGCGAGGTTGCTGTTTTTTATGGCAGACCTTTTCCTGCATCCGCTTCCACCATGTCAGCCTGTGAGGTGTTGTTTTTCCCAAAAAAGGAGTTTGTTCAGATGGTAACGGAGAACCCGGAGCTTGCCCTGTCTCTTCTGGCTATGCTGTCGATACGGCTTCGCCGGTTTGTTGCCCAGGTGGAAAGTCTGACCTTAAAAGAGGTGCCGGCCAGACTTGTTGCTCATCTGCAGTATCTGGCAGAAGAGCAGGGACGAACAGATCTGGTTGTTCTTGATATTCCCAAGGGGCAGCTGGCGAGTTTGCTGGGTACTGCTCCAGAAACGTTGTCACGGATTTTTTCAAAAATGACTGCTGAAGGGCTGATCAAGGTTTCCGGGAAAACAATCAATCTGCTTGATCCTGAAGGCCTGGCCCGGATTTATCGTAAACATTTTGTCTGAGTTGATAAAAAAACACATATTTCCCCGCTATTCTCTGTTTCTGGCGTGTAACTGGTTTGCAATTATGAAGAAAAAGTACATATAAAGGGTGTTGAAAAGATCAGCGTAACTTTTTGTAGTTCTGCGCAAACTCGACAAAAAAGTTTTTCTGGTAAAACAGCACAGTTACAAAGAGATAGATTGATTATTTCAACACCCTTATATAATAATATATGATTTCATTTTCTGAACCCATTGTTGCCGCAACTGCCCTGATCGTCTTTTGTTTGCTGCTGGTACAACTCTATACCAATCACCGCAAAAAACAGATCATTAATAAAACCTTCGGGGAACTGGAAAACGCCGAGGCCAGGTATCGTTTGTTTTTTGAACAGTCCCCTATTCCACTCTGGGAAGAAGATCTCTCTGCGATCAGGCAGCGTATTGACGCCTTACGCCCGCAAGGTGTAACCGATCTTTCCGGCTATCTTGATACACATCCTGATGAGCTGCAAGCTTGTGCTCAAGGGGTACGGGTTATAAACGTTAATGACGAGGCCCTCTCCCTGTTTGGTGTACAAAAAAAATCAGGCCTTACCTTTTTTGACATCCTTCCTGACAAACCTGAGTGGCTTGCCAAACAGGTAATCCTTGGTTTTCTTGAAAACGGCAGATGCGAAATGACCATTGACAAATATATGGTGAACGGTCGGGAGCTGGCAGTCAAGTTCAAGTCTGTTGTCGCAGAGGGGCATGAAAAAAACTGGTCAAGAATATATGCATCACTGGTGGATATCACGGAACAGGTGCAGCTGCAGAAGGAAAAAAAACAGATGGAAAAGCAGCTTCATCAGGCGCAGAAACTTGAAGCCATTGGCAGCCTTGCTGGCGGGATTGCTCACGATTTTAATAACATTCTTTCTCCCATCATGGGGCGGGCCGAATTAATGCTTCAGGACGCCCCCCAAGGAAGCACGGTCCATGAACATTGTGTCAGAATTATCGAAGGTTCAAAAAGAGCACGGAGTCTGATTAAACAGATACTGGCTTTCAGTAATGAAATGGACCAGGTAATTGAAGCGGTTTCCCTGGAAAAGATACTGGAAGAGGTTATCCAGCTGGTTCGACCCACCTTGCCTGCTTCCATTGAGATAAAGAGGGAAAGCAGGGCCGGGCATTATGTTACCATGGCCGATGCTACCCAGCTCCACCAGATAATCATGAACCTTGCGACCAATGCCTTTCATGCCATGGAAGATCAGGGCAGGGGACAGCTGCGTTTTATTCTGGACGAGAAGACCCTGGGTATTGACGACTGTTTTAACGAAACCATAATTCCTGGCCGATATGTCACGCTCATCGTCGAAGATACTGGCCATGGCATGAAACAGGAAGTTATGGACAAGATATTTAATCCCTACTTCAGTACCAAACCGGCAGGCAAGGGGAGTGGCCTGGGGCTTTCTGTCGCTCACGGGATATTGCATAACTACGGTGGTGGTATCACTGTGGACAGTGAGCCGGGAAGGGGAACGAAATTTACCCTTTATCTCCCCATGGCAGAGACAATACAGGTTTCTGAGGTGAAAGGTCCGGAGGAGACGCCGTTGCCGGGAGGGAACGAACACGTTCTTCTGGTAGACGACGAGTTCTTCGTTGCAGAGGTTACAAAAGATATGCTCGAGATGCTTGGTTACACGGTTTACGTCAGGATGAATCCACTTGAGGCACTGGAAGCATTCAGAAACTTGAAAGACAAGATTGATCTGGTCATAACCGACCTGACCATGCCGCACATGACAGGGCTCCAGCTTTTTTCCAGGATCAGGAAGCTTCGGTATGACACACCGGTTATCATCTGCACCGGTTTTTCTGAACAACTTGGCAACACCAGGTCTCTGGCTATTGGGGTCGACGGCTTTCTCAATAAGCCGACGCTTATGAGTGAACTGGCCTGTGAGGTACGTTCGGTTCTTGATCAACGGGGGAAAATCCTGGCTCTTGATGATCCGTAATTGCTCGCAAAGTGTGTAACTAATTGGTTTTGCTTAATTTTAGTCCCCGGCTGCTTTCGGTCGGCCCGGATTTGGACAAGTGCGTGTGGCCGCTATAGACCCTCTGTGCGGCTGATCGCGATCGCCCGAAGACGGGTGAGATAGGAGCGGTTACCACTGGAAAGCACAAGAGCAAGGGGCGAATCTTTGCCAGCGGGTCAGTGCCTGAGATGATAATAGGTGAAATATCCGTTTACCTTTCCTATCAGATCCAATGTTTCCTTGTATTGCGGCACTCTGCTGCGGTGTATTGAATTTTCTCCGGCGTTCCAGGCGGCGACAACCAGATCCAGTCTTCCCCTGAATCGATCATTATACTTTGCGATCAGGTAACAGGTTAACAGGATATTGACGGATGGGCTGAACAGGTCTTTTTCTTTTAGCCTTACCAGTCGCCGCCTGGATACATAGCGATAACGCAGATCCAGTTTAGCCAGCTCCTGAGCGGCAATTTTTCCTGTTGAAAACATGATCTGGCAAAGGCCTCGCGCTCCCTTGCTGGAAACAGCCCTTGGTTTTGCGTTTGATTCGGCCAGCATCAATGCCCTGATAAAATCCGGGTTTACCTTATGCCCTGATTGTATATAGGCAAAGGAACTGAAATGTTCGATCAGATGATTGTAGCGCGATATCCTGTGTGCTTGCACCGAATTAACTGCAATACCTCTGTATTTATTAACATAATAAGAAAGACTTGCGGCAAAGGCTGAGGTGGAGAGGTACGGGCCGAAGACGAGCAGGCAAAAGAAAGGCAGGATACTGCAATGTGCTAGCTGTTTCATTCAGGTTCCAATAAACGAAACGAGGACTGTTCTTCCTGAAAAAAGCATGACATGGCCTTATACAGATACCAGACATCCTGAACGCCTGCGGTTTCCCTGACAGAATGCATGCCCAGGGAAGGAACACCGACATCAACCGTGGAAATCCCGGTGGACGCCGCTGTCACAGGGCCAATGGTTGAACCGCAGGCCATGTCGCTTCGCATGACAAATTCCTGCACCGGTATTTTTGCTTTCTGGCAGGTCATTTTAAACAGGGCAGCACTACAGGCATCAGTTGCGTATCGCAGATTGGCATTTTTTTTCAGAACTATGCCCTTGTTCAGCAGGGGCAGGTGCTGTGGCTCATGTCGGTGAGCAAAGCTGGGGTGGACAGCATGGGCGTTGTCTACGGAAACAAAGAGGGAATTTCCGGTTACCTGGGCGCAGGTTTCCTGGTCAGGAAAAAGCCTGTGCAAAACAGAGGTGAAAAAGGTGCCCTGCGCTCCAGTGGTTGAAACAGACCCGATTTCTTCATGGTTATTGAGGACAAGAAGAAAATCCCTGGTTCCAGATGCGGCAATACCTGCCTGAAGAAGTGCGTAGCAGGAGAGCAGGTTGTCCAGACGGGCACCGGTGATAAAATCTTCTTTCAGCCCGATGATTGCAGGCGGCTGGGTATCATAGAAAAACAGATCAAAGTCAAGAATGCTGCCAGAACAATTGGCTGGCAGGTGTTTTTTCAGCAGTGATTCCAGAGAGGGGTCGGCCTTGTCGTCACGTATCATGACAAGGGGAGCGAGGTCTTTTTGCTTGTCAATGCTTCTTTTATTGTTAGCCTCCCGGTCAAGATGAATGGCCAGGCTGGGGATAATGGCAACCGGTTTTTTCACGTCTACCAGAATCTGCTGCAGTGCCCCTTCAGCCGTTCTGGAGACAACCAGCCCTGCCAGAGAAAGATCCCTGTCAAACCAGGGGTTGAGAAGAGCACCGCCATAAACCTCAACGCCCAGCTGGAGACAGCAATGATTGACTGTGACAGGCTGTGGCTTGAGTTTCAGGCCGGGGCTGTCGGTATGGGCACCGGCCATACGCAGAAAACGCCTCTTTTTGCCTGCGCCGCCAAGGTGAAAGGCGATGAGGCTTGACTGGTTACGGATGACATAGTAGGAACCGGGGGCAATCCTGCCCCAGTCTTTTTTTTCATCCAGCCGGATAAAACCATTTTGGGCAAGAAGAACAGATGCGTTTTTTGTGGCATGAAAGGCGGTCGGGGATGACTGAATATACTCAAGAAGTCCCTCAATAAATGCAGTTTTGGGCATGTGATATTACTTTTGGTTTGAGATATGGTGATTCCTCACGGAGCATGTATCGCCCTGGTTTCACATGCCTTTAAGCCTGTAACTGCTTTCAGGCTGCCCGGATTCGGGCAAGCACGATTGGCAGCTGTAGCCGCTCTGTGCGGTCAGCCGTGATCGCCCGAAGATGGCTGATCTGGGAGCAGTTACCGCTCTGCAGGGGGGGGCAGGAAAGAGTGATCGGGCAAAGATGAAACGCCTGTGGTCAGTTACGCTTTTTCCGTCTGGAGTTCCTGTCTGGCCCTGGCGGCTTTGGCCGAAGCCCTGGCTGCGACCTGACGATCGGCGCCTGATGGCTCAGCAGGTGCCAGTGCCGCCCTGCGCACTATCTCCATCTTCTTGATTGTTTCCTCCGGAGTGTCATCCTCGCTTACATCAATGGAAACTTCCCCGCCAACGGCATAACGCTTTCCATCCGGTCCGCTTTGATACGTGTAGGTGATAGCTCCTGCGTACTGACCGCCGACACTTTTGTGCGCCTGTTCATGGGTACGGACTTCGTTGTCTCTCCGGGTAAGCTCTTCTACCTGTTTTTTTTCTTCGCTGGTCAGTTCGCCGGGGGCAGTGTTCTGTTTTTCTCCCTGTGATAATTGAGCAGCCTCATCTTCCAGAACACCTGTCTGATGAACAGGAAAAACATTTTCTTTTTGGCTGGAACGGCGAAGTCCTTCCGCTGAAAGAGTCACCGTGTCTTCGTCCGGAGCACAGGCAGTACCTGCATCGTTCGGGCTGTTTGGGCCAGCCTCCAGTGGGCAGGGCGTCAGGGCATTAATACTGGTGACGCCTGCGGGTATGGTGACAACTGTTGCCTGGGCAGATAGCATGGGTTCCTGTATTGTTGATGAGTTTATTTTTCTGCAAGGTGACTACTCACTTGGTGTGTATCATCCTGTTTTCATTTGGTTTAATTAGCCTGCTTCAGGCCTGCGCCAGCTTTCTGTCCGTCCGGAGAAGGGTGAGCTGAAAACGGTTACACTTCAAGTATAGCTGAATCATGTGCACATGTACAATGGTAACTGCTCGCCTGGGAGCAGTTACCTGTATTTTACCGTTCAAACATGGTTGAAAGTCCCCCGAGCACAGAGCCTTCGCCTTTACTTCCTCCTGTGGGCCGGGAGGCCGCGTCCCAAATTCGACCGGCAAAGCGTGAAAAGGGGAGCGACTGCATCCAGACATGCCCGGGTCCCTCCAACCTGGCAAAAAAGAATCCTTCTCCGCCAAACAGCGCTGATTTAACATTGCCCACAAACTGAATGTCATACTGCACTGACTGGGTAAGGGCAACCAGGCAGCCTGTGTCTACCCGCAATGATTCGCCCTGTTGCAGTTCCTTTTCAATGATAGTGCCGCCGGCATGGACAAAGACCATGCCGTCACCATCAAGCTGCTGCATGATGAAACCTTCGCCCCCAAAAAGAGCTGTTCCGATTTTTTTCTGGAAGGCGATGCCCAGGGAAACTCCTTTGGCTGCGCACAGGAAGGCATCTTTCTGGCAGATGATCCGGTGATTGTAATGAGAAAGATCAAGAGGTATGATTTTACCTGGATACGGTGCGGCAAAAGCCACCCGCGCCTTGCCCGGTCCGGTATGGGTAAACATGGTGATAAACAGGCCTTCTCCGGTAATAAGACGCTTGCCGGCTCCGAGCATTTTGTCGAAAAAACTGCCGGATTGAGAGCTTTGTGAACCGTCGCCGAAAACGGTGGTCATCTCAATATGGTCCTGCATGTACATCATTGCCCCGGCTTCGGAGACCACGCTTTCCCGGGGATCAAGCTCAATTTCGACGAACTGCATTTCGTTGCCAAAAATTTCATAGTCGATTTCATGCGCCTGCTTGGCTGAGGCTGGAGGAGGGGGCGCGACAGCAGGCATCTGCTGCAGCTCCGGCACCTCGGTTATGAGGGTCCAGTCGCTGAAACCATCGCGCCAGACAAGTGTATCGCCTGTCAGCCGTCCATGGGCAAGATCTTCCTGAATCTGCTGTGTTGTAAACGGGCCTTGTGATTTACCTCGCACTACAGTATACCAGTGAGTCATAATCTTTTTTACCTGATTTTTTTAAAGGTGATCAGCAAGCAGAAAGCTGTGCCTGCTTTGTTTCTATCCTTCTTGCAGCACATAATACCAGATGTGCAGCTGTTCGTACAGTAAAGAAGGGGTGGTTTCGTGAACAGCAGCCTTGTAAATGAGATCAGGAAGGTCTAGGCAGAAGAGAGCGCAGGAGATGAACAATATAATCCTGATCGGTTTTATGGGGGTGGGTAAGGGGAGAACCGCTCGAGCCCTGTCCAGGGTAACAGGCCGTTTTGCCATTGATACAGATGATCTGATAGAGTCACTGACAGGAAAGAAGATTCGCGAGATTTTCTCCGGGCAGGGAGAAGCCCGATTTCGCGAAATGGAGCGCAGGGTGGCAGAGTGGATCATAACGTGTGTACGAGATACCATTGTTTCCACTGGAGGCGGTTTTTTTCAGGTTGAACAGATTCGCCGGATGGGGCAAGTTGTTTATCTGCACGCTGAAGTCGAGCAGATACTGGAGCGGCTGCTGTCTTATCCCGGGGCAGAGAAAGAAGTGAAAAAAAGACCCCTGTTAAAGGATATTGATAAAGCAAGGGACCTGTTTCAAAAACGGTTGCCCAGGTACAGGGCTGTTGCGGATTTTGAAGTAGACGTTGCAGAAAAAGAACCTGAAACTATTGCCAGGCAAGTCTGGCAACTGATTCAGGATAATCAATGGAGCAGTTGATGGAAAGTGGTTTCTTCCCGAGAAAAGGCCTGAGTCCGGAACAGGATGCCTGGGTGAAGAATTTCTTCACCGAGAATCATATCGCCTACGAGACGTTTCCAGATCTTGTAGCAAGCCCGGAACAGCTCAACTTTATGGTGCGCCTCGAACCGGAACAGTTGTATTATCCCTGTTCAGACAAGCTGTTTGAAGCAATCATTGAAAAAAAGGCAGATACCCTGCTTACAACTGCCTATGCAAAAATCTGGACCAGACTGGAACGGCTGGTAAGCGAAGTGATTAACGATGACTATAAAAAGAAATACCTGCTCAGCCTGCTGTCCATCAAGTTTAACCACGAGATAACACACAAGGTGCAGCTGCCCGGGCATCTGGAAAAACGTCTTCTGGGGATCTTTACAACCATCAGCGAAATCGACCGCCCTTTGGCCTCGGTCAGGGAAGAGGAGAACAAGCGGGCCTGGGAGTTCTTGCAATCAGAGCCCTTTCATAAGGCCTACCTGTCGCCAGAGGGGCTAAGGCTTACAGATACGACAACTATACCTGATATTGACCTGCAGCTGCACCTGTTAAAATTACGCCGTCTGCTGCTGCTGACCACCTGTCGTTCGATCTGGGGAAATGATGGCCTGCCGAATCAGCATGTATTAAACGAAGGCATAAACTGCCCCATTGAGAATGAAGCATGGCTGTGGCTTTGTGAGTGGGTAAACGGTGTTGTTCAGGGCCATAAAAAACCATGTATTCTCTGGCTTGCAGGACGCTCAGGCGAAATAGTCCTTGACCTGGCTATCATCAGCAACCTGATGGAGATTGGTGTCAGGGTTATTCTGGCGGTCAAGCAGAATTTTTACTATCATCGAATTTCCTATGCGGACATCATGGAAGACCCGGTGCTTGTTTCTCTTCTTCAGGGAGCTGCCCTGATTGACAACAGCCAGATTTCAAAAAATGATCTGCTTCGTCTGCTTGACAATGATAACCGCCTGCTGGTCATTTCCGATGGAACCGGGGAGGACTTCAATCCCTTGCTTACCTCAGTGACCTTTGCCAGAGCCTTTAAGGAAGCTGATCTTGTCATAAGCCGCAGCCCCGGCTGCAGGGAAATCATTACCAACCGTTTTCAGTTCACCAGGGACATCCTTTCCCTTTTCCCTGAAAATGAAGGAAAAATTGATATGCTGCTTAAGCCACATCACCCGGCAACCATACGATTCCCGCAATCTGCCTTGCGGAAAAAGGCTGATGTGCTTATTAAAATGGCTAGAGAAGAGAGAGAGCGCGGCAAGAAAATCATGTTTTACTCGGCCATTGTTGGTTCTATACCTGGAGAGCTGCAGACGGCAAAACATATTCTCAGTGTGTTTGTTGAGCATCTGCGGGCAACCCTGCATGACGTGGTCATCATTAATCCCGCCGAGCATTTTGAGGAGGGGATGGACGCCGATGACATTATGTATATGTGGGAAATCTTTCAACGATCAGGCATGATTGATATCTGGCGTTTTCAGAGTGTTGATGATATTGAATACGCGTTTTCACTCATGAAGCAGAAAGTGCCGCCTGAATGGAGCGGTAAGGATGCCACGTATTCCACCGGTTGCACCAAGGAAATGGAGATTGCCATAGAGGTTCAGCGTACCTGTCCGGAGATGCAGCTCATCGGGCCGCCCTGGGAGAAGTTCAAGCGTCGCAGTGAATATGGTGTCGGCAAGCTCTATGACCGGACGCTGACCGGATACTGATAACCCTGCATGGCCGGATCAGGCAGCCTTCAGTCACAACAGGAAATTAAAATCGTAACTTCGGGAAGTTAACATCTGTTCTCCGAGCAGATATTCGGCCAGAAAATTGACAGAAACAATACCTGACACAACAAGAGGACAAAGGATGCAGAGAAAAGAAAACAGCGGTTACCTTGAAAAGACATGTAAAAATATTTATCCCCAGGATACTTCCTGCCGTGATGAGGCAACCAGGAGGCTGGACCAGTTAACCATGCCGCACTGGGCATTAGGTTCCTTCATGGATCTGGCGGTGGATCTGGTTGGGATGACTCGCTGTATGCCGCCGCCTGTAGCCAGAAAAACTGTGGTTGTTATGGCTGGTGATCACGGTGTAAATGCAGAGGGGGTCTCCGGCTATCCTGCGGAAGTGACCACGCAGATGGTCTATAATATCATGGGGGGAGGTGCTGGTATCAACGCACTGGCCAAACAGTCAGGCACAGAGGTGGTGGTGGTTGATATGGGGGCGGTTGATGAGTTTTTTGACTTGCAGGATCATCCCGGCTTTATCCGAAAAAAGATCGCCAGGGGAACGCAGAATATTATGACTGGACCCGCCATGACCAGAACGCATGCGGTCATGACCGTTGAAGCCGGTATTCAGGTTGCAGAGCAAATGGCCGACAGGGTCGATGTGTTTGGCACAGGTGAAATGGGAATCGGCAACACCACGCCCAGCAGTGCCATCGCTGCGGTTGTTACCGGGAAATCTGTTGCTGATGTAACGGGCAGAGGTACTGGAATTGACGACAATCAGCTGCGCCACAAGATTCAGGTGATAGAACAGGCCATAGCAACCAACAAGCCTGACGCTGAAGATGGTCTGGATGTTCTGGCCAAACTGGGTGGCTTTGAAATTGGCGGCATAGCCGGATTGATTCTTGGTGCTGCGGCCCTGAAAAAACCGGTTGTAGTCGACGGCTTTATCTCAACCGCCGGAGCCCTTATTGCCTGTCTTCTGGAACCCTTTGTCCGTGATTATATCATTTGCGCCCATCGGTCGGTTGAGCCTGGACACGGGTACATGCAGGAAAAGCTTCGTCTGCAGCCTCTTTTTGACCTTCAGTTCAGACTGGGAGAAGGAACTGGTGCAGCCTTTGCCATGAACGCCCTTGAGGGAGCTGCAGCACTTCTGACCGAGGTAAAGACCTTTACCGAGGCGGCTGTAAGCGACAGGTCATGACATAACTGATTAATGCAGAGCTTGTTCGGAGACATTGTACAGAAAATGAAAAAAAACTACACTTCGGTTTAAAAAATTGTACTTTTTTGCTGCTCCGTCTTGACAGGGGACGCCGTCAGTGGTAAAAAAAGGATAAATACTTTCAGATCAACTGTTTGCGGGCAAACACGATTGGCTGCACAGAAGGACTGCAACCGCCAGTCACGTTTGTCCGGATCTGAGCGGGATTGAAAGCAGCTATAGACTTAAAAACAAGTCAGATAAAGAGGTTGCGTGACCTGTGAGTAGTTGCAAAAAAGATGTTGGTTTTCCGAGGTTCCGGTTTACTGCTTTGTTATGGCTGAAGGCTGTCTGGTCCAGCCATGCTGGTTTATACGTTAAATGCCATGAGATTTTTACTTTTTATTTTGTTCTGCTGCTGCCTTGTAGAGACAACCAGCTGCGTCAGTGTCTATGCTGATAATGCGCAGGCTGCATTGCTGCACCCTGAAGAGACTCCTGCCTACATAATACCTGCCGGTTTAACGGCAGAAGAAAAACGCTGGTTCATTACCTTTCAGGAAGGAACATTGCTTGTCACTGGCTGGCAGGATATTGTCCAGGAAATACTGGCAAAGACGCCTGCAGAGCAACGAGAAGATCAGAGAGCCTTTCTGGGAGGCCTGGGCCGGAAAATTGGCCAGGAATGGTGCAAGGGCAACGCGACCAGGAAAGTCTCCACTGATATGCTCAGGGCCTGGGGCAAGGAAATAAAGGAAGCTGTAAGGCATGCCCCGGTTGAATTGCCCGCTTTACTTGTCCGTATTGACCAGCAGGTCAACCTCCTTATCAATTGACCACTTACCCCTTGCAACTACTTGCAGGGCGTGTAACTTCTTTATGATTTTAAATCTATAGCTGCTTTCAGGCTGCCCGGATCCGGGTAAGCACGACTGGCAGCTATAGTCCCTCTGTGCGACCTGTCTTGATCGCCTGAAGATGGGTGAGATGAGAGCAGTTACTTACCCTTCTGCCCGGCACGGGATCGTCCCATGCTTTACCTGCAGGCTGAACTTTTCTCCCGCACAGACATCCCTTGGGTCGGTTATAATGCCGCCAGCTGGTTTTTCCTTTATGGCAATGGCGTATCCTCTGGAAAGGGTTGCCAGTGGACTGACCGCATCAAGCACAGAGACCGTGGTTGTATATTGATGACGCTTGTGCTGCAAAAGAGTGTTGATGGCAGTTTTCAGTCTTTTTTGCAGTGATATCACTTTTTGCTGCTGTAGGGGCAGTTTGACCGCGGGCGAATGGCCTTCCAGAATTCTGGCTGCTTTGTGCACAGCTTCTGCTTTTGCTGTCAGCTGCGCCAGGATGACCCGTTCCTGTTTCATGGCCAGCTGGCTGACCCTGAGCACAAGAGTGTCAAGAGGTCTGGGCATGGTGCTGAGACGTTGATATTGATACAGTAATCTGTATTGATACCCGGTGAGAACTTTTTTCAACGCAGTATTCAGCGAACCTTTCATTACGTTGATCTGTCTGCGGTATTCTTCTGTGTCAGGAGTGAGCAGCTCAGCTGCGGCACTGGGGGTAGGTGCCCTGAGATCAGAAACAAAATCAGCTATGGTAAAGTCAGTTTCATGGCCAACAGCACTGACCACTGGAATTGCTGACCGGAAGATTGTCCTTGCCAGGTTCTCATCGTTAAAAGCACAGAGATCCTCTATCGAACCTCCACCCCGGCAAAGAACAATGATGTCAGTCCTGTTTAATCTGTTGATTTCATCAACAGCATGAGCAATCTCGTCCGGGGCCTGCTTACCCTGTACAGACACGGGATACACTGAAATGCTGGTCAGGCTGGAACGGCGTGTGCTTATTTGGATGAAATCGTGAACAGCTGCCCCTAGAGGGGAGGTAACAAGCGTAATATGCCCGGGCAAGGGAGGCATCTTCTTTTTCAGGGAGGCAGCAAACAGCCCTTCTGCGGCAAGCCGCCTTTTAAGCCGTTCATAGGCTGCCTGCAGTTCCCCGGAACCATGGAAATCAACCGTGTCAATAATAAGCTGGTAGTTGCCGCGAGGCTCATATACAGATATTCTGCCCTTGCAGATAACCTGCCTGCCATCTTCAAGAGGAGCTGTGAGATAGCGCTGCTGCATCTTGAAAAGGACAGCTTTGATCTGGGACGAGTCATCTTTGAGGGTGAAGTAGAGGTGGCCGGAAAATGGTTTGCTTACATTGGATATTTCTCCTGATACCGAGATGAAGGGATATTTTCTTTCAAGAATGGTGCGAATCTCCCTGTTTAATTTACCCACAGTATAGATATGCTGTTCTGGCTTCATAATAGGGTGGTGTAATTTATTTTTTTGATGTATGATCGAAAAGTTAAGCCTTTATTCTGTCAGCGGAGGCGTAGCTGGTCAGGGCTGCAGCAGCTTTGGGCCGGCACGCTCAGACCTTGTACAGGAGTATACGGCCATTCACGCCTGCCCAGAATCAGGGCAGCCTGAAAACTGTTACAGATGCAAGCCAGGTCAACCCAGGGTGATATGTGCCCTGCGAACGTTACAGCTTATTTATAAAAGAGACTGCAAAAAAGAGCAATACTATGTCTGAAAACAATGCCCTGGACAGAAAATCCATGGACGTATTAAAAGAACCTGACGGGGTACTGGAACATTTAAGTCTTCCGCCAAAAATGATCACCTTTATCAGGAAAAACCAAAGGCGGATCTGGATATGTATCGCCTGCCTTACTGTCGTTGTTGTCACTGTATCCCTTTACGGCTCATACCGGACACGTCTGCTTGAGCAGGCGGCATCAGCGCTGGACCAGGCCCTGCACAGTACAGGTGACAAGGAGGTCCTTTTGCAGAAGGTCATTGATAAATATGGCTCAACCCCGTCTGCATTATGGGCGCAGGTTGAGCTGGCAACGTTCTATGAAACAGGCAATGAACCTGCCAAGGCTGTTGACACGCTCAGGGAGTTGGCCGCAATCCTGCCAGGCGACTCGCTGCTTGTGCCCCTTGTTTCCTACAGGACAGCAGTGTTATATGAACGGCAGGGTGCCCTGGATGACGCCTTGGGCCAATATACTCTCCTGTCTCAGAAGAAAGGGTATGAAAGCCTGGCGTACAAGTCCATGGGCCGGGTCTATGAGCAGCAGAAGAAAACTGAGCAGGCTGTCAGGAGCTACAGGCAATATCTGGAGACAGTACAGCAGGCTGGGCAAGGGAGCCAGGCTGACCAGGAAAAAGAGATAATAGAAGCGCGGCTTAGAATGCTTGAAAACAAGTGAAACCAGGGTGGTACAGTTACAGGCAACAATATGGTGCCTGGAATCAGTTGCTGCTGAACAGCCTGACGATGAAGGAGGTATTATGCCGGGTTTTGAGATGTTTGGCGAAGAGGAGAAAAAGGAAATACAAGACGTACTGGATACCGGAGTGCTTTTCCGGTATGAATTCGGGGAGCAAAGAAACGATACGTATAAGGTGCTTGAGTTTGAAAAGGCGTTTGCCAGGTATACCGGAGCAGGATACGCCCAGGCTGTTACTTCAGGGACAGCAGCACTGAAAGTTGCCTTAAGTGCTCTTGGTGTTGCTGCCGGTGATGAAGTCATTACGCAGTGTTTTACTTTTGTCGCCACCTGGGAAGCAATACTTGATATTGGGGCCATTCCTGTGTTTACTGAAGTTGATACCACCCTCAACATGGACCCGGCCGATCTGGAACAAAAAATAAATGACAAGACCAGGGCCATCATCCTCGTTCATATGCTTGGTGCTCAGGCACGGGTTGAAGAAATCAGGGCCATCGCGGACAGGCACGGTATTGCGTTGATAGAAGATACTGCTCAGGCCGCAGGCGGTCGGCTGAACGGACAGCATCTCGGTACCTTTGGAGCCTGCGGCACCTTTTCCTTTGATTCAGTAAAAACCCTGACCACCGGTGAAGGTGGTATGTGCATCACCCATGACGAGCGGTTGTGGCGGGCCATGTCGGAGTATCATGATCATGGTCATGATCATCTGCCAAACCCCGGGGGCAGAGGAGGGGAGCTGCGTTCTTTTATCGGGTTTAATTACAGGATGATGGAGCTGCAGGGTGCCATTGGTCTGGCTCAGCTGGCAAAACTGGATACAATGATTGCTGCCCAGCAGGCAAATAAAAATATTCTTAAGGAAGCTGTCAGCAAGCTCCCCGGGGTCAGTTTTCGTGAAATACTGGATGAGCGGGGCGACAGTGCTACTTTTTTAGCCTTCATGTTTCCCACCAGGGAAAGAGCCGATCAGGTCAATGCTGTGTTACGCGAGCAGAATGCCGGTGCCATTAACTGGGGTGAAAATAACTGGCATTTTTACCCCAGGTGGGAGCATCTGCTTGACAGCAAGACCCTGTGCCATAATGGCTGGCCGTTTAAGGAAAATGGAAAACGCCGTTATCATTACGATCCTCAGGCCCTGCCGCAGTCTGTCGGGATACTGGAACGAACGTTGTGCTACCCGGTACCTGTTCGCCTGGAAGACAGTGCCAGGGACCGGATATGCAAGGCCGTGGACGTCGCCGCCGCAAGCTGAGGTAACCAATCACGGGGTCTGCACTTTAGGTGTTCCCCTCTGCTTTTAACGTGTAACTGGTCACGGGTGTAGCAGCGGGCAGGCACCATTTTCCGCAGGTAAGCAGGCGAAGAGAGACGTTCGTGTACAAGAGTATGCGGGAAAGAGTGATCGGGCAAAGATGAAGTGCCCGTGATCAGTTACGCGGAATCCTTTTTAATCGCAGTCCACAATAAAGGATGTGCTCTTCTTATTGTTCACCAGGGCTGAGGAGAAAATCGTGGCCCTGATTGCAGCTCCCATGCTTCCCCTCTCACCCATCTCCGGCCGGTCGCGCTTGCCCAAATCCGGGCAACCTGAAAACAGTTACGAGATTACAATGAAGGGGGAACCATGGAGGGAGGAGTATAAACATCAAAACGAATGGTGTTTCCTTTCAGCGAGTATTCCGGCCTGACAGAACAGAGAGGCGGAGATTTTACCGGTCGTTTGACCACTATTTTTTTAGGGAGCCGGGCCCAGCTTGCAGCAAAAAGCCGGGCCGTATCATCTTCACTGTGGCCGACGAGTTTTTGCAGCAAGGCCAGCTCATGCTTCACCCTGGCGCTCTTTGATCGAGGCGGGAACATCGGGTCAAGATAGATTATTTCCGGTGATTCTTTTACTTTCTGTATGTACTTTTTCGCATCTACCGGAAGCAACCTGATGTTTTCACACACCTTTTTCATGTCCGCATCTCTGGCCGCGCGTCTGAGTCCATCTTCCAGCAGGGCAGCCATGTATCTGTTCTGTTCGCAGAGTGTTACCGTACAGCCCGCTGCGGCTAAAAGGAAACCGTCTCCACCCATTCCGGCTGTTGCGTCAAGAACCATCTTCGGCAATCGATTGCCAATGGAGACGGCCTTTATGAGCAATTCCCTTTTTCCCGCCCTTGCCATTCTTTTTCTTGATTTATTCGAGAGAAAATCAATAAGCAGCCGTCCATTTTGCTGCTGCTTTTCGTTAAAGGAAAGAAGACTGAGATTTTCTGGGCCCAGAAATAAAAGAAAGGGAAATCCCTGGAGTGTCTCTGTCTTGACAAGATCGCTCAGCAAGGTGTTTGTTGTGCTGACCATATCTTTGGGGACATCCGGCGATATATAAAGGGCTATTGGTGGTGCTGGTGACATCACCATCGGTTTTGTTTCGCAGCGTTTGCTGATTGCCTTTTCATTGGTCTCAAGGTAACATAATAGTATGGTAACTCCTCACCGCTCAGCCCTCTTTGAACGATCACGACCCGCCGCCTAGAGGGGCTATAGCTGCCAATCGTGCTTGGCCAAATATGGGCAGCCTGAGAGCAGTTACACGTTTGAGGCAGGTAAAACCAGAGAGGTACACACCCAGTGAGTAGTTACATAGTATGCAATTTTAAAAAATCTGTCACTGCTTTCAGGAGGCCCGTCTTCGGGCGGGCTGGAAGCAATGGCAGGCTTCAAAGCACGTGAAACCAGGGTGGTACATGCCCTGTGAGTCGTTATAAAAATCGCAGTCCACCTGCACATGCCGTCAACGATGTCTGAGAAAGATATAAAGGTAATCGCTTTAATTCCAGCTAGATATAAGTCAAATCGTTTTGAGGGGAAACCCCTTGCTCTTATTGCTGGAAAGCCTATGATACAACATGTTGTGGAAAGGGCAAGGTCTGTTGACCTGCTTGACCGCATTGTCGTGGCAACAGATGATGATCGTATCGCCCGGGCAGTTGCCGGCTTTGGTGGAGAATATGTCATGACCCGGCAGGATCATTCCACCGGTACAGACAGGCTGGCTGAAGCAGTGGAAAAACTTGGCGTTGATGAGCATGATGTCGTCGTCAACATTCAGGGCGATCAGCCGCTTTTCCCTGGAGAAATTATCGAGCAGGTCGCCCGCCCCCTTATTGATGATCCGGCGCTGCCCATGTCGACGCTGATCTACAGGATTGTACGCCCGGAAGAGATTACAGATCCCAACCATGTGAAGACGGTGTTTGACTGTCACGCAAATGCCCTGTATTTTTCACGTTCGCCTGTCCCGTTTCAGCGCAGTCCCGAAGATGGATGCCAGCCGACCTATTATAAACATCTGGGGGTGTATGCCTACCGGAAAAAATTTTTGATTACATTTGTTGGCCTGCCCGAAGGAGAGTGGGAGAAATTTGAGAAACTGGAGCAGCTTCGTGCTTTGGAGTACGGTTATGTGATCCGGGTTGTTCTGACAGAGTATGACTCCGTTGAGGTTGATACCCCAAAAGATATTTTCAGGGTTGAACAATTACTTTCAGCATAATATATATCTGATATTAAAAGGTAACTTGTGAAAATTACCGAAGCACACAAACGTCTCACTTCGCCTGCTTGCCTGCGGGAAATGGTGCCTGTCCAGTTCTGTTGCACCTGTGACCAGTTACACACCAGAATAAGAGAATAATGAAGAAGTACAAGCTCCGTGACTGGTTACCTGTAGCAAGAAAAATCAGGGTGGTACGTGCCCAGTGAGTAGTGACATTAAAAGTAAGATAAAAGACCTTTATGCCGGTGCCTTCGCTCCAGCTGATTTTCTTCCCGGAACGAATCTTGCCGAAAAAGTAACGAGCCTGATGCTGGAGGAGGTTGCTTGCAGCAGAACAGAAAAGGTATCGCTGTATTTAAGGGGCGTCCATGAGTATATTTCTTCCTTTGATTTTCAAAACACCAGGGTGGTAGCCTTTGGCGGCGGCACCGGGCTTTCAACTATCATTGGCGGCGATTCACGAAAACCAGGCTGGAGAGACCGCCCATTTTCAGGCCTGAAGAAATATTTTGCTGAATTATCCTCAATAGTCTGTACCACTGATGATGGAGGCTCAACAGGTGAACTGCTGAAGGATTTGCCCCTGATTGCCCTGGGTGACTTGCGTCATGTCCTGCTTTCAGCCGTTCGAAAACAAACGCTCATACGAAGGTATCAGCTTGGTGCTGAAGAAGCCTGCGAGGTGGCAGGAATACTTTATGATCTTTTTAATTATCGTTTTCCAGCACCCCCCGAATCAGCCGGCGAAGTGATACAGGAAAGCGGGGCAAGGGTCATGAATCTTCCGTCCGAACTAGGGCGTTTTCTGGAAGGGTTGATTCGCAGGCTCTTTGACGATAAAAGGTTGAACCCGGTCCTGCAGAGGAAACACTGTCTGGGGAATCTTCTTCTTGCCTCTGCCGTCTATGAGCAGCTGGATGAAAATTTGAGCGAAGATGATCTGCTGGCCTCTCCCCGCATCATGGGAACAGCCACCTTAAAAGGTTTAGGCAAGCTGACCAGTATGATCGGGGCGAGTCCTGACAGCGTTCTTCCCTGTACCACCACCATGTCGCAGCTGCAGGTTCTGTACGACAACGGGGTGCTTGTTTCCAGTGAATACAAATCCGGTCAGGCACAACGCGGCTATCCGGTTGACCGGATATTTATTGATTTCAGCTGCCAGCCTTTTTTGCCGCCTGAAGTGGTTGAGGTCATATCCAGTGCTGATATTATAGTCTTTGCGCCAGGGAGTCTGTATACTTCGATTATCCCTATTCTCCAGATCCCTGAAATAGCTGAGGTTGTCCGGCGGAACAGGTCAGCTTTAAAAGTACTTGTTGCCAACATCTGGGTGCAGAAAGGAGAAACTGATGTAACCAGGGATTCCCCGGAGAGAAAATTTCATGTATCCGATCTGATCAGGGCGTATCACCGTAATATCCCTGGCGGTATCCATTCACTGTTTTCACATGTGTTATGTCTGAAAATGCGGGATATTCCCGGCTCTATCCTGCAAAGATATGCCCTGGAAGACAAGGAACCTATTTATGTAGATCGGGAAGAAATCGAATCCATGGGGCTGCGGCCAATAATCGCCAGGATATATTCCGAGGCCCTGCTGCGTGACAATGGCATCATTCAGCACGACCCGGATGCAATTGCCGGGGCGATCAAGACGTTATGGGTATTGAAAAACACTGACAGCCTCACTGAAACAGTGACGCCAAAGCTGGAGATGCACCCCTCAACCTTTGTTCAGAGAGAATCATGTCCGCAGATGATTATTCCCTGTATGCGTTTTAAATATATTCAGAGAATGTTAAACAGCCTGTCTCTTGAGATTATAGGTGAACAGACCGCCGTATCTGCGGCAGCGCAAAAAAAACGTCAGGATACTTTATTTGAGCGACTGGCAGGTATAATCTGGCAGCATCCGGATATTCAGATAGAGCACCTGCGCTATATCCGAGGTTTCAGTCTCATTGTTCCGGAAAGATGGAAGAGATGCCAGCAGTGGGATAATGTGTTTTCCTTTTATGACCCTGTGGACAGAAAGATAAAGATTCGACTTGATCAGACTGATCAGGATAAACGTTTCGAGGCAGTGTTTCTTGTTGCCCTGGGTCAATCGCTGCTGGGAAACTACGCTTTGTCAAAAAAGATGACCGACGTTTTTCACGATGGGGAGCGGGTTGGCCAGGTTTATCAGCTTACCATCCAGGAAAAACACCTTCTGAAAAGCTTTTTATCCATTGAGGATATAACCGCTTATCTTCAGCTTTGCAAAATGACTCTGTCTGCAAATGTTGAGCGGTTGTATTATCGGGTTATCAACGGTAAGGATGGTTTTACTCCCCCCGGACTTTTTTTTGGTCTTTTTTATGCCTGGTACCTTGATAATCGATTTGCACCAAACATTGACTATAAAATGTCAATAATGATGCATGACCTGTCTGATCTCATTCCTGAACAGATAAGAATTTTGGCAAAGAGAAAAGCCATGATAGCTTTTTTTCGCAAGAGGGTTTTTCTACAAAATTTGTTGTAATAAAGGAAATGCAATGAAAGTTCTTGTAATTGATGATGACGGACAAATGCGGGCCCTTTTACGCCAGATGATCGAGCGAGTGGGAGGAGAGGTACTTGAAGCTGTTGATGGCCGGGAGGGAATGAATATGGCCAGACAACACCCGGTTGATCTGGTAATCACCGATCTGATTATGCCTGAGCAGGAAGGGTTGGAGACAATACATCTTCTCAAGCAGGAGAACCCGGCGTTGAAAATAATTGCCATCTCCGGAGGAGGGCGTATAGGCCCGGAAGCATACTTGCCGGCGGCAAAGGAACTTGGCGCAGACTGCGTATTCAGCAAACCTTTTGAAATCAAGGAAGTAACAGATAAAATCAGGGAGCTTTTTAACTATGGCGTATAAGGGGTATGCCCTGGTCGTAGACAATAGCCCGGTCTTTCAGAAGATAGTAAGATCAGTTCTGGAAAAGGAAGGCTGGGACGTTAAGACTGCTGAAAACGGCCTTGAAGCACTGGACAGTATACATATCCTGAAACCGGATATCATTTTTACTGACCTTGTTATGCCGAAGATTGATGGAGAAAAGTTTGCCTATATCCTTCGCAACACTCCTGACTATAACGATATATTTCTGGTCATTCTGTCAGCAATAGCCGTCGAAGATAACGAGAACACCCTGTGTCTGAATGCTGATGCCTGTATTGCCAAGGGGCCCTTCAGTCACATGAGAACCCATATCCTGGAAGCACTTGAAGCCTACCAGACCGGCGTCAGGAAAACCAGGGACATTGAGGGGGGGAAGCTTTATTATCGGGAAATTACGGCTGAACTTCTCGAGAGCAAACGGCACAGTGAAATTATTGTAGCCAATATGAGCGATGGCGTTGTTGAATTAAATGATAAAGGTCGTCTTGTCATGATAAACAAGGCTGCCATCGAGCTGATGGGTGAAGGGGAAGAAAAGCTTTTTGGCCGCAATTTTTTTGATTATTTTGTGGAAAAGGACAGGGAGGTTATCCAGGAATGGCTGGCAGGCCTGAACAAAAAAAATAAACTTGAAGGTCTTGTCTTTGAGTATCAACAGCCAGCTGTTATCAGGCACTCAAAATGCCAGATAGCCTTGCGTCTGCTGCCTGTCCCTGAAGAAGAAGAGCTGTTTATCGTTGGTATCCTTACAGATCTGACCAGACAAAAACAGACGGAAAAGCGGCGGAAAATGCTTGAAAAGGAGCTTGAGCGGATAAGAAAATTTGACGCCATGTCTCTTTTGATATCTGGCCTTGCCCATGACTTCAATAACCTGCTGACCATACTCAGCGGCAATATTGAAATGTCAAGATACCTCTCCAGAGAAAAACAGGTCACAGATCTCCTGGAAGAAGCCTCAAATGCCCTGGAATTAAGTATTAAGCTGGTTCGAAAGCTGAGCACGTTTTCCGACAATCATCTGGCGGAGCATAAACGCACGGATCTTTCAGCCCTGATCCGCGAGACCCTGGACTATAAACTTGCAGACACCAGTATCACCTATGCAGTGGAGGACAACATCTGCCACCCTCTGCTGCGGCTTGATCCTTCTCTTTTTGAACAGGTGTTTAGTAACCTTGCAGACAATGTGGTTGGTGCCATTAAAGGTAAGGGACATGTTCAGGTTACCCTTGACCTGGTTGACGGAGAAAGTGAGGCAGAACTAAGGCAGCACCCTGTACCGGAGGGGAAACTGGTGCGGGTTATTTTTTCTGATAATGGGCCGGGTATTCCTAAAGACCTGGTTGACAAGGTCTTTGATCCATATTTTTCTACCAAGGAGAAAGGCGTCCAGAAAGGCATGGGACTTGGCCTGACCATTGTTCATTCCATTATCAAAAAACACAACGGGGCCATCATAATAGATCGCCAGACCGGGTGCGGCTGTGTGGTTAACATTTATCTTCCTGTTTCTGCAGGATATAATTCTGGCCGAAGGTCAGAAGTTGATGCTTCTTTTCAAACTGATGAAAGGAAAAATGTCCTGATCATGGAGGAGGATGACATGATAGGAGCAATCAACAAGCGTGTCTTTGAGCTGTGCAGGTATAACGTCACCCTTGCCAGAAATACTGTTGAGGTAATTGAAAAATATTGTGAGGCTGAAGAAAAAAAGAGCGGTTTTGACCTTGTCCTTGTGAGCATTGACAGGTACAGGGAAAAGCAAGGACTGGAGACCGCGCAAAAGATTCTTGAGATAAACCCTGCTGCCGTGCTGATCGCAGCCTGTGGAGACGCCGCATGTGAGGAAATGCTGAGACGTAAAGACCATGGTTTTGCCTCTACCCTGACTACCCCTTTTTCCGTTGCAGCTGTGCAGGAAATGATCAGCTGTTTGCCTGATTTTTTGTAACAGCTCTCAGGCTGCCCGTTTTCGGGCGGATCACGACTGGCCGCATAGAGGGACTATAGAGCTGCCAGTTGCGCCTGCCCGAATCCGGGCAGGCTGAAAGCTGTGACAGACGTAAAGCAAGTACACTAAAGCGGAAAATCCGCAACCCAAGAGACCTTACGCCTCAAATAATTTCTTGTTTTTTATGACAGGAATTGAGGAGTAAGGGTAACTGCTCACAGGGTGTGTACCTCTCTGGTTTTACCTGCCTCAAACGTGTAACTGCTCTCAGGTTGCCCCTCTTTGGCCAAGCACGATTGGCAGCTATAGCCCCTCTAGGCGGCGGGTCGTGATCGTTCAAAGAGGGGTGAGCGGTGAGGAGTTACGAGTAAGGTACTAAAGAGGTGATATGCCCCGTGAGGAGTTGCTTTAGGAGAAAAGAAATTGAAACCATATAGTTATGTGCTATGTGAGTAGCTGCTGTAAAGTATTCCATGTACCTGGCCAGACAAATAATACATGACCGGATTCACTATATCTTACGCCACTCTGTCAGGAGCGGAGACAGGTATGTTGCTGAAGATATACTTGATCTTGGCCCTGATCCTTCCCGGTATATCCTTTACACCGGAGATGTGAGCTATGAGCTGGATGAACGTATTCTCCATGCTCTTGAGCCCCTGGGTATCAGCTCTGATTCACCGGAGCTGGAAGAGTTGTTCCTGCCTTATCTTGATCCATATATCCGGATAAGGACTGAACCCTTTCGTAACCGTCATGCCTACAGGAACTGGCGTCCCATGACTGAAGATGCCAAGGCAGAAGTACTGGCAAAAACACATGTTTTTGACCGGCGCAGGGTGCATTTTCTCCGTTTTGGTCATAGTTCCCCTGAAATACTGGATAATTCTCCTCCTCTCTATAAAATTCTGCTTGAAAAATCCCGTGACGAGATAGAACAGTATATTACCGCGCAAGAGGGTATATTGCAGCCTCATGAATACAGGAGATATCTCTTTACGATTTTTGATCTTCAGCGCCATTTCAGTTCAGGTTTTGCCCGCCTGATGGCTGATGCGCTTGATCAGCATGAAGTTGATGAACGTTTTATTGAAGAATATTGCAGGCTGGACAGGGATGCATTGTTCTGGAAAGGGTTTGCAAGAAGCCGCAGAGCTCCTTATTACCTGCTGCGTTACCTGTTTATGTACTTTGATCTGGCCCTGGAAGGGAATGATTTTCTGTGGAATACAATGAATCGAGGGTATCGGAGAAGGAGGGCATACCGGCCGCCCGCTCCCGGTTCCCGGCACATGAGCATCAGCGAAGCAGTTGCGGTTATTGGCGTAAGCAGGGAACAGTTTGCAGGTATGTCAAAACAGGAACTCACTTCCCTGTATCGTAAAAAGGCGCAGAGAGCCCACCCTGACAAAGGCGGAAGACATGAAGATTTTGTGCAGTTAAATGAGGCCTATAATGAGCTTCGACGGGTAGTCCGCTCATGAACGACGCCAGCAAGTCCGGCTTTAAAAGGGCCCTCCAGGTCGTTGGCCCCCTCTTTCGCCAGCACCCTTATCGACTGTTGTGCGGAATCATCGCTATCGTTTTTGTTGACTGTCTCCAGCTGTATATTCCCAGAATACTGAAGCACGGCATTGACAGCCTTGCTGCCCAAACCGCAGATCTTCACTCTTTATTATTCCTTGGCAGTCTCGTTATCCTGGCCTCCTTTTGTATGCTCGTTTTGCGTTTTACCTGGCGCTACCTGATTGTCGGCTTTTCCCGGATTGTTGAAAACAAGATACGTGACCGCCTGTATGCTCACATCCTTTCCCTTGATCAGCCTTTTTTTAAAAGCCGGGCCACAGGTGATTTGACAGCGCATTCCAGCAACGATTTAAATGCCGTGCAGATGGCCTGCGGCATGGGGCTTGTAGCAGGATCAGACGCCCTGATAATGACAGTGTTGGCCATAATGTTTCTCCTGGTCATTGATGTGCGACTCACCTTGGCAGCATTATCGCCTATGCCGTTTCTGGCAGCAGCCACCTTTTTTTTGTCTTCGCGGTTACATTACCGGTTTACCCAGGTTCAGGAGCAGTTTTCAACTATGACTGCATTTTCTCTCAATACCCTGCGTTCCATTCAGCTTGTACAGGGGTATACCCTTGAGCGTTTGCAGCAGAGGCGTTTTGCCCGGCTTGGTAAAGACTATATTTATAGTAATATACGCGTTGCCATGGTGCAGGGAATCCTCCACCCCTTATCAATCCTGGTTGGCAACCTGACTCTCGTATTAGTGTTGTATTATGGAGGGAGCCTTGTTATCCGGCAAGATATTACCCTGGGAGACTTTGTCGCTGTGATAGCCTATATGTATCTGATGATCTGGCCGATGATGGCTGTTGGCTGGGTTGCCATGCTTGTTCAGCGCGGGGTGACCTCGCTTGTCCGTGTTCATCACCTGCTTGAGCAGCGACCGGTTGTAGAAAGAAAAAACGCGGCTTTTTTTCCGGCACAAAGGGAGCTTGTCTGCCGTCTGCATACGCTGACATTTTCTTATAATAACGCTGCAGTTCCTGCCCTGTCTGCAGTAAACTGTACGATTTCTCCTGGAATAACCGGTATAGCAGGAAGAACCGGCTCCGGTAAATCCACCCTGTGCTCCCTGCTTTTGCGGCTCTATCCCGTTGAAGACGGAATGATATGTATTAATGATACTGATGTAAATGATCTGAAGGTTGCGTCCCTGAGGGAAAATATTTCTTATGTTTCCCAGGAACCGGTGCTTTTTTCTGGCAGTATTGCCGATAACATTGCTTTTGGCAGACCAGACGCATCCAGACAGGAAATTCGCCTCGCCGCTTGTGACGCAGCGATTCATGATGAAATCATGCAGCTGCCTGGTGGATATGATGCCCGGATAGGAGAGCGGGGCGTTAAACTTTCCGGTGGACAGAGGCAGCGCATGGCACTTGCCCGGGCCCTTCTTTGCAGGCGGCCGATGCTCATTATTGATGACGGACTTACCGGGATTGATGTTGAAACTGAACAGACTATCTTAAGACGAATTGCGGCACTGGATACCTTTTCATCTGTTATCATTGTGTCGCACCGGCTCAATGTACTCTGCCTTGCTGATAATATCCTTGTCCTGGAGCAGGGAAAGATGGCCGCTTTTGGCAGACACGAGGATTTGCTTGCTCATCCTTTGTATCGAACCATGATGGAGAAGCGGGAGTATGCATAAGGACGCCTGCGCTGAAGAGCCGGAGAGCGCAACCGCCGATGACGCCTCTCTCTGGCGCCGTATTGCCGGCTATTGCAGGAAGTACGCGTATTTTCTGGCTGGTGCCGTCCTGCTTTCATTCATTGTCACCATAGCCGGATTATTGCTGCCCAAGCTTGTGCAGCTGGGCATTGACGGCTTTATCACCCAGGAAACTTTGTCTGGGCAGGAGCGCATACAAGGTGTCAGAAACGCAGCTCTGCTCTATCTGTTGCTTGCCGGAGTCGTCTTTTTATGCAGATTCGTCCAGACTTTGCTGCTGGAATGGACCGGGCAATCCATCATGGACCTGCTTCGCCAGGAGCTGTTTGGTCATATCCTTTCCCTGGATATGCGTTTTTTTCATGATCAGCAAAGCGGCCGCCTGGCCACCAGGGTAACCAA
Organism: Desulfobulbus propionicus; assembly: GCA_002747135.1. Taxonomy (GTDB): domain Bacteria; phylum Desulfobacterota; class Desulfobulbia; order Desulfobulbales; family Desulfobulbaceae; genus Desulfogranum; species Desulfogranum propionicus_A. The sequence continues at coordinate 73,626 of PDTE01000025.1, read as the reverse complement.
TGATATCCAGAATCTCCATGAGATGTTTACCATGGTGCTGGTAACCCTGTTTAATGAGGCCCTGAAACTGCTGGGTATCCTTTGTTTTCTTTATGCCATGAATGTCCGGCTCGCCCTGATCATGTCATTGTTCCTGCCTGTATCCATCTTGATGACCATTTATTTTTCCCGGCTCTCCAGAAAAAGGTTTCGCCTGATAAGGGCCCAGCTTGCCACGATAAATGGTTTTCTGACAGAAACCTTTGCCGCTGTCCATATTATCCAGATTTTTAACCGGCAGAAGAGTGCTGAAGAACGACACCGGAAAATGACCAGTGAGTATTTCAAACGCAATATGAGCCAGGTAAAACTTTTTGGGGTGTTCATGCCGCTTACTGATGTGTTGAGTTCTTTTGCCGTGGCTCTTTTACTTTGGTATGGCGGCGGTGAGGTTATCCGACAGCGTTTGACCCTGGGAGAGCTGACCGCTTTTCTCACCTATATGCGCATGTTTTTTCAGCCATTGCGTGAATTTTCCCAGATGTATACTGTGGTTCAGTCAGCCATGGCTTCTGCAGAACGGATCTTTAACCTGCTCGATACCCGCTCGTCTCTTCCTGAAGTGCATGATGAACACCCTTCTTTTCTTCAGGGGGGCGACATTTGTTTTCAGGCGATATCCTTTTGTTACTCGGAAGATGCTCCAGTACTGAAAAATATACAGTTACTTGTAAGGGAAGGGGAGAGTGTTGCCATAGTTGGTGCTACCGGTTCGGGAAAAAGCACCCTGATCAAACTGCTTTCCCGTTTTTATGACCCTGACTGCGGCAGCATTACCATTGGCGGCATTGATATTCGAAATGTGCCGTTGAGCGATCTGCGGCGGCATGTAGGGGTCATTATGCAGGATACCTTTATTCTGCCGGATACAGTACTGGCAAATATTATACTTGACCTGGAGCCTGATCCTGAAAGGCTGGAAACGATCCTGGCAGATACCGGATTGATTCGATTTGTTGAAAGACTGCCTCAGGGGATGAAAACTGTTGTTGGTGAAGGCGGGCTTGAACTTTCTGTTGGTGAAAAACAGATGCTGTCTTTTGTCCGGGCCATGTATCGTAACTCCCGGATTCTCATTTTAGATGAGGCGACAGCATCCATTGACGCAGAATCTGAGAAAATGCTTGAACAGGCGGTTATGAATGGCTCGACTCACCATACATCCATAATTATAGCTCACAGGCTTTCCAGCATCAGGCGTGTGGATCGAATAGTTGTCCTTGAGCAGGGGGAAATTGTTGAGCAGGGAACCCATGAAGAGCTTATAAAAAAGGGAATGGTTTATCGTCAGCTCGTTGACCTTGATGCCGCGCCTGAAAGCTGAAAGGCAACTGCTCCCGGCTCGTCCCTTGTCGAACCAGATGACGGGCTTTCACGCTGTTTTTCGGCGAACTGTAACAATTTTTTTTCCGTGGATTGATGTTGTCGGATTCCCCAGTTTTTCGTCAAGGTATTCGACTGTTCCCTCTGCGCGAACATGCTCCAGCTGATGTGCTTCGTAATGCAGCTGCTCTTCAGGTGTGCCAATTGAGGCGAGATAGGTCTCCCACAGGCGGTGGGCTCGCAGGATTTTTTCCGCTTTTTTCTGACCTGTTTCTGTCAGGGCGTATGTATTGTTGTCGTCTTGCAGCATGAGCAGCCCCTGGCAAAGCATATGTTTAAGGGCTTTGTCAACTCCTTTCAGGTTGTCTGTATAGTGATGAATGATGCTGCGTTCAGCCGGCTTGTCATGGCGGAGAATAATGGTGAGAATGTCTTCAACCAGCTGCGGCGGAACCATCCTCCGCAGGTTTAACCAGCGAACCAGAAGGCCGTATTTGGGGGCAAGGAAAAGAACTGTCAGAAACTGCAGTGTACAGAACAGGATAATCGCGCCCCCTCCGGCGGAATCAAGCCAGACGCAAAGGTACAGCCCGCCGATTACACTGGTTACGCCAAAAAAAGCGGCAAGCACCATCATGCGATCAAGCCTGTCACTGAGCAGATAAGCTGTGGCGGCCGGGGTTATAAGAAAGCCAACCACCAGAATGACACCTACCATGCTGACACCACTTACCACTACCAGTGACACGCAGGTGGTGAGCAGATAATCAAGAAACAGCACTGGCAATCCTATGGACGCAGCCATAACAGGATCAAAGGTGGTTATCTGGAAGGAACGGTAAAAAAGAATCAGGACAGACAGCACCGCCGCAGCAGTAAGGGATGCAACCCATAAATCGCTGTCCGCCACTCCCAGGACATCACCCATGATAAAATGCATAAGATCAATGTGGATATACTGGCGAAAGATTGAGACACATACGACTCCAAGGGCAAAAATACCTGTGTACATGATACCTATGGCCGTGTCTTCCTTGATGCGGGAGATGCCGGAGACAAAACTGATGAGTGCCACTGTTGTGACCGCAGCAATGAGCGATCCCAGCAGCATGCCCGGCCCGTGAGCTTCCAGGCCAAAAACCAGTTTCATTATCAGATAGCCGCCGGCAACACCGGCAATCATGGCATGGGACAAGGCGTCACCTAAAAAAGCCATGCGGCGGAGAATGACCAGGCAGCCAATGACACCAGAGACCATGGCAACGACAGAACCACCGATGAGTGCTTTCTGGAAGTAGGTTTCAGTCAGGGGGGCAAGGAATATATCGTGGATCATTATGTTTTCCCTTGCTTGAGGACGTCACTAAAAATTTTCAGACGACCTTCATATACCTTGCATAAAAGGTCTTCCTGCAGCACTGCCTCCGGTGGCCCATAGGCATAGAGCCGATGTTTGATAAGTATGAGTTTGTCGAAGTATTCTGCAGCGGTAGCGAGATCATGATGGACCACAACCAGGGTCTTTCCCGATTGTTTTGCCCTTTCCAGAACCTCCAGGATCGCCCGCTCTGTCGCGGCATCGACGCCGGCAAAGGGTTCGTCCAGCAAGAGGATATCGCTTCCCTGGGCAAGGGCCCTGGCCAGGAAGACGCGTTGCTGCTGTCCGCCGGAAAGTTCTCCGATCTGCCTTTCGGCAAGGTCTGCAATACGCACCATTTCCAGGGCCTGCATAGCCAGCTTTCTGTCTCTTTTCCGTGGCGGTGCATACCAGGGTATGCACTGATAGCGACCCATCAGGGCAACTTCAAAGACGGTGATCGGGAAATCCCAGTCAACCATGCCTCTCTGGGGTACATAGGCTACCTGGCCCCGGGCCTGCTGAACATTTTTTCCATGAATGGCTATCTGGCCTATATCAGGTTTGACAAAACCGAGCACGGCCTTGATAAAGGTAGATTTCCCCGCACCGTTTGGACCGATTATCCCGACGAGTTGATCCCCTTTTATGGCTATGGAGATATCCAGCAGGGCAGGCCTGGAGTGGTAGGTTACCGTGAGGTTATCCACCTTGATGGCATAAGGGGCATCATGTGTGGTCATGTTTCGCCTCTTTTCCCGGAATGAAGGTCATGGTGCCTGAAATCGTTGTCCCTCCCTGACTCCAGAATGTTTTTTCCGCCACTGTTTTCCCGCCCAGAATAACCTGGAGTCGTACGGCATGTTCCCTGTTGGTCTCGTAAGCGTAAGATGTTTGAAAAAACAACTCGTTATGACTATCAGCCATAACAGGGACATGAGACAGGTGATATGGTTCCCCTGGTTTCAGCTCTTTCCCGGGAAAGGTAATGAACACCCCGTTAAGCCGCAGGATAAAATTTTGAGGCGGGGCATCGTCAGCAGTAAAGGCAAACGGGTTGCGTGCTAACGTAAATGTCGTTGTTATGACGACTGTAAGGTTTTTTGTTTCCTGTCCGGTGATTACCTGACTGTCTGCTGGAAGCGCCCCCATGTCCCGGCGTGTGTTCATATATAGCCACAGCCCACCAATCAGGGCTCCCCAGACAACAAGGGTCAGGAGTATACGCATCGGTCAGCGCAGCGCCAGAACAATTAATAAAACGTTTTCCCGCATCATGCCGATATACCTTTCGCCGGCGGTTCCGGCAGCACCCATGGAGTCCGAGTACAGTTCTCCGCCAATTTTCACCCCGGTTTCCCTGGCAATTTCCCGAATCTGTTTGGGATTGATGGTGGTTTCAATGAAAATTGCCGGGGTCTGGGAAGCCTTGATTGAGGCAACGACTTTTTTTCGGCGTTCAGGTGTCATGCCGGCACCAACTTCCGCCCCTGTAGACCAGCCTACCGGAGCAATGCTGAGGAAGTTGTTTTTTTCGTTGAAGGCATACTCCCTGCAAAAATAGTTAAAGGCATCATGAGTGGTGACAAGAATACGGCGATGCAAGGGTATTTGACTTACCTGTTCCCGTATCCAGCCATCAAGCACGCTGAGCTGCTGGAGGTAGAGTTTTGCCCTGGCCTGATACCGGCCTGTATGTTCAGGGGACATTTTTGTCAGCGCTCTGGTAATATTATTGACATAAACAGCGACATTTTTTGGCGAAAACCAGGCATGCGGGTCAGGAATAGATGCGCCTTCTTCGTCAATGGCTATGGGGTCAACTCCATTTGTTGCTGTGAGCAATGGTTTCCCTGCATCCTTTGCCAGTGTAGCCATCCAGTTTTTTCCTTCCAGATGCAGCCCGTTTTCAATACAGAGATCGGCGGCAAGTACTTTTTGTACATCTGCAGGGGTGGGCTGATAGGTGTGAGGATCTGCACCGGGAGCCAGAATAGAAACCACGGTAGCCTGATCACCCGTTATCTGTCTGGTAAAGTCGGCTATCTGGGTGGTTGAAGCAGCTATTACAGGAAGATCCCCCTCTTTGGCATTACTTTGGCAGGTGAATCCACCGAGAAGCAGCATAATCATAAAGAAAGGGGCATAGTGCTTCATAATAACTCCTGTTTAATGTTTGAGAGGTAATCTGGTGGAAGAGACAGGCACATTCAACCGGCAAGAAATCGTATTTTATTCAAGATAACGTATCTTTTTAGAATAAGCAAAGTTTAAAGAGGCGCACCAAGAGAAATGTTTCCACTCGGTCCCTCTTTGCCCTGTCCAGGCAGAGCGTATCGGAGCCAAGCTGGCAGCCGCTTTTGGTGTGTCTGGCAAAAATAATGTTCCGGACCAGGAGGCTCCCGGCAGAGGTATTCCCCGGGGAGGAAGCGGCGGCGAGTATCGACATCGTGACAGGTTTATCGAAGAAAAAGAGCGGGTACCTGTTCAACGAACGGGTACTGGCTAGTGTCCTGTCAACGCTGAAATGTCAGGATATTGCGCCGGATTTTTCTTGTCCTTATGGAGCCTTGTTCTGCGCTGCATAGTAGTGCTAGGTGACCCAGGGCAAGGCTCCATAAGGGCTGAAAAAGACAAGCAGGATGCGACAGGGCAGCGTTGACAGGGCACCAGGTCTTCCGCGCAAAGATGCTCGAGGCTCTGGTTGCTCTGGGGCTGAACCTGTCAGAAAACTGTCCCAAAAACTGGGTTGCCCGTTGCAAATCTGTCGGCAATGTTGAAAATAACCGTATTCGGTATACACTTAAATGCAAAGCAATTGTTTCAGTTTTTCTTGTACAGCCTCTTGGTCACTTGTTGAAAGAACACCAATTTTTTTTATTACCAATCGCGTATCCAGGGTGAAAAGTTTCATTCGTATTTTTGATGGCACTGGTAGACCCGATTCCTGAATATCTTTTATATCCAAATCAAGAGGCCAAGTTGAATTGTTGGCACTGGTAATCATTGCCATGACACAGCTCTAGGTTGCATTGATCGTTTACACATAGTTTCTGATCTTCATCAATCTAACGCGGAAAATCCGCAGGCCAAGAGGCCTTACACCTCAAATAATTTCTTGTTTTTTTATGACAGATATTTAGGAGTAAGTCACTAAAGTTGCAAGAGTTGTGCCGGTGTATTATTGAAAAAGCGTGGACATGTAGGGGTGAGCAGCGTAAAAACAAGGCGTTTTGCGATGTATGTCCAAAAAACGTGAAAAAAGGGGCTGCGAATTAACGTAACCCCTTGATTTTATTTGGTGGAGCTAAGCGGGATCGAACCGCTGACCTCTTGAATGCCATTCAAGCGCTCTCCCAGCTGAGCTATAGCCCCTTTTTTTACGAGATGTGATTCGTAATCCGATCTCGGAGTCTGTACTTCCCTGTTATCAGTTACTTTATCTCTCCTACCATAATAGACGATTTGCTGTCAAGATTTATCAGTTCTTTTTTGATTGCTGGTCATTGCAGTTGCCAACGCCGTGTTCTCTTGGTAATGTAATGTATTGGCCTGCTTCCAGGCTCCCCTCTTCGGGCAAACACGATTGGCAGCATAGAGGCGGCAGGGCCGCCAGTCGTGCCTGTCCGGAGCCGGGCGGGCTGAAAGCAGTCAGAGACTTGAAGCAAAGTGCAGCCAGGGTGGCACATGCCCTGTGAGCAGGTACAATGAATGTATAACTGTGTCCGGTCAACACTGCCCTGTCGTATCCTGCCTGTCTTTTTCAGCCCTTATACAGCCTTTCCCCGGGTCACACAGCACTGCTATGCAACTCAGGACAAGACTGCACAAGGACAGGAAAAATCCGGCGCGATATACTGACATTTCATCGTTGACATGACACGAGAGTATTTTTTTGAAAAAAAAGCACTGTGCGACTTTTTACAATATAAAATAATTTAAATTATTTATCAGGTGATCCAGGAATGTTTTCTCCGCTTAATTTTCTTTTTGGCTGGATGTCCAATGATTTGGCCATTGATCTTGGTACGGCAAATACAGTGTTATATGTTAAAGGCAAGGGGATTGTCCTGCGTGAACCTTCTGTGGTTGCCGTGAGAAAGGATATTCGCGGAAGCAGGGTGCTGGCCGTTGGCAAGGAAGCAAAGGAAATGCTGGGAAAGACGCCTGGAAATATCCACGCCATTCGTCCAATGAAGGATGGTGTTATCGCTGATTTTGAAGTTACCGAGGCCATGCTCCGCTACTTCATTAACAAAATTCACAACAGAAGGACCCTGGTGCATCCCCGCATTATCATCTCGGTTCCTTCCGGGATAACTCAGGTGGAAAAAAGGGCGGTACGAGAGTCAGCAGAATCTGCCGGTGCCCGTGAAGTCTATCTGATCGAAGAGCCAATGGCCGCTGCCATTGGTGCAGATCTCCCCATCACTGAGCCGACGGCCAATATGATTGTAGATATTGGCGGGGGAACTACCGAGGTTGCTGTCATCTCTCTTGCCGGCATAGTCTATGCCAAGTCAGTTCGTGTTGCCGGTGACAAGATGGATGAATCGATACTACAGTATATCAAGCGCAAGCATAATCTGGCCATTGGCGAGCGGACCGCAGAGGAGATAAAAACCACCCTGGGTAATGTGCTGCCGGAAGAACCCTTTGAGACAATGGATATCAAAGGGCGTGATCTTGTTTCCGGTATTCCTAAAACACTGCCTATCACTTCCGAGGAGATTCAGTCTGCCATTGACGAGCAGGTTGCCGTGATCGTTGATGCGGTGAGGGTAGCCCTGGAGACCACTCCGCCTGAGCTCTCAGCAGATATCGTTGATCAGGGGATCGTGCTCACCGGAGGTGGTGCTTTATTGAAGAATCTGGATAAACTCCTTAAGAATGAAACAGGTATGCCGATTATCGTTGCCGATGATCCGCTTTCCTCTGTTGTCCTGGGGTCAGGTAGAGCTTTGGATAATATTGAAATACTAAGGGAAATAGCCATTGATTAGTAATATTGTATCCGGTCACAGGGGCTGTATTTCTGCATTATTTGCAACTGCTCCCAGATCACCTGTCTTCAGGTGATCATGACCTTTCGCATAGAGGGACTATAGCGGCGTAAAATAAAGAGGTTACATGCCCCGTGAGTAGTTACGTCGTATCCTGCTTGTCTTTTTCAGCCCTTATGCAGCCTTGCCCTGTATCACACAGCACTACTCTGCAACGCAGGACAAGGCTGTATAAGATCAGAAAAAATCCGGCGCAATATACTGACATTTCATCGTTGACATGACCCTGGAGTATGCCGGAAATTGTGATCGTGCCAAGATGAAGCATCCCGGATCATTTATGTAATATTTATTTCCATGCGACAACAAAGCACAAGGAAAAGAAATAATGGGCTTCGTATTTTCAGGTTGGTGATTTTTTTTGGCTTGTTACTCACCCTGTCGTTTATTTTTCTGGTTTCCATTCTGGGAAACCAGAAGTTTGGCGGACTGCACAAGATGGTTCTTGAGGTCTCCGGCCCCGTACAGGAGACAGTTGCCTCAGGATTGAGATACCTGCATACCTTCAAGAAGGAGTATCTTGATATTCTTGGCGTGAAAGAAGAGAACAAGCGACTGTGGAGAGAGCTGAGAGAAAGCCGGGCCCTTTTGCATCAGAGTCGAGAGGCTCTGGCGATCAATGCCCGCTTGACGAGGCTGCTCGATTTGCGGGACTCATTTGACTGCCCGGTTGTCGCCGCCACGGTGACAGGCAAAGACCCCTCCATGTGGTTTCGCTCACTTATTATTGATCGAGGCACCCACGATAATGTTTTCAAGGGCTCACCGGTAACAAATGAAGACGGAGTCGTGGGGCAGGTTATTTCTGCCTCCCCCAGCTTCTCCAAGGTGCTGCTCGCCATCGCGCCTTCCAGCGCAATAGATGTACTGTTGCAGAAAACTCGAGTTCGCGGCATATTGAAAGGTACCGGATCACTTGTATATACCCTTGAATATGTTTTGAAAACTGTGGAAGTAAAGAAGGGAGATGTTGTCGTTACTGCCGGGTATGGCGGCATATTTCCCACCGGACTTTCTGTGGGGGTCGTTTCCAGGGTGATACGGAAGAGGCGGGGCATGTTTCATGAAATTGAAGTGACGCCGTCTGTTGATTTCAAGACACTTGAACACCTGCTGGTCATCAGGAAAGACGAGGCTGCTCCCTGATGTAATTCAACGATCATGCTTATCCTTTTTTTTACTCTAACCGGCCTGTTGCTGGTGGTGCTTCAGACAACGGTATTTATGTTGAACCCTGTCTGGGTTGCGGCTCCCGACCTCTATTATATCCTGGTGGCATATCTCGCTTATCGTGTGGATATCCTCCGCAGCTTGATTGTTATTTTTTTTCTTGGCTGTATTCTTGATGTCTTTTCAGGAACAATTCTCGGCATGTATTCAGTTTTCTGTCTCGCCGCTTTTTTCATTTTGCGGCTTATTGCGCGAAAGATGCCGGTGAGTGATTCATTATACCAGGTGCCACTTGTTGGCGTGAGCTATCTGTTTGTTTCATGGATAATGTATATGCTTATCACCGCCTTTCATTCGGATTTACTGTTTTCATGGGTATGGTGGGAAATGATGGTCCGCTCTCTTCTGATTGTTGTATTTTCCTATTGGCTTTTTCATTTTTTTGATTTTGCCCATCGAAGAATAAGCAAGGGAGTCTTTTCCTGGAAAAAACTCCGGGTTCATTCAGATAACAGATATCGGAGCAGGTGAGCCTGCATCATCGTTAATGGTAACTGCTCCCGGCTCACCTGTCTTCAGGCGCTTGCGATTGACCGCATAAAGGGGCTGTAGCGGCCAGTGTGCCTGGCCAACCTGGCCATCCTGCAAGCAGTTACAGGATTAAGATCAAGTGAAACCAGGGTGATACATGCCCTGTGAGTTACAGTTTATGAAAAACGTACGGCGTAAAAAAAACAGAAGACGACCTGAATCTTTCCCTGATTCCGAGAGAAGCAGAGAAAACGGGGTAACCAAACTGACCCCTCATGATGATTATGAATTAGACGGCTACAAGAAAAGAGCCTTGCATGCCTCTTTTGTGCTGATTTTCTTTTTTGCGGTCATTGTCAGTCGTTTGTGGTATCTGCAGATACACAAGGGTGAGTGTTATAAAAAGCTGGCTGATACCAATCGGGTTCGTTCTCTGAAGGTCACTGCGCCGCGCGGGAATATTTACGACAGGTTTGGCAGGGAAATAGTGACCAATCGTCCGTCTTTTAATGTGGTCTGGGTACGCGAGGATAACAAGGTTGATGATGACTGGTTGAAAAGAGTGACCCGTATCTTGAAGATAGATATTTCCGAGCTTCTGGAAAAAATACGAAAAATGGCGCATACCCAGGGGCATATCCCGATACGCCTGGCTGCAGATGTGGACTGGGAGACCGTTGCACGGGTTGAGAACAATCGTATGGAGCTGCCCGGTATAAAGATTGAAGTCGCCCCGCTCAGAGTCTACCACTGGGGAAATCTTGCCTCCCACATGATTGGATATCTGGGAGAGGTAAGTCAAAAGGAGCTCGATGCAGATAAAGCCGATATATACCGGCGCGGAGATATGATCGGTAAAATGGGGCTTGAGCGACTCAGGGAAAAGGACCTTCGCGGTGAAAAAGGCCTGCACTCCATGGAGGTCAACTCCCTTGGCTTTGAACAGAGAAACCTTAAGGGACTCGAACCGTTACCTGGTAACGATCTGTATCTGACTGTTGATATGGAGCTGCAAAAGGCGGCCGAAGATATTATGGAAAAGGAGGACAGGGCAGGGGCGGTGGTGGCATTGGATCCTAATTCCGGACGGTTGCTTGTCCTTGCCAGCTCGCCAGCACTGCATCTGGATGATTTTGTCGGTGGTATTTCCATTAAAGCCTGGAAGGCCATGCTGGATAATCCGCACAATCCTCTCCTGAACAAACTGGTGCAGGGACAGTACCCTCCCGGTTCCACCTATAAACCTGTCACGGCCTTGGCGGGGTTGGCAGAGCGTGTTGTTTCTCCTGAAACAGTGTTCTACTGTCCGGGATACTACCGGGTCGGCAACAGAACCTACAGGTGCTGGAAGAGAGGGGGACATGGGGCGGTAAATTTGCAGCGCGCCCTTTCAGAGTCCTGTGATGTGTATTTCTATCAGGTTGGTCAACGGCTGGGAGTGGATCGATTGGCAAAATATGCCAGGCTTTTTGGGCTCGGGCAGCGTACCGGCATTGAAATGGAGCACGAAAAACCAGGCCTGATACCTACGGCAGACTGGAAAAAAAGGCATCATGGCCAAAAATGGCAGGAAGGAGAGACGCTCTCTGTTGCCATTGGTCAGGGGTTTAATTTGGCCACCCCTGTGCAGCTGGCTTTAATGACAGCTGCCATTGCAAATGGCGGTACCCTGTATAAGCCAACCCTGATTGAAGAGGTCAAAGATCCTGACGGCAGGGTGCTGGAGTCTTTCAAGCCACACATTCTGCATCGTCTTACCGGTCAGTCACGTAATCTTAAACTGGTACGTGACGGTATGGTGGAGGCCGTGAATGGCAGACGGGGAACAGGGAGAAGGGCAAGGGTGTCTGATAAATCAATTGTTGTAGGCGGCAAGACCGGTACCGCCCAGGTGGTCAGAGTAAAGCAGTATAAACACCTGAAGGAAGAGGATATACCCTATAAATTTCGTGATCACGCCTTGTTTGTTTGTTTTGCCCCGGCAGTTAATCCCGAGATTGTTGTTGCCGTTGTCGTTGAACATGGTCTGCATGGCGGCAGCGCAGCCGCCCCTGTCGCCGGAGCCGTTCTTGAACAATATTTTGCTTCCAAGGCTAAAAGGGGTAAGGTGGCGACCGTTGTCCTGGACGACAGTGCCCCTGGAACATCACAGCTGATGAGACAGGATATCTCTGGTGGCGTGCCCCGTCATCAGTCATCACAACTTCCATAGGATAGTATGTAATTGATCACAGGCATTTCATCTTTGTACGATCACCATGGCCCGCATACTCTTGTTCACGAACGCCTCACTTCGCCTGCTTACCTGCGGGAAATGGTGCCTGTCCAGTTCTGTTGCACCTGTGACCAGTTATACGTCGAAAACAGAGGATAACGGGGAAACACAGACCCCGAAATTGGTTACGTATTATGCTTCGTTTTGACCGCAGGTTAATCCATCATTTTGACTGGGTGATGCTCCTGATGCTGGTGCTGGTCTCAGCAATGGCCCTTACTAACCTCTACAGCTCAACCTGGACGGCAGCAGGGGCATCCTCAATATTTTACAAACAGCTCATTATCTTTGTGGGAGGGATGGCCCTGACCCTGCTTTTTATATTATTTGATTACGATAATCTCTCAGGGTTCAGTTATGTCATGTATGCGGGGATAGTTGTTCTTCTTTTGTATTCAAATCTGTTCGTCGATACAGTGGCTGGTACTCAGCGCTGGATTGATCTTGGCTTTTTCAGGCTGCAGCCCTCTGAACCGGCTAAACTTGTTCTGGTCTTGGTGCTTGCCTCATGCTACAGCAAAATGGAAATCAGAAAGGGGTGTTGTTTGCTGGATATTATCCGGCCTGGAATACTGACAGCCATCCCCTTTGTACTTATTCTGATTCAGCCGGACTTAGGTACTGCCCTTATGCTCGCTATTCTTTTCATTTCCATGACCCTGTTTGTCAAGCTTCGCCGGGAGACCATACTCCTCCTGGGGGGGGCAGCTCTTGGCAGTGTTTTCATTGGTTGGAAATACCTGTTAAAGGACTACCAGCGCCGGCGTATTGAAACCTTTCTCAATCCTGAGGGAGACCCGATGAATCACGGCTATCAGATCATGCAGTCGAAAATTGCAGTTGGCAGTGGCCAGACTTTTGGCAAGGGATTTATGGAGGGCACCCAGGGACATCTGCACTTTCTTCCTGAGCGGCATACTGACTTTGCCTTTGCCGTGTGGTCAGAGGAGTGGGGATTTGCCGGGAGCCTGTTTTTTTTGGGCTGTTATTTTTTTCTGCTTATATGGGGAATGAACATTGCCTTGAGTGCCCGGGACAAATTTGGAGTACTCCTGGCCTACGGGTTGGTGATGATGATTTTCTGGCAGGCCGTGATCAATCTGTTTATGATAATGGGATTTTTACCGGTGGTGGGTATCCCTCTTCCCCTGTTCAGCTATGGGGGGTCATCACTTATAACCACCATGACAGCCGTTGGTATCCTGATCAATATTCGTATGCGGCGATTTCAGACGCTCTGAGTACGAGTTTACGCAGGCCCTCAATAAATTTCGGGGATGAATTCAACCCTCCCGTTACTTTGTAGCGCATACCGAGGTGTTCGGCGACTTCTCTGTACTCGATCTCCAGTTCATAAAGTGTTTCCACATGATCGGAAACAAAGGAAATTGGTACCACTACCAGATTTTTGCATCGCTGATTGGCTAATTTTTCCAGCATTTCCTGGAGGGAAGGTTCCAGCCACTTAACAGGGCCGCTTCTGCTCTGGTAACAGAGTACACCCTGCCGGTGCGTCTTCTTTTCGAGTGCCTTAATCGTTTGCTGCAGCTCTTTAACATAAGGGTCACCCTCCTCAATAAAACGGACAGGAAGGCTGTGGGCGCTGTATACTATCTGTACTGGTTCGCCGTCAAACTGGCTGACAGTTTCCTCAATTTTCTCAACCAGGCTTGCTATATAGTCAGGCTCCGTCGGCCATGAAGGAATTGTCTTGATATGCACGGTGGAGTCCAGTCTGCTGGTGGCTGCCTTCAGATCAGCAAAGGATGAACCGGACGTAGCTATGGAGTAGTGGGGATAGAGGGGGAGGGCGATAAGTTTTTGTATATTTTTTTGCAGTATTTCCGGTAATACTTCATGGGCAAAGGGGTGCCAGTAACGCATGCAGGGGCGTACCAGATAAGAACCGTCCTGTGCCAGCAGCCTTTCGAGCTCATGTGCCTGCTGGCTGGTGATTGTGAGCAAGGGAGAGCCGCCTCCTATCTGTTGATAATTTTTTTTGCTTTTAGGGGCTCTTTTTCTGGCAATGAGTCTGGCCAGAGGCTTTTGAAGAAAAGCAGGACCTAGCCTGATAAGAGCCCTGTCGGAAAAAAGATTGAACAAAAAAGGCTCGACATCTTCAAGCCGTTCCGGGCCTCCCAGGTTGAGCAGGATGACGCCGATAGTATTTTTATCTTTCATAAGTCAATGCTGTCTTGGTAACCTGTAACGTTTTTTTTCGCTACTCATTTCCCGCTCCTAAGGTGTAACTGGCTCAAGATGCACTCGTGTCCTGTCAACGCTGCTCTGTCGTATCCTGCTTGTCTTTTTCAGCCCTTATGCAGCCTTGCCCTGGGTCACATAGCACTACGATGCAGCGCAGGACAAGGCTGCATAAGAACAAGAAAAATCCGGCGCAATATATTGACATTTCATCGTTGACATGACACGAGGTTTGAGCAGGTAAGCAGGCGAAGCAAGACGTTTATCCGAAAGTCTCTTCAGTGGAAGTGATACCCCCCCCTGCCGAAGTGAAGGGCTTTCATGTAACCAGTCACGGGGTCTGTGTTTTCCTGTTAGTGTGATCCTGCAAAGATGAAGAGCCCGTGATCAGTTACGAGCCCAGGCTCTCCAAGATAAATTGTCCTGGACATACTTGATTTACCCCCGTTCAAATGAGTATAATTACTGTATGGTCATGTTGTATTCTTTACCATCCTTCCTCTTTTTTTCTTACAACTTTTTATGCATAGCTGTACTTTATTTGATGACGGGGCTGATACGTGAAAAAATTGATGGACGGATGCCATGATCATGTCCGGTCAAGGGCCGTCAGTTATAACACTGTCAACGTAACTACTCACCAGGTTATCCAGATTCGGGCAAGCGCGATTGGCAGCTATAGCCCCTCTATGCGGCGGGTCGCGATCGCCAGAAGATGGGTGACCTGAGAGCAGTTACCTGTCAACTTAATAACCTTCGGAGGAGCGTATGGAACTGAAGATCGAAGCCAAAAACCTTGATATACGAAAAAGCTGGCAAGATAAAATTGAAGGAGAACGGGCAAAACTGGTTCGCAATTATGCCAATTTTGTTCTTCATCTTCGAGTGAAGATCGAGGCCACTCCCGGATATAAGGAAGGAGGGTATGAAGTCCATCTGATCGCGTCAGTTCCGCAGGATACGGTTGTGGTCAAGCGCTGGGGCGAGAAGGTGCGACCGCTTCTGGTTGAAACCTTTGATGTCCTCGGTCAACAGCTCAAAGAAATTGTACGCAAAAAAAAGCAGAAAAATAAGGCAGTTAAGGCAAACGGGGCGGTTGTTGACGGGCCTGCATCCGGGGTGATCAGGAAGTTGTTTCCTGATGAGTCATATGGCTTTATCCTGACTGGTGACGAACAGGAGGTTTTTTTTCATGCGGGAGTCCTCCGGGATATCTCCATTACCGAGCTTGATGAGGGAGACGCCGTAACCTGTGTGATCGAAAATGGCGAAAAAGGTCCCCAGGCCGCATGGGTGAAGAGTGCTGCAACGTAAACATCAGGCATTGTTATTTCCGAAACTGTAATCGAGCACGATTGGCGGCATAGAGGGGCTGTAGCTGCCAATCGCGTTTACCCGGATCTGGGCAACCTGAAAGCGGTTACAAGGAAAAATCGGGTCAAATAAGCAGGGTACATTCACTGTGGCCAGCTGCGCGTCAGAAGCAGAGAATAACGTAGAAGTACAGACCCTGTGATTGGTTACCTCTTCCCAGATAAATTCGGTCACGTTGTTTTCTGCGCTGGAAAAGCCAATGCCGGCCAGCATGATCTTTTTGCCCTTGGCCCTGTATTATTCTGCACAGCCCCTGGCTTTGAGTTGGGCAAGGGCCTTTTCCCCTGGCATATCCACCTTGAATTCAATCAGATAGATAAAATCGTCCATCTCCGCATTATAGCCGTTGTACCATCGCCTTACCTCGGCCATGTCCGCGCCTTGCAGGTGCTCTGCAAACACTGTTTCCAGATCATGCTGGGGATAGCCGCAGATGGTGGCAAATTCGGGAGGCAGGGGAGATGTCTTCAATATTGTTGATGCCTGAGAAAACTGATACCTTGGAGAATTTGGTCACGCCGGCAAGAAAGGCAACACGTATATGGGCGTCGTTGTCCTTGATGAGAGTGTAAAAGGCTTTCAGGGTTTTGCCGGCTTCCTTTGCCATCTGGGGCTGATCCATATTGTCTGAAATGGGCTTGTTATCTTCGTCAATGAGAATAACCACCTGTTTTTGATGATGTTTCCAGGTTTCCTTGACCCACATACTTATTTTTTCTGATTTCACCAAAGGTCTGAATGCCGATGGGCAGCTTTTTCATGGCAGGGGCTCCTGATTCCTGTAATACCTCATTTTGCCGGCAAGGTACCTGCTTTAAGCGCACCCGAAGAGAGATACCCTGGGAACAATTACTCGGCAAGAACAGCATAGTTGCGGGGAAAAACAAAGAAGCCGCTCTCAACTCAATGGCATATCCCCGGTTGGTGAAAGACTTCACCCTCGAAATATATGTAACTGGTCACGGGTGCTCGGGCAAAGATGAAGCACCGTTACACGTCAGAAACAGGGAGCAACACGTACAGCACATACTCCGTGACTGGTTACAAATATATTGCTGACACAGTACCGGGTGGTATACTCGAAAATTCGATTCTCTGCTTGTACCTGTTTTCTGCCTGCCCGAAGAGTCGTGACCTGGAGACAGTTACGGTTTGCCAGCTGCCGACAATCCATGAAAAAGCCCTTCAGCTTGGCCGGGAACGTGTATCACTTCCGCCGGGAGGCTATCATCTACCCTGTTTATTATTTTTTTCTATGAACTATTATTGCCGTCTGCTCAGCTTTTCTCTCTTTATGGTCTTGTGTTTTTCTTTTCCCGTGATGGGAAAGGGAAGCATCGCTGTTATTGATGTTGATAAAAAAAGTGCGGAAGTAGAAGCTGTTCTCTCCCGTTTAACTCCCAGCACCTCCCTGGATGATCTCGCTGCCATGCGTCAGGAGGTTGAACGGATTGCCAGTGAGGTCAGGGAACGGATTGTCGAACTGGAGGAGGGGATTAGTCGGCTTGATCTTGCCACCCATCGGCAGAGTGAGGTGGAGAGCGGGAACAGTTCTGCGCAAAGTATATCGAACCCGGAAATTCAGCGTAGTAAGGAGAAAAAGGAGGCTGATCTTGCCGCTTATACCCTGCTGGCACTTATCTGCAAGGAGAAACTGGCCTTGCTTGATAATGCCCGCAAAAGAAGAGTGGCGCATAAACTGATCTATCGTGGTGATGACGGCATAACCCTTGTCCGGCGTATGGCGGCAAACCTTTTGGACGAGGATGTGGAAAAAGGCAGGCGTTTTTTTCTGCAAGAGCAGTGGAAAGACGGGCTGAAAAAAGATGATTTTGCCAAGGTCGCACCAGACTATTTTCTGCTGCTGCCAGCAATGTTTATGCTGTTTCTCGTGGTATTTCGCAAGGTGGTCTGCCGTCTTGTCGAACGCTATGGAGAAAAGGGGAATCTGCTCTGTTATTTTGATCTTTTTTTGCTGGGGCGGGGTATTGGGCCAAATTTTTTACTTGCTCTTGCCGCTTCTTTTGCTGTGGGAAGCTGGTTGTATTTACAAAACGATCTTGTCTCTCTGCTGTTATGCTGGGGAGCGTTTTCTCTTTTTTATTTGCTGGCGGCACCCTTTGCCTTCCAGGCGGTTTATTATCGTCTGGCTTATTCGAAAATTTCCGTTGACAGGATTGACGAAAAGAACAAGGCACGTTTTTTTCGCGCCCTTTTCTATCTGCTCTGCGCCATGCTCCTGCTCCATTTCGATAAACTGCTCTTTTGTTTTTTACAGCAGGATATTTTTTATCTTTCTCGCCTGCTCTTTTTGGCCTTTACCCTTTTTGCTGTATGGCGAGTGACGTATGTTCTGCGGCGGGAATATTTGACCTCTCCTGTCGGCAGTCTGCTTGTACGTGCCGTGTTGCTTGTCTCTCTTGTCCTTTTTGTTGTTGAGGCGGCGGGTTACCATAATCTGACGGAGTATCTCCTGACAGGGATAAGTAAGACGGTGATTGTCTTGGCACTGCTTCTTTTTTTCAGTGATCTGATTGATCTGGTTATGTGTGTCGTGGCGAAAGTGAGCGGTGCTGTCTTTGGTCGTCTTGCCCGAGAGGAAGATGAGGAGGCAGCTGCACCGCCGGACAAGGCTCTCCGTCTCTTAAACTTTACCCTGAAATTACTGCTTTATTTTGTGTTTTTCTGCCTGCTGATTGCGGTGTGGGGAGCAGTGACGCAGCCAGGCATTTTCTTTCAGGTCTTTACCCGGGGTACTCAGCTTGGCGGTTTTTCTTTTTATCCTGCCCGGTTGATTATGGCTGTGGTCTTGCTGCTGGCAGGTTTTGCCATAATGAGCTATCTGCGGCGGCTCGCTCAGCAGTTTTGGCTGCATGATTCCGAGATTTCCCGTAATTCAAGGGAGACGGTACTGACCCTTGCCAGTTATCTTGGCTATGCCCTCTTGATCCTTGTCGCCCTGAGTGTTGCCGGGTTGAAATTAACCGGTTTGAGCATTGTTCTGGGCGCGTTTTCTGTGGGTATAGGTTTTGGTTTGCAGAATGTGGTTAATAATTTTATCTCCGGCCTGATCTTGATGTTTGAGCAGCCTGTTCGTCTGGGAGACTGGGTGAGGGTAGGCGATGAGCAGGGGTATGTCAAACAGATAAGTATTCGTTCCACGGTGATTCAGACCTTTGACAAGGAGGATGTGATTGTGCCCAACTCCGAGCTTATATCTGCTAAGGTAACCAATATCACTCGTGACAATACCCTGGGTCGGTTGAAGATTCCCATTGGCGTTGCCTATGGTACCGATCCCCGGCTGGTAGAAAAGCTGCTGCTGGAGATCGCTCGTGCCAACCCTCGTGTGATCAATAATTCGTCGCGGTTTCGGCCCCGGGTCTTCTTTCTTGAGTTTGGCGACAGTTCATTGAATTTTTCGCTCTACTGTTATTTAAGGGACATAAACAGCAGTACAAGCGCACGCAGTGAGATCAATTTTGAGATTGAGCGGCTGTTTCGCGAGCATGCTGTTGATATCCCCTTTCCCCAGCGGGAGGTGACTGTCAGGAATCGTGATAACGTAACCAGTCACAGAGGCTGTACTTCTGTGTTGCTCTCTGGTTCTGATGTGTAACTGGGGTCACGGGTGCGACAGAATTGGGCAGGCACTCTTTTGGGCAGGCAAGCAGGCGAAGTGAGACTGTTGTGTCCAGGAGTATACGGGAAAGAGTGATCGTGCAAGGATGAAGTGCCCGTGATCAGTTAGGTGATAACTACCCTTGTTGTTCACCCTGATCAATACTTTCCTGTAACTTTTTCAGCTGGGTTTCCAGCCCGATCACCTGCTCTACCGGCAGAACAAAGGCTATGCCGGTGCCGGGTTTGTGGAATTCTCCAGCCGTGTTGATCGCTTCAAGAATGGGGGCAACGCAGTGCCTCTCAGTTAAGAACAGGATGATGTCAGTCTGGGCTTCCAGGGAAAGGCCAAAAAACGTTTTTGCCTCTCTTATGCCGGTTCCCCTGGCATGGATGATGGTCGCTCCGGTTGCTCCTGCGTTTTTGGCGGCATCGACAACCTGATCCGTGTACTCCTGTTTAACCGAGGCAATGATCACTTTAAATTCCATCATCTATCCTTTTTTCTTGTTTTGGCTATGCTTGCGTGCTGGGCGTATCCCAACACGGAAATAATGGGAAACAGGCTGGCAAAGGCAATAAGGCCAAAGCCGTCAAGGGCGGGGTTACGCCCAGGGATTGAGGCGGAAAGGCCAAGGCCCAGGGCAGCAACAATGGGAACCGTCACCGTGGAGGTTGTCACCCCTCCTGAGTCATAGGCGAGGGCGATGATGTTTTTTGGAGCAAAAAATGTCTGGATGGTGACGATGATATACCCCGCCAGTATATACATGGAGAGTGGAGTGCCTGTGACGATCCGAAAGGTGCCAAGGCTTATTCCCAGTGCCACACCGGCGGCGACAGTGATTCGCAGTCCGCGTTGACTGATCGTGCCGCCGGAGACTTCATTGGCCTTGATGGCGACCGCAAGTAAAGAGGGCTCGGCAATGGTGGTGGCAAAACCGATCATGGCTGCAAAAATGTATACCCAATAGTAATCATACCAGCGGGCACTCTCAGCTGCCTGTTTTATGAATTGCGGGTCAGCAAGCTGGTATGCCATGATTTCACCCAGCGGGAACAAGGCTGTTTCCAGCCCCACCAGAAAGAGGGTCAGGCCGCAGATGACATACATGGTCCCGGAAAGCAGTTTTTTCAGACTTGCCACAGGCTGCCTTACAATCAGGAGTTGAAAAATGACAACAAGGCCAATGATTGGAGCAATATCACGGCAGGTCTCCCAGAAGGTGACAGCAATGGCAGTTGGCAGATTTGATACGTTCATGGCTGGTTAAAGAGAACAAGACCATAGCCCATGACAAAGATCATGGGCATGAGCGAGGCAAATGCTATGAGACCAAAACCGTCTGTAAGCGGATTTCTTCCCCTGATAATAGAGGCCAGACCGATGCCGAGCGCAGCGACCAGAGGCACTGTAATGGTTGAGGTCGTAACGCCGCCCGTGTCATAGGCAATGCCGATAATTTCCTGCGGCGCGATCATTGTCATAATCATGACCATTACATAGCCGCCAATAATGAGATAGTGAACAGGCCACCCCTTGATAATGCGCAGTACACCAATGAGGATGGCAAAGCCCACAGAAAGGGCCACTGATAACCTGAGCCCGGCGGCGTAGCTGGACTGAGCCTTTTCAGTACCATCAATCAGGCCTCCGCCAGCTGCTATTTCAGCTGCTTCATCAGCCACGGCAATAAGCGCCGGCTCTGCCACTGTAGTGGAAAATCCCAGCAAAAAGGAAAAAAGAAGCAGCCAGAACAGGTTTCCTTTCCGGGCAAGACTGAAGGCCATGGTTTCACCAATGGGGAACAGGCCGGTTTCCAGTCCCTGGACAAAGAGGCTCAGCCCTGTAACTACCAGTATCCCGCCTGCGAGAAGTTCGCCAGTTTGCGGCAGAGGCTGACGGAAAACAAGCAGCTGAAAAAAAAGAATAACCAGTACTATGGGCAGCAGGTCAGTCAGGGCTGTCCAGTGTTTCTTGGTTACAGAGAGTAAAAAAGTCAAAATTTTGTCTGAAGGCTTCATGGGGAGCAGTCAGGTCGTTACTTTTCCTGTTACAAACAGTTCAAACAGTTTTTCAAACACTGTGGGGATGGCTGAAGGCTGCGCATTGGCAGAGCCCGCGTAGGCCCTGGTCAGCTCAAAAGCCCGTTCAAAAGCATTGTCATGATCAGAACGCTCCCTGGCGTGCAGAACAGCGACCAGTTCTCTGGCGATTTTTTCTTCCATAACGATAAATGAAACTGGTTTTAATTTTGCATAATATCTTTGACAGGTGACTGGATACACTCAACTTTACCCGGTTTCATTGCCTTTGTCAGCAACATGAAGCCGCAGATAATAATTTTTTTGTATATGAAATGGCTCATATGACCTTCGATATGCCCTTTTCCTTTCTCAGGCGTTGCGTGAGCGACATCGTAAACGGACTGACTGAAGGGTTGACGCTTTTCTCCGGTACCAGTCGAAGCGCCGTTCTTTTTGCCCTAAAAGCCGATGATCCCCTGATGCTGTGTGATCCCCAGAACCTGCTCAAAGGGCATGAGCCGATTTTCAACTCTCTGTATGTTGCCAGCGAGGCCTGGCGGTCAGCGGTTGCAGTGACGCCGGATAAACGCCGGTTTGCTGAAATAACTCCGCTTGAAGACATTCACCTGGCCGGGCTTCTTTCTTATGGCGGCTATTCCGGTTCAGTATTTTTTCAACGCTGGTTTACCGAACATCATCCTGACATCTGCTCAACCGGCCCGACCGAGCGTTGGCTTGAGCATGCAACCTGGCGGCTGTCCCATGACCTTGCCAATGAAAATGAATTGTATACCGGCATTTCTGGATACTTTTTAAAAGAATATGCGACCCATGCAGTTCGTGATCATATAGTCGATGAAATGAACCGGCACCTTGGCATGGATTCATTGATGCGGATATATCCCATGATGGACGCTGTCCTCAAGATATCCGGCACCCTGGAAGAAGGGAACTGGCCAAAAGGACAGCTGATGTTTGTTGACCCGGAAATGGTTGGGTCGCTGCATTACCTGGTGAAGTTCAAGGCTTCAGAGCGTCCGCAGCTGGCAAACACCAAACATGTGCGCAAACTGCTGCTGGCAGTGGAAAGTTCAAGCCGGCGCCTGGTAAGTGACGGCAGGTTTATCCTGGGAATTTGTGATGCTGTGTTGCCAAGGTTTTCTATCCGGGCCGACTTTAGGGGGCAGCATGGTTTCCTGAAAGTGAACAAGAACAAGGTCTGTAGTTTTGCTGACGGTCGTTTCAGTTCCTCCACTCACCAGGCGAAACTGGTACTGCTGGAGGAATTGCTGCTTGATTCAAGGCTGCACAGAACAGACAGCTTTTTTCTGTTCAAGATTGTTTCCAGCCTGGTGCATCATGCCCAGATAGGTAAGTACGGCTGCACCATTGTGCTCGATCTCAACCGGAAACCGATATATATTTCAGGGCAGAAGATTCAGCCTCCCCTGGATATACGTAAGGCGCATACCCTTAATCTGGCAAAATCTCTGGCAAGGGTAGACGGTGCTTTACATATAGGCGGGGATATGCACCTGCACGGCTTTTCCTGTCTGCTGGACGGCAAGGCATTTGCAGGTGAGGACAGAGCGCGGGGCGCGCGTTACAACTCCGCGCTTCGTTTTACGGCAGAACATGATAATCTCATAGTGGTTGTGGTTTCATCGGATCGACCGGTCTCAGTCATTCATAAAGGTATGGATGTGCAGGGTTCCTGTGCCATGATTTTGCCGAGAAACAGTGTCTTTCCCCTGGATCGGCTTGATTCCTGGGTTGGATCGTAGGTTCGAGTGCTGCTGCCTATAACAGGCTGAGACAATACACTATATAAGAGCCAAGCAGGACAAGACCGTGCCAGCGCTTGATCTCTCCCCCCGGATGAAGCATGGGGACAAGGATGGCTGTATAAGCAAACATAATCGGCAGATCTCTGCCGAGAAGGGCTTTCTCCAGGGAAAAAGGGCTGGCTGTACCGGCAAGACCCAGGACCATGAGCAGGTTGAACATGTTTGAGCCGACCACATTGCCGATGAGCATACCTGCCTGTTTTTGTCTGAGGGCTGCTATGCTGGAGGCAAGTTCAGGAAGAGAAGTACCAACCGCCGCAAGGGTGAGACCTATGACGAGTTCGCTGACGTCAAAATACCGGGCAATGGTGACCGCTCCCTGGATGAAGGTGGTGGAGCCAAGGCCAAGCAGTGCCAGGCCGACAACCATGAGTAAAATGATTGCAGGTATCCGGCTGAGCATGGTTTGCTCTTTTGTGTCTGTCTTGCTTGTATGCTGGTCGTTGTGATGATTCAGGTAGGTGAAAAATATATAAGAGAGCAAGGTGAGGACAAAGAGGATGCCGACCATGCGCGGGAAAAGGCCGTACCTGCTGCAGAGCATGACAATGACGCTGGCAGAGAGGACAATAAACAGCTCTGTACGAATTTTTTTGAACTGGAAGGAAAGTGGCGCGAGCAGGGAACAGCACCCAAGAATCAGGCCAACATTGGCAATATTGCTGCCGATGATGTTGCCAATCATGATGCCGGGATGCCCCTGCAGGGAGGCGGTAAGACTGATAAACAGTTCTGGCACCGAGGTGCCGAATGCAACGATGGTCAGGCCGATGACAAAAGGCGTCATGCCAAGTCTTCGGGCAAGTCTGCTGGCCTGCTGAATCAGGAGTTCGCCACCGAAAACGAGCATTACCAGGCCCAGAACAACAGTGAATGAAGCGGGTATGAGTGGAGATGTCATTTTTGTTATGTCTTTTGTCTGTGATGATCGAGGTTATTTCGCCCATGCACGCACTTGTTTCTTGTGGTGCACCAGCTGTGGACTGTAAATGAGCTCTTCGGCAAGTACAACTGTTTTTTGCAATATACCTCGCAGGGAAAAGATATTGCTGTGGAAAAGAGTGATCCGCGACAGCCATATGCAGCGCAAAGAGTGTCATGACCAGTAAGACAGCCAGGGAAGCGGTAAAAGAAACTGTCCGTCAGGCCGCAGATATTGTCGAAGTTATTGGCGAATATGTGATGTTGAAAAAAGCAGGCAGCAGGCTGGTTGGTCTTTGCCCTTTTCATGGTGAAAAAACTCCCTCTTTTTCGGTTACTCCTGACCGCCAGTTTTTTTATTGCTTTGGCTGCGGCGCTTCGGGTGATGTCTTTTCCTTTGTGATGAAATATCATCATATGGAATTTCCTGAAGCACTGAAAACCCTTGCCGATAAGTATCATATCCAGCTGCCGCAACGGGATATGACTCCTGCCGAACAAAGGAGGATGCAGGAAACAGAACAATTGTACGCAGTGAATCAGGCCGCAGCCGAGTTTTTTTCACGGCGCCTGTTTACTGATCCCCAGGCAAAATCAGCAAGGGCGTATTTGCTGCACCAGAGAAAAATTTCAGAAGAATGTATCCGTAATTATCAGCTGGGCTATGCTCCTGCACCGGAACAGGCTGGCTGGAGTATCCTGACCGATTATTTAAGAAGCCGTTTTCAGACAGCAGAGGTTATTGAAAAAGCCGGACTTGCTGTAAAAAGAGAGCGCGGGGGATATTATGACCGGTTTCGTGAACGGGTGATGTTTCCGATCCTTGACCTGACCGGAAGGGTCGTCGCTTTTGGCGGTCGTATTTTGGGAGAAGGCAAGCCCAAGTATATGAACTCACCGGAAAGCCCTGTTTTTGATAAAAGCCGCCTGCTTTTTGGGTTGTTTCAGCATAAACACTCGATTCGTAAAAAACGAACCGCACTGGTTGTTGAAGGTAATTTTGATCTGTTATCACTGGCGGTTCATGGAATTGACAATGCCGTCGCCCCGCTGGGGACCTCCCTCACTCGTCAGCATGTGAAATTGCTTCGCAGGTACTGCCGTGAAGTGGTGCTTCTTTTTGACGCTGATACAGCAGGGCTGAAAGCGGCCATGCGCAGTATTCCCTTTTTTCTGGCGGAACGGCTTGACTGCCGGGTGGCTCTTTTGCCCAGGGGACATGATCCTGACAGCCTTGTACGAGAACAGGGGGGAGCCGCTATAATTCGTCAGACAGAAAATGCAAGGCCCCTGCCAGAATTTGTCTTTGAATCTCTGGTGCAGGAGTATGGATTGACGCTGCATGGGAAAAACAGGATACTTGCAGAGTTGAGGCCGCTGGTCGATGAGGCTGGCGATCAAACCCAGAAAACGTTGATGACGGCCCATTTTTGCGAGAAGCTGGGAATCTCTCCGGATCAGTTTGGCCAAGTAACCAGGAGGCAACCGGCGAGTGGGCAGTTGCAGCCCAGGTCTTCTGTGCCGCAAATGGCAAAAAGAGAACGCCAGCTGCTGGATTTTGTTATTATGTATCCAGAGAGTATTGATGAATTTTTGGCTGCTGGCATGAAGAGGGTTATTCATTCATCGTTTGGGGAAAATATTATTGTCTTGCTCCAGCAGCTGCAGCATGAAGGAAACTATACCCCTGAACAGCTCTTGTCATTGCTCGATAAAGAGGAAGACCGCCAGTATGTGGCCAGGTTACTTATGAGCCTGCACAATGAAGCTGAAGAAGGAGATGACGATGATGACTTGATGCAAAAACAGAAGGAGGAGATCCTTCAATGGCTTCATGGTGCAGGAGAGCGGCAACAGGGAGCATTGTTGCAGCAGCGTATTCATGATGCTGAAAAGCAGGGTGACACCGACCTGCTCATGAAGCTGCTTCAGCAAAAACTTGATGCAGAGAAAAAAAGAACCGGATATTGAAAAAATGGTAACTGTTCGCACGGATCTATTGATTTGTTTTCACTTGATTTTTTTGCAATTTCTTTCAGGGTGCCCAGGGTTGGGCAGGCGCGGCCTGGTGCTATAGCCCCTCTATGCGGCGGGTCGTGATCGTTCAAAGAGGGGTGAGCTGTGAGGAGTTATGAAAAATGTTAATAAGTGATATAACACGTTGAATAAATAAATAAATCTGTTAGGCTTACAAGGATACTGCATAGCAGCTGAGCCGCTTTGGAACACATTGAGCGGTACACGCAGTTTCAGTTGGTTTTGCTGCTTTTGGGAGAGAGACGATGGATCGTGTAGAGTATGAGTGTAGAGAAGAACTGGCTATAAGGCACGATGATGCGCATCAGGACGAGAATGAACTCGCCGAGGATGAATTGATGTCCGAAGAACCGGAAAATATCGAAACTGAAACTGAAACTGGAAGCGAAAGAAGAACAAGTTCTGACAGACGTTCCGGCGTCGACCGGCGGAGTAATGATCGCAGGGGAAAGGGAACCTCAACTGACCCCATGAATATATATCTTCGTGAAATGGGGAGTCAGCGTTTGCTCAGCCATGAAGAAGAAATTGAACTGGCAAAAATGGTTGAAGAGGGAGAAACAAAAATACAGCATGCCGTGCTCAGGTTAACCCTTGGCGTAACCGCGTTAAATGATCTTGCTGAAAACCTTCTTCGGGGCAGCATTCGGATAAGTACGGTAATACGAGGCGTTTCAGATCGTGATAATAAAGAACTGGAAATCCTTCGCGACTCCCTGCTGGACCGGATTGAGGAGGCCAATGTCCTTGATGATAAGCGCAGGGTCCTTTTTGCCGAGTTAAAGGAATGTTCAGGAAAGCCTGAGCAGGAAGAGGGTATTGTTAAGCAGATAATCAAGACTGGGCGTGATATCTCCGCCCTGTTTCGAGAGAACAGGCTGTGCTCAAAAGGGTTGATGTCTGTGGCGGATGCCGTTAAGGAGTTAAGCCAGAAATTTAACAGGGTACGTGTGGTTGCCCAGCAACGGGAAATTCTCGCGGCAAGAAGGAAAATGGTTGCCGGCCAGGAGGAACAGGGGATAGATCAGGCAGAGATTGAAAGAAGGATAACCCTTGAGCTTGCCGAGACTATCGGGGTGAGCTGGCCTGCGTTTATAGCGGTGCAGCAGGATATCGAGGTAGGAAAAGAAATGGTCAGGCAGGCCAAGGAGGCCCTGGTGCGATCAAATCTGCGTCTGGTTATTTCAGTGTCAAAGAGGTTTCTCAACAGGGGGGTACAACTTCCTGATCTCATCCAGGAAGGGAACATTGGCCTGATGAAGGCTGTAGAAAAGTACGATTATAAACGTGGCTATAAATTTTCGACCTATGCCACCTGGTGGATCAGACAGGCCATAACCAGAGGTATCGCTGATCAGGGACGTACCATTCGTCTGCCTGTGCATATGATAGAAACCATCAATCGTATGCTCCGCTTTATTAAGGATTTCCAAAGATTTGAGAGTCGTGATCCCTCTGTTGAGGAAATGGCGGAGCAGCTGGGTACTGATGTTGAAAAAGTAAACATCGCCCTGAAAACCGCCAAGGATGCCATTTCGCTTGATGCGCCAGTCAGTGATGAAGAAGACGCATTGCTCAGTGATTTTATCATGGATCATGCCCACCCTGATCCTCAGGAAAATTCGATGACAGAAAGCCTGAAACGCTGTTTATGCAAGGTGATGGGGTCACTTACACCGCGTGAGGAAAAGGTGCTGAGGATGCGTTATGGTATTGAAATTGGCTGTGACCATACCCTGGAAGAGGTTGGGCAGTGTTTCTCCGTGACCAGGGAGCGGATCCGGCAGATTGAAGCCCAGGCCATAAAAAAATTGCGGCACCCGTCAAGAAGCTCCGATCTTCACGCCTTTGTCAGCGAATAATTCGTACCTGATCACAGGCTCTTTATTCTGGCATGATCACCATTTACCGCATACTCTTGTACACGGAGTCTCACTTCGCTTGCTTACCTGCGGGAAATGGTGCTTGGCCAAATGTGAAGCAGTCGTGATCAATTACATGTCAGAAACAGGGAGTAACGGGTAAGCATTGCCCCCGTGATCGGTTGCAATAATTCAGCTGCTGGATAATTATGTCACCGTATCTTTGTCCGCAGGCAAAAGAATGGCTGACGCTCATGTTTATGCCCGGTTTAGGGCCTGTACGTATTAACCGGCTTGTCGATCATTTTCATTCACCCCGGGCGATACTGCACGCTGCAGATGATGTTCTGGCGCAAACAGGTCTGCGAACATGCGCCATTCGGAGCATCTCAGACGAAAGATCAGGAAAACAGAGCGAAGCGAAAGCAGTTCGGGAGCTTGAGCGGATCCAGGCCCTTGGCGTATCGCTTGTCTCTCGTCAATGCTCCCGCTACCCCCCACTGTTAAAGGAAATAGCCGATCCTCCGCCCATTTTGTATTATAAGGGTATGCTTCCGGCAATAACCTGCCCTGTTATTGCCATTGTCGGTTCACGGGCTGCCACTGAATATGGGAAAAGAACTGCCAGCAACCTGGCCGGTCAGTTAACACAAAGCGGCATAGCCGTTGTTTCTGGAGGTGCTTACGGTGTTGATACAGCCGCACACCGCGGGGTTCTTAATAAAAATGGCTTGACCATTGCGGTTTTTGGCTGCGGCATTGATGTGGTGTACCCAAAACCCAATCGACAGCTTTTTACAGAAATAGAGAGGAGCGGAGCTGTTGTTTCTGAATACCCGCTTGGCACGAAACCGGAAGGGTTCCGCTTCCCTGAACGTAACAGGATTATCAGCGGTCTTGCTGCCGGGATTATTGTGGTGGAAGCATCGTTAAGATCCGGGGCACTTATTACGGCACGACTTGCTCTGGATCAGGGCAGAGATCTTTTTGCCGTGCCAGGCCGAATTGATTCCCCCAAAAGCTATGGCTGTCATCGGCTGATACAGCAGGGAGCACTGCTGGTGCAGTCAGTTGAAGATGTGCTGGAAACATTGTCCCTGAAAAAAGCCCGGGAAAAAACCGAAAAAGACCCTTTAGCTGAAGATTCCTGGTTCAGTGATTCTGAGCAGAAGGTACTGTCCACTCTGGACGCCTATCCTGTTGATATTGACACCATTTCCCGGGTGTCTGGAATCGCTGCCAGTGAAATACACGGCGTCCTCCTGCAGCTGGAGCTGAAGGGACGCATCCGTCAGGTGGCTGGCCAGCAGTATGAAAAAATTCAGTAACTGATCACGGACAGCTCCTTTGTGCAGGCAATCGTAACCGCTCGCAGATTGGGTGAAGTTTTTACAACTCAAAAGAGCCTGAGTGTCCTGTCAACGCTGCTCTGTCGTATCCTGCTTGTCTTTTTCAGCCCTTATGCAGCCTTGCCCTGTGTCACAGAGCACTATTATGCAGCGCAGGACAAGACTCCATAAGGACAAGAAAAATCCGGCGTAATATCCTGACATTTCAGCGTTGACAGGACACTAGAGTCTTGATTGAGCACTGAGCATCACGAGATTAAAAACAAAAAATCAGGTCAAAAAAATCCCGGGAAGCCTGCAACTTAAAAAAAACGACCTCCTCACAGCTCACCCCTCTTTGAACGATCACGACCCGCCGCATAGAGGGGCTATAGCTGCCAATCGTGCTTGTCCAGATAGGGGCAGCCTGAGAGCAATTACACGTTTGAGGCAGGTAAAACCAGAGAGGTACACACCCAGTGAGTAGGTACATATTTTGTTGTGATTATTAAAGCAGAATAGAACATGTTGACTTGAAGATTTCAATATTGTTAAATTATTTTAATTTGTTAGAGGTGCGCTCCCTTGAGTTGATGACATTGACTCCTCACAGGGTATGCAACCTCTTTATGTTACTTGCCTTACGTCTGCAGCTGCTTTCAGCCTGGCCAGGTTTGGGCAAGCGCGCGTGGCAGCTGCAGCCCCTCTCTGCGGCGGGTCGTGATCGCACCATACGATGGGCGGGCTGGGAGCAGTTACCTCAATAGAACCAATGGTCATGATGAGTACTCATGAAAAGCTGAAGATACTGCTGCATAATGTGCGGGCGGGCAGGCTTGAGGTTGAAGAAGCATTAAGTGAGCTGCGTGACCTGCCTTTTCTGGACATCGGCCACACCAAGATTGACCTGCACCGATCACTTAGAAATGGTTTTCCTGAAGTGATCTATGCCGAGGGAAAACAGCCGGAACAGGTTGTGGAAATATTTGAACGTATGCAGGCGCATACCAATATTCTTGCGACCAGGGTTTCCGCCGACATGGCAGAGCTGGTGTTGGAAAACTGCCCGCAAGCAACATACAATAAACAGGGACGTACTCTGTCTTACATTAAAGATGAAATTGTTTACCGGAAAAAGGAAGTGGCCATCATTACTGCCGGCACCTCGGATCTAGCTGTGGCCGAAGAGGCCAGGGTTACCTGCACCATGTTGGGCAGCAAGGCAGTAATCTACTCTGATGTCGGAGTTGCTGGTATCCATCGACTTTTTGACCAGCTTGACGCTATCCGCAAGGCAAGTGTTTTGATTGTTATCGCCGGTATGGAAGGGGCTCTGGCAAGCGTCATCGGCGGGCTGGTTCAACAACCGATCATTGCCGTGCCGACCTCCATCGGCTATGGTGCTAACTTCTCAGGAATTTCGGCACTTCTGGGGATGCTGACATCCTGTGCCGCCGGGATAAGTGTTGTCAATATTGACAATGGCTTTGGTGCAGCCTGCGCAGCCTGTAAAATCAACAACCTGTGCGACTTTTCGCAAGGAATGTAGCTCCTTGTTTACAATCTGTTGCAGCAGTGACCCTTTATCCGTTACTCAGTTATTTCGTATCAACTCAAGCAACTCTTCAGCGCTGATTCTGGCACTTACATCTGCCCCTTCCAGCAAAGAGTTGGCTAAATCACGTTTTTCCTGGTGAAGCCTTACTATTTTTTCTTCAATGGTGTTGGCCGTTACCAGACGATACACGGTGACTGGGCGTTTCTGTCCTATCCGGTGGGCTCGATCTGCAGCCTGATCTTCTACTGCCGGATTCCACCAGGGGTCCATATGGATAACATAGTCAGCTGCAGTCAGGTTAAGCCCCAACCCTCCCGCCTTCAAACTAATGAGAAAAAGATCTCCTTCTCCGGCCTGAAAACTCTCAACCTGATGCTGACGTTCCCTGGTTGGAGTTGTTCCGTCCAGGTACTTGTATGCGATTTTTTCTTTATCGAGAAAAGAGCGTATCAACGCTAAATGACCAGTAAACTGACTAAACACCAGGGCTTTATGTTTGCCTCCCAGAAGCTCGGCAACAACTTCCTTAAAGACCTGCAGCTTGGCCGAGGCAATATCCACATGCTCATGTATCAGTTTTGGATTGCAGCAGGCTCGACGAAGGCGCATAATTTCAGCCAGGATACGAAGGTGCCGTCCGTTTCGCTCAGCATTTCCTTCAATATTTTCAATAGCCTGCTGTCTTAAAGCTTCATAAAACCGCATCTCTTCAGGCTGCATTTCCACCCGAAGCACTATTTCTGTTCTCGGTGGCAGCTCGTCGAGTACCTGGGACTTGATCCGCCGCAACATAAATGGACGAATCAGCTTTTTTAAAGATCGCCTGGCACCCCGATCCCGATATTTTTCAATGGGAATGCCAAAACGTCGATTAAACTGCTTGTAGGAACCAAGTAATCCTGGATTAATAAAACTAAACAGATTCCAGAGTTCACCCAGATGATTTTCGATAGGCGTACCCGTAGTAATCAGCTTAAAGCGGGCGTTGAGTTTTTTTGCCGCCTGTGAACGCTTTGTTGCCATGTTTTTTATGGCTTGGGCCTCATCCAGCACAACTGATTGCCATTGTATTTTCTCCAGGATATCTATCTCCTGCTGAAGAAGGGTATAGCTTGTCACAAGCAGATCATATTTTCCCAGCTGATTAATCATCATCTGCCTGTTGTGTCCAGAGAACTGATGAAGTATAAGCGTTGGGGCAAAACGATTCACTTCAGCTTCCCAGTTCATGCACACCGAAGTCGGGGCTACGACCAGTGTTGGCCCCTGACTTGCCAGATTCAGGATGACCGCAATCGCCTGCAGGGTTTTTCCCAATCCCATGTCATCTGCCAGGCATGCCCCAATTCCCAGATCAGCCAGCCGGCTCATCCAGATAAATCCTTCCTGCTGATAATCCCGCAATTCTGCTTTCAGGGTAGAGGGCACCTGGGGAACACTTTTCTGGGCATTGTCAATGGCGGCAAGTTGTCTTTGCCAGCCGCTGTCCGCATCAATAGTTGTCTGCCCGGCAAAATCATTGAGTGCTATAACGGCCAGAGGATGAATCGTCAGTTCATCTCCCTCGTTTGCAGAGGAATTGCCATAAAGAATCAGCTCTTCAAGTCGATTACGAAATTCCTGAGTCAGGGCAATAAACTGCCCGTTCCCCAGGGGGATAAACCGGCTTTTCGCCTTGCGCAACATATCCAGAAGTGTCTTCAGCTCAATCACTTCATCCTGATCGATTTCCAGATGGCCTGAAAGAGCAAACCAGTCCTGCTGGTTGGTGCGGATATTCAGGTTGAGCCTGTTCGCTCCGATCTGACGCCGAACTGCCAGTCGTTCTCCTTCAGGCCATTCAAGGACAATCATATCCCGAATCGATTCCAGTTCAAGCAGTGCCTGGAGACACTCTTCCGGATCAAAAAGGTGCCATTCCCTTTTTTCCTCCTGCTCAAGGTCAACAGCCAGATCAAGGATAGGACAATTTTCTTCAACTTCACGGGCTTTCTGTTCTTCAAGGAGCAGATTACGACGAGTTTGCAGGCGTTTTCCCCGAATTTCCGCCATCACATTGGCAGCACCAGCACCAGGTTTCAGGTAGGGGCCGCTATCAGAAAACGGCCTGACAAACATTTCAAGGCGAAAGCCGCTGCCATAAGGAATGACATGGATATGTATGGTCGGATCACTTTCAACAGACTCTGTTTCCTCATCTTCTCCCACTACATCAATGGAAGAGTGAACGGTCATAAACGAGGCGATATTACCGATGAGATCTAATACCTGCTGACTGGCCTCCACCGGGAACTGCAAACCATTTTTACCCGTGATGGCAGCAATTTTTCTGTGATCGTCAGTGATCCTGATAACCCGGAAACGTGTTGAGGTCTCTTTCCAGACGGCATAGTTGCCGCTGCCTAGTTCCTGGGCAAAATGGATATACAGGGTGTCTCCTTTTTGCTCTACCATCAGTTCCGGTTCTCCCTCAACGATCTCAACCGGTGTCTTTGGTGCTGCCTCGCTGAACAGGCAGGGGTGACCAACAAATAAAAACAGGGCCTGTTCATAATCAATATCACAGCCGCCATTTTTCCCTGAAGGCTCGCCTGTGTGCCTGATTGTTGCGCATATCCGGCGATCCTGGCTGGACAGATATGAAAAATCTTTCGGGTTTATCAGGCGGTTGAGGGCAATGACCCTTCCCTTGCTCCATCCACCCGAAGCCATTCTCCTCTGTTCTTTGGGGACAACGGTCAGGGTGTTGCTGCTGTATGAGACGATCCATGCCAACCGGATATTTTGTCTTGGTTCACCAACTTTTCGCGTTACCCTTATCAGCTCTTGCAGACTTTTCTTCCAGGAGTGAGGAGGCTGTATGGTATGTGTCAGAAAACGACACTGCAATCGTGCTGAGAGTTCGCCGGCTACAGCTTTCATCTCTTCCGCCTTTTGGCCCAGGGCAGCCAGAAGCTCAGCCGTTTCCATCGCCAGCCAGTCAAAACAATTGTTTTTTGCCTGATAATGGAGAGCAAGTAGTGAGCTCTGGTAATCACGGGGGATTTCCACTCCTATCCAGTACAGGGCCAAAACCGCAATCATTGTGGTCAGACTGCGGTCCTCAGCGGCAAACAGCTCTGTCAGGGCCATCATGTCCGGTAATTTTCCTTCTGGCGCACTGGCAACAGCGTCCAGGAAACGAAACGGCACCTCTTCAGGGCATCCCTGATAACGCTGCAAAACCGTATTGACAGCCAGGTGAATCTGTTGGGTATCACCTTCCCTGTTGCGGGTAAGTAAGGAAAAGATACAGAACAATCCAGCTATCCCGTAAAAAAAAGTTGGGGCATCCCCGGCATAATTCTGCAGGAGTTTGAGGTCTTTTTCAAAATGTTCCAGGGCCTCATTTTCCTCTCTTAAGAGAAAAGCAACACTCCCGGCAACACCTGATCCCTGAAAGGAATCCGGGTGTAGATCAAGCAGCTCTTCAATTTCTGCAAAACGTCCCTGCAACAGGTAATAATTAGCCAACAGACGATGAAAGGGCACTATTTCCGTTTTTGAAATAGACAAAGCCACTTCATCTTCGAGATAACGGATGACATCAGGGAAATGAACCAGGTTTTCCAGGGAGTAGCGAACGACCTGTTCCAGAAGATAAAACTGCATTGAGCCGGGAAGGGTTTTCAACCAGTCTGGGTCAAAGGCATGGGCAGTAACAATAACTGCAGGGGGTGCTGATTCGATACACGCATCGTATTCTTCCTCCAGGAAGGACGATGCCTCATCAATACGGCCAAAATCCTGTGAATACACTCCTATACGAAACTGCCTTAATGCCCGCCAACAGCGTGTGTTTTTTTTACCATACTGATAAGATACCGGGGCTTCACGCTCAATTAATGCGGCAAAAGGGGCAAAACGCCCTTCTCGAACAGCCTGTCTGATTAAATGTTCCGCAACAACAGGATCACATTGATTTTTTGACGAAAGACAGCCGTTGCTCCGCAGCCTGTTCAAGGCTTCGGTAATTTCCTCCTTGACGGGCCGTTTACCGGGAAAAAGCTGGTCGGCGAGCCTGGCAATACATTTTGTCAAAAAGGTTTTGGAGACAGGCTCATAAATAATAGAAACCAGCTGCAAAAGCACTTTTTCCAGGAAAGGGCGATCTTCAAGTTCCAGAATAAAGTTTTTTTCGTAACCGATCACGGGGTCTGTGCCTCTGCGTTATTCTCTGGTTCTGGTGTGTAACTGGTCAGGGGTGCAACAGAGTTTTGCAGGCACGATTTCGAGTAGGCAGGCAGGCGAAGTGAGCCTTGCGTGCGCAAAAGCAGGCGGGAAATGGTGCTCGTGCAAAGATAAAGTGCCCGTGATCAGGTACAGATTGGAGGCAGGTGCAACCAGGGCGGCACCTGCCCTGTGAGTAGCTGCTCAACCTGAACACCTACTGCCTCTACGGCATGATTTGCTCATTGATCCAGATTCTGGCGTCAGTCGTCAAGTGCCTGACCACTGCGCTGACGAACTGACTTTGCTGCGTAGCCAGCAAGCGATCAGCAAGGCGTTTTTCCTGCTCCCTTGTTATCTCCGAGGCCTTCTGCCGGGTATCAAGAACTTCATAGATATACAAAGCATTTCCAGCATGGATCACTTTCTTGCCGACAACCCTGGAACCTGAATGGGAAAAGGCTGCAGACACAACCTCCTGGGGTACATCCCCTGAAGCACTGTAGCGTTTGAGGTAGGTGGTCTCTTTTGTCCCGTCCTGACCAGAAAGGGAGCCTGCTTTCGTGGCAGCAGCCAGCGCATCTTCAGCGGCCTTTTGGGCACGTTTCTCACTTTGTGCGGCAGAAAAATCCTTTATCACCTGCTCACGGACATCATTAAAGTCTGGCACCTGAGGTTCCTTGGTATCACTTACATAGGCAATTGCATACCCTGAATCCATATCAATCAGAGAACTCAACTCTCCTTTATGCAAGTCAAAAACGACCTTAAGAAGTGGAGAAAAATTGGCAAGGGCTTGAGGTGGCGAACTTTTCATAAAAAAGTCAGTCACATTTGCTTTGGCACCGCCGGATTCACTAAATTTGGCAAGGCTGCCCGCTCGAATGATTTCCTCGTAGGCTTTTGAAGCCCTGGCAAAAGTAAGGCTCCGGACTTTTTTCTTCCTGATCTCTTTTTTTATCTCATCCTGCACCAGCTCAAGAGACCTGGTAACCGCTGGCTGTATCTCTTCCAGCTTAATAATATGGTAGCCAAAGGATGTCAGAACAGGA
The DNA here is from genome assembly GCA_002747135.1 of Desulfobulbus propionicus. Classification (GTDB taxonomy): domain Bacteria; phylum Desulfobacterota; class Desulfobulbia; order Desulfobulbales; family Desulfobulbaceae; genus Desulfogranum; species Desulfogranum propionicus_A. The sequence continues at coordinate 37,829 of PDTE01000025.1, read as the reverse complement.
CCGGTAACTTCACCGGGTTGTATTGAGAAAACCGCTTTGTCAAAGGCAGGCACCATCTGCCCCTTTGTAAAAAAACCAAGATCACCGCCAGAAGACTTGCTGGGCCCCTCTGAATATTGTTGCGCTAATGCGGCAAAATCTTCGCCTTTTTGGGCCTTTGCAAGAATAATCCTTGCCTTTTCTTCCAGTTCCTTTTTCTGCTCAGCAGTATTATTTTGCCCCAGTTTGAGCAAGATGTGCCGCGCATGCCGTTTCTCAGGAGTCGCATATTGATCAATGTTGTCAGTATAATACTTACTGGTTTCCGCCGTACTGACATGTACTTCGTCCATATCCTCACTGAACAGATACAGATAATAATCCAGTTTTACCTGTGGCTCAGAGACGTAGTCGGCCTGCTTTTTTTTAAACCAGTCAGCAAGTTCCTGCTCATCAACGTGAACCTGGTCAATAAACTCCTCACCGGAGAAAGAACGCCAGGCAATCTTTATCTCTGATGAATAAAAGGCGTCCCAAGCCTGTATCTCCTGGGGTAGAACTGCGGCAAAGCTGCCGATACCCTTTACCATCCAGGTGGTCATCAAATCATTTTGCAGGCTGGCCTCAAAGGTTTTCGGAGTAAGCCTGTTCTGGCTGAGAATAGTTTTGTATTTTCCCAGATCAAAACTGCCGTTTACCTTAAACACCTCCATCTCCTGCACCTTTCTTCTGACTGCCTCCCTGCTCACGTTCAACCCGACTGCTGAGGCTCCCTGGCGAAGAAGCTCTGCCTCAATGAGCTGATTGAGCACCTGACGACTCAACCCGATATTTTCGAGAAATCCTTTGGGCATTTGGCCGCCAAACTGCTGCTGGTAACGATCCACAGCCTGTTGGTAGCTTTTTTGATACTGTTGCAGTGAGATTTCCTCTCCATTCACAACTGCAGCAGAAGATCGGTTGCCGCTCAAATTGGTGCCAACACCCCAAAAAATAAAAACGACCGCTATCAAGCCAACCATGACCTGAATAATAATGGACTGAGCCCTTTTCCGTAAAATATTCAACATAGCTATAAAAATCCCTGATTTGCGTAAAAGAGTATGTTATTGCGCGAAAGGTTGTATGTAACTGCTCTCAGGTCACCCATCTTGAGCGATCACGATCCGCCGCATAGAGGGGCTGTAGCTGCCAATCGTGCTTGCCCGAATCTGGGCAGGCTGAAAGCAGTTACAGGCGTAAAGCAAGGGAAGCCAGGGTGATACAGGCCCTGTGAGTCGTTACGGTCTTATTATGATTAATTTCTGCACAACTTACCAGTGAAAAATGAATTTTGCCGTGACCGCCCCAGAATGGGTCAGCCGGGAGTAGTTACAAAGAGAAAAGATAACTTGTTGACAAACCCTGGTCACTATAGTAAAAATCTGTTTATTTACTGTTATGTTGAGTTGAGATTACAATACCCGTTCATATTAATATTGGCCAAGGAGGAAACACATGGCAACAGTTGAACACAACGGCAGTTCGTACGAGGTTGATGAAGACGGCTTCCTGCTCAAGGGAGATGCTGACTGGGATGAAAATTGGGTAGATTACGTAAAAGGCGTTGAAGGTATTTCTGAAATTACCGATGAACATCAAAAGGTAATTGATGCTCTTCAAGAGTACTATAAGAAAAACGGTATTGCGCCCATGGTCCGTATTCTTTCCAAGACCACCGGCTTCCCCCTGAAGCGGATCTATGAACTGTTTCCCTCTGGACCAGGCAAGGGTGCTTGTAAAATGGCAGGTTTGCCAAAACCGACCGGCTGTGTATAAGTATCATTCGCACGTCAGTTGTTTAAAAAGGGTTGGCAGCTGCGGCTGTCAACCCTTTTTTGTAACCGCTCACCCATATCAGAGTAAAGGTCACGTTTGGCTCGACTGCCTGTAAATGGCAGGTGAGTATCTTTGTTATTAACCCCCTCCACGATACCGGATGAATACTCCTTTTTTACCCGGAAATAGTTGAGGATGAGTTCCTTATGTTCCCGAGTGATTCGTGCGATTTTTTTCAGCTCGGCCAAGCTGCGATGTCGCCTTAACTTTTCTCGTGTCCTGTCAACGCTGAAATGTCAGGATATTGCGCCGGATTTTTCTTGTCCTTATGGAGTCTTGTCCTGCGTTGCCCAGTAGTGCTCTGTGACCCAGGGCAAGGCTGCATAAGGGCTGAAAAAGACAAGCAGGATACGTAAGCTGTTTAATCTGATGGTTGACATTGGCCCGTGTCCTGTGTCAAGAAATAACTGTTTGTATAGATATTGAGAGGTTGAGATGATACAAAAGGCAATAAGCACTTCTCTGTACCTGATCACAGACACTTTATCTTTGCCCGATCACAATCTCCCCCATAGTTGTGGATAATGAGAAACCCTGCCTGCGCAAGGACGCACCCGTGACCAGGTATACCTCAGAAACAGAAAATAACGCAACGGTACCCCCCCGTGATCGGTTTACTTCTCTTTACAGGTGCAAAATCTGTAACTTCTTTACATGCTTTACCATGCGAAAACTTCCGCTGTTGTGAGGCTTTGACATATAAGTTATTGTAATAAAAGGATATATCCGTAATCTTTGATACACAACGTCTTCAAACAGGCAAGGAAGAGATAGTCAAACATGGAATTTTTGAAAATCTGGGAAATAATAGTACGAAGGAAATGGATTGTCATTGGCGTGTTTCTCCTTTTCTTCTTTATAGTTGTACTGGGTTTGAATATGGTCACTGAAACCTACGAGGCCAACGCCAAGATCCTTTTTAAAAAGAATCAGGCTCTGGATCATCTGAAAACAATCCTGGACCTAACCGGCGACAAAGCGTTTGACGACGATTATGAATTTGAAACTGAAATTGCCCTGGCCACTGTCCGGCCACTCGTTGAAGACTTTATTACCTCTCTTGCCTTGAAAGATCGGTCAGGAGAACAAGTCGATGCAAATGAACTGACTGATCCCTCTCTGCTCAATAAGTTCTTCCCCCAGCCATCCATTGAAATTGAGCAGTATGAAGATTCGCACATCATTGAAATTATTGCAAGTTCGACGGTGCCCGAGGAGGCTGCCCAGATGGCGAATGTCTTTGCAGGGATGTATATGGAGGCCCAGGTCGAACTCATTAAGGATGAGTATAAAGAAGCACGAAATTTTATAAACGATAAACTCAAGAAAGTCAGACAGGATTATTTTACCATACTTAGTGAAATCAGGGAGTTCAAGGGCAAGGAGGGTATTGTCGACCTGGACTCAGAAGCAGAAAAACTGCTCAACGTGATATATGAGATCAGAGCAAATTATGAGGAAAATGAGCGAAATATAATATCTCTTGATGATACTATAACTCAAATACAGGCAAAACTATCAACAATTGAACAATACAAACTGGATTCAAAAGAGCTTTCATTAAACGATATGGTGCAGTCACTGGAGTCGTCTGTCAATGATTACCTGGTATCCATTGCCGCCAGTGAAGTGGAGCTTGAGACAGATCATCCGGATTACCTCATGCTTGAAGCAAAGCTGAAAAAAGCCTCGGATTTGATCAAGGACAAGGAAAGACTCACTGTTTCCAAGCAATTAATTTCTGCTGATCCTGTGTATGAAAACTTACGCTCGACATTGATCGACAACCTGGTTGAAAAGGAGGTCTCCAGGGCAAAAAGAAAACTTTGGTTGTCTTATATAGACAAGTATCAGGAAAGATTGATGCAATTTACCGTGAAGCAAGTGGAAAACGCTCTTCTGGCTTCAAAAAGTACAGTAGCGCAGGAAACATATGAACAACTTCTTGAGTACAAAGCCAATGTAAACATTGCCGAGTCTGTGACCCTGGGAAACATCCATCTTGTTGAATCAGCAACGATTCCAGATGAAGCCGAATTCCCCAAAAAAATTATAATACTGCTTCTTGCAGGTTTACCTGGTGCCTTTTGGGCATTGGGGCTGGCTTTTCTGGTAGATTATATTGATATCACTATCAAGACTCCTGATGACCTGGAAAAAGTAATCTCTTTGAATATCATAGACGACATTCCCCGCCTCAGAATGATTCAAAGAAAGATGACGCTTCTCAACATGCCGTTCCATAGCCTGGCAGCAAAACATCTTCGTTCATTCGCCAACAAGGCCAGGTTCTCTCTTCCTCACGACCCTCACAAGACAATCATGATCACGAGTGCAACAGAAAAGGAAGGGAAGACCTGCCTGGCGGCAAATTTTGCTCTCGCTTTGAGTCAGATGGGACAAAAGGTCTTATTGGTAGACCTGGATCTGAATCATCCTTCGATTCACAAAATTTTCAGCCTCCAGAATAAGACTGGAGCCCTGCAGGTCGTGACCGGTAAAGCTGCTTTGGAGGAAGGAATTTGTTCGATACCAGGTTCCTCCCTTTCCGTGCTGCCTTCCGGCTCATCTGCACGGGATTCTTTGCAATGGAGGGAAGCTCTTTACTCTGGAGCGTTTCTGGATGAAACCAAACAGCATTTTGATGCTGTTATAATCGACAGTTCTTCATTGTTACCGGATTACGAGGCTGTCTATCTAGGCCAGTTAATGGATGCCGTCATCTGGGTCATAGGAGCAGGTCATGTTACGCCGAACAAACTGACCCAGACAAAGTCGCTGCTGGATAAGGCGCAGATAAATCTTGCCGGAGTTATTTTTAACAAAACTACTGCCTGTTATTAATCTTACCCATTATAATTTATGCTTGGTAACCTCTTTAAATTGCTGTTTTGGCAATATCTCAGGCCGGCTATGTCCAAACTGCCGATCTGGTTTATCAATAGCCTTATCCATACATTTAATTTCGTTCAGGTATCAGTATCTCCAGGAAAAACAAAAAAAATGGCCGAGGAATTAAAAAATTCCGGGCTGGCCGAAGGTAAAATTTTTCCGTTGAAACGAGTATACGGAGCTTTTTATACTCAGCGAATTAGATGGGCAAAAAAGTGTCTGCTGCCTGCAATACATTCAAATACTGTCGACCATTATCTGCCTGTTGATGGCCTTTCATTCCTTACCTCAGCCCTTTCTCAGGGAAATGGAGCCATCATGCTGAATCCTCACTTCGGCCCTTTTCTTTTTGCTTTACCAGCATTGGGACACAGGAATTTTTCGGTGCACCAGGTGGCCATGATAAGCGAAAGAGATATTTTTGGAGTGCGTACGGGACTGAGGAAGCTGGTGTATGATGCCAAATTTCAAGCCATAGAAAAAAAAATACCCGCTTCTTTTATTAATGCCTCTGATAATCCCATGGTTATCCGAACTGTAATACAAACGCTCAATAATAATCAGGTTGTTTTCTTCTCATCCACAGGTCGTGCAGGGAAATCCTGGAAAAAGATGCCTTTTTTGGGAAGAACAGCCTGTTTCTCCCTGATACCTTTTCGATTGGCCCTCAAAACGGGCACTCCCCTTCTACCGGTTTTTGCCTTGAACGCTAACCCGATAACCAGGATCGTCATCGATTCTCCCCTTCAGGTCTCGAAAAGCACTACGGCAGAAGACCTTTTGCAGCAATATATTTTCCTCCTTGAAGCATATGTCAGAGAATACCCTACTAATTTTGGATATTTTCTTTATGAAATGCGTGTTCAAGCCGGTAAGGACGATCATCCGTTTTTTGATGATTATAAGGATATCAGTGCTCCTGGGCTGGCTGACGAGCTGAACTGATGAAAAATAAATATATCAATGTATTGCCATCTCGTAAGCCAAAAGTGCTGAACGTTGCCCGCAGGGTAACCCGAAATTCTTTTTTTCTGCTGGGCTCAACTGGATCAGGAATTATCACCCGACTGGCTATTTTTCCCATAATTGCCAGATATCTTGGCCTGCAATCTTTTGGGGTTTTTACCCTTATTCTGGCTATATCCATGTCATTTTCTCTCATCGCTAATTTTGGTGCTGAACGGATCTTAAGCAGAGAAATGGCAACGACACAAAAGAATCCTGACACTTTTTTCAGTACTTCTATAGTAATAGCACTCCTTTTATCTCTTGTGCTTATTACAGGCTCCATTATTTTGATCCACGTATTCTCTCCCTGGGAACGTCAGATAAATCTTGCGCTGATGCTTGGTATTTCAGAACAGCTTTTTTTTTGTATAGGCCAGATGTACCTGGCAGTGATCAGGGGTTTTGAAAAAATGGAATTCGACACTCTGGCAAGCTTTGTCCATCAACTGAGTCTGTTTGGCCTGGTTCTTGGTGCAGTTTTTTTTGATGAAGGAATTGTTGGTATATTCTGGGCCAGATTTGCAGCATCCATATTTTTTCTTATTATCTCAATGGTTCTGACCTACACATTATTCTTAGCACCAAAGCTTGATTTCAAGCTGAACTACGCAAAATATATCATTACTGAATCCTTTCCGGTCATGGCCTTTTCCATGCTCCTGGGGCTCATTTTTAAAGTGGACGTGTTTTTGCTGGGATGGTTGAAAACTGCCGAGGAAGTGGCCCTATATGAAGGCCCACACCGATTATTATCACTAACGCAGGTGCTGGCGACCACTATCACCTTTTCCGTTCTCCCGATTCTTTCAAGGGCGTTTGCTGAAGGTAAAAAAAATTTGCTCAAGGCCTATTATGATACCACCTATAAATTTTTGCTTGTGTCAGGCGTGCTGGGAACCATAGTTGTCTTTACTGCTGGTAAACCTCTCATTTTTTTACTCTTAGGCAATGAATTTGACGATGCGGTCATATCCATGCAGATCATGGCGCCAATTGTTGTTTTTCTTTTTCTGATACAGCTGCAAACGTCTCTTTTACTCGCAGTAAAACAGCAACGATTAAGCACCTTTGCTGTTGGCATTTCCCTGGTAGTAAACATAGTTTTGGATGTACTTCTCATTCCCTCTTACTCATATATAGGAGCCAGCATTGCCACTTTGCTCTCCTACTTTATTTTTATGTACATGACGGCCAGTTTCATAAAAAAACAGGGTATTCATTACAACCATTTAAAAACAGCTTTGAAATTATTAAGCATTTGTTTGATTTTGCTCTGTATCACCCTGCTTAACTTCTCTAATGATTTCATCACACTCTTGGCAAGATGCATTGCAGGAGGAACTGGATACCTGCTGTTACTCATCCTTTTCAGGGTGTTTTCCCCGGTGGAGCTGCAGAGGATAAAGGATACCCTCGTTTTGAAAAAGGCAGGAAAGAAAAAATCGTAACTGGCAGCCCCTAGTACCATGAAAAACATCCTGACGACATTTCGACAGACCATGTCCCCGACCAGGGATGTCCATTACTTCTGGATATGGATGAGCTGTATAGTGTTACTGACAGCTTTGTTAGCCGTCGGAACAATTGGCTTTCCGATTTCAGTCATTGTATTTCTTACTGGTCTGTTGCTCTGTACGGTCATTTTTTTCAAGCTGGAATTTGGTATACTTGCTTCCATTTTTTTCTTTTTCCTCCTTTTTCGTCTTGATCTGCTGGCTTTTCCGTCCGGGCAAAAATTTGCTGAAGTAATCTATGCCGGCAGCAGCGGGCTCATTGTGGTCACCTTTTTGGTGTGGCAATTCAGGAAAGCAGCAAGACTGGAAGCTGGGACAGGACATAATCCTCTCAATATCCTGTTTTTCTTCTTCATATCCTGGGCATGTATCACCCTGCTCTGGTCAAAAAATCTCAACCACGGCTTGAACATGCTTTTCTCCATGGGAATCAACCTGCTGCTCGTGCAGATGCTGTGTGTATTGGTTCAGTCTCAACAAGATATTTACAGCCTTCTCCGCTTCCTGATAGTGCTTGGCCTGATCCTCAGCCTGACCACAATAGGCTCAAAATGGTACCTCTATGAATATGAATATCGCTTTACTTTCAGTGATATTGACTGGCGTTTGATAATGGCAGTTGGAGGCGACAATCTCGCCTTAAATCTAAATATGGACAACATGCGTGCCGCAGGGTTTGCGCCAGCAAATCACGCCGCCTTTGGCCTGAATATTTTTATCTTTACTGTTATCGCTGCAGTCTTCAATGCCAGAACCATGCTGAAAAAGGGCCTTTACCTGCTGCTGGTCATGCTTATGATCATATCCCTTATTTTGACTGGTTCCAAAGGCGGGGTCGGTTCCATGCTTATTGGTCTGGCTGTCATCCTGCTTGCCAACCCGGCTATCAGGGGAAGCAGAATATCCTGGAATATTTTGTTTGGCGTTGTGATAATATGCTCAATTATCATTGCCTTGATGCTGGGAGAGGGGAGACTTTCTGAGGCAGCCAGAAGTGGGCAGTCATCTGAAATGACTAACCGGTCGTTATCTGCACGAGTGGATATCTGGAAGCGTGGATTTGAGGAGTCTGACAACAGTCTGTCGCTGTTTTTTGGTTATGGTCTGGGGACTTCAGCAGAAAAAGCAAAAACCCTGCCCCATATGCACAGCTTTTATTTTTCAGCGATTCTTGATCTGGGAATTATTGGTCTGGCCCTCTACTTGGGTATTATCCTGTATATTGCCAAGCTATTAATTACCTGTATAAGAACAACGCCGAGCAGGTATATGAAAAATTTTTTGTCATGTTTTTCAGGAGCGCTCGTTGCCAGCCTGATAAATGGTTTGGTAATGGCAGAGTTTTGCTTCCCTTTTTTCTGGATTTTACTGGGGGTAATCCTGGCTGTCACAACAAGGTTGCGTGCTGTTGAATCAGTAACCAGTCACGGGCGCCTTATCCTTACACGATCACAATTCTCCGCACAGTCTTGCACAGCAAAAAACAGGGCCTGCACACAGCTGAAGCACCCGTGAGCAGTTACACGTCAGAAGCAGAGAATAAGGCAGAAGTACAGCCCCCGTGATTGGTTACGTTACGCAGTATCAACACAGATACAACAAAAGGACATATGGCAATCACAACGTACTACCAAAATAGCCCTGTCACTGTGTTATGAAATAATGGGGGAGATATTATGCGTTTTATTCCACTCTTCAGTATCTGTTTTATCCTGATCTCACAGACACCATTAACAGGGTATTGTCAGCCGCCTGACATGCTCAGGACTGCCGAAATAACCAAAATATCCGGCAAGACACTGACTCTCTTGCAAAGCGACAAGAGAATCCAGGAGGTTACATGTAACGAGAACATGCCATGCGTTCGTTCAGAACATGCTTCGCTTGATGAGCTGAACCCGGGTGATCGTGTGCGGGTTATGGGGTTTTCTGAAGGGCAATCTGTCAAGGTCAAGGTTATTGTTGCTGAGGCTATGATCAAGCCCATGCCGAAGCATCTCTTTTCAGGAAGAGAAGACAACAAGGTGCATATTGGAATTATTGCCCGCAAACACCCTCTTTCCTTGCTGCAGGATTCCGGCGAGACCTTATCTTTGCAAACCTCGCCCGATACCATGGTAATCAAAGAGTATCCTCTTGATATATCAACAGTATCTGTTGGAGAAAGGGCGCAGCTGTTTCCGGTAAAACTGATTGTTCTGCCAGAGAGAGACAACGCTGTCTTTTTACCAGGAAATGGAGGGAAAAAACCTGAGGGACAACACCTTAACCCGCCTCACCACGTTGCTTACAAGTCAATGCCAGGTAAACCCGTTTTTGCTCATGCCAGCCATACTCGTTCATCAGGGACACTCCTGCCTGACATCATGCAACAACCGGTTTCCCCTCCCTTTATTTATGGCGCCTGGATTGGCAGGGGCCTGTACTCCAACGAAGAACTCGACAGGGCCTTTCGTCTGGTCAAAAATCTTGGTGTTCGCTATATAAAGGTCGAATTTAAGTGGGGGTATGTGGAACCAGGTAACAATAAGTGGAGATGGAAAGACCAGGCCTTTCTGGATGTTGAACATGTCATTTCTCTGGCCCTGAAGTATGAGCTTTCGGTCATACCGTATTTTGATCTTTTCATGCCCTGGGGAAAACGCAGACATATCCCTGCTGACAGGAATCAATGTGACGGGCCTCGCTCCAGGTGGGGTCAGTTTTTAGCACCTGCCCCTGAAGAATATGCGGAGTACGTCTTTTCTGTAATCGATTTTTTGAAAAAAGCGGGAGTAGATGTTGCCTTTGCCGAGCTGGATAATGAAGTTTCTGTCATGATAGATAAGGACAAGTCCTGGAATTGTTTTATTGATATTACCCCCAGGCAGCTCAAGCAAGCGGAAAATCTGGCGTATGACCGCGTCAAGGCCAAGTATCCTGAAGTCATGATCAGTTCTACCACCTTTAATCTCCCTGGGATACTGGCCGAAGCCCCCCCTGAAGTATTTGAAAAGTTTACCCGTCGACTCAATAATTTTGTCAAAGCCTATTTTCAGGAATCGCCAAAACCAAAATTTGATTTCCTGGGGGTGCATGAAACTTTTCATGGCAGCGGCAACCCTTTTACAACACTCCCTCATCAGAAAAACCACAATGAATACAGTTTTAGTTCATATCATGATGCCTATGATATCTGGCGAAATATTCTTGATACAAACGGATACAGGGATCTCCCTATTTTTGTTACGGAAAGCCAGGTTACTCACGGGGGGCTTCAGGATGTAGAGCTGCTGCAAAAAGTAATTTTTGTACGGACCCAGGCAGCTCGAAACAAGGTTCGCGGCTGGGTGCTTTCTCAGCTCAGCGGTTCCAGAAAGTTTACCGAAAAGATTCCAGGAAACGATGAAAGCCTGAATGTAGACAGAAAGGATCCTCCTCAGCCAGATTTCCCGGCCTTCTCTGTTGGTATAGCCGATCTTGGAGAAAGCTATCAGCTCAGGGAAGGGTATTATGCCTTTCGCACCATGATGACTATACTGGCAAGGTATCCTGAGTATAAGGGAACTGTTATGGGCCAGGTGAACAGTAGTCAGCCGTGGGTTGAGGAATTTTCTAACATGAAGGGAGATCGTCTGTTTGCAGCCTTCATCCCCTGGAATATGCATCGCCATGGCCCGACAACAAGAATTTCCCTTAATGTGGGTGCGGCAAGAGAAGTCAAACTCACCAGCTCTAAAGGAATTCAATCCAGAAGAAGAAGCGATAGTGCCGGCAACCTCTCGCTGTTGATTACCCAGCACCCGGTTTTTATTGAAGTAGCAAGGTAACCAACGGGTGCCAGATACCTTGTGAGTAGTGACTCCGGCTGTTTTATTCATCTGAAATCCCCATGATAATTAGCTCCAGCGTAACAAAAGATATTGGCAGGATTCTGTTCTGGTATCCATTGAGATGGATGGTTCTTGCTCTACCTTACTCTTCACTCATGTATATTGCCGGTTTCCTCGGCAGCTTTGACTATCTTTTTCTGCAAAAAGATCGTCTACGCAGAGTTGGCAGGGCAGTTCAGGGCGCCATTGGCTGCAGGAATTCTGAAGCGAATAAGATTGTTAAGCAAAACCTTATCCATCATTATGCAAACACCCTGGAGCTTATCAGGTATCCTGGCATGGACTGCCAGTTCCTGCGACGAATAATTGTCTGTGAAAACAGAGAAAGGCTTGATACCGCCCTGGAACGTGGCAGCGGAGTGATACTGATGACAGCTCATTTTGGTGCCAAGCAGCTTCTGCAGATTTTTCTGGGGCGGGAAGGGTACGCAATTAATCAGATAAACCACCATGTTGCCGGTACTGCACTTACCTTTGTTCAACAGCACGTTTCCCAACGGCTCAGGAAAAAGATTGAAAGCAGGTTACCGATAACCTTTATCGAAGCCACTTCTTTTCAACGCAAGACGCTGGAATGCCTGATTAACAATGAAATACTCATTGTAGCTGGCGATGGCAGCGGCATTGAGGAATTAGTGGATGCGTCGTATAAGCCTTACAGCTTTCTCGGCCAGAATATGCTTTTCCCCACAGGAGCCGGAATGCTCTCTGCAAGAACCGGAGCCACTATAATTCCAGTCTTTGTTATCCGTGAAGGTACGGGGCACAGGGTTATTTTTGAAGAGCCGATCCAGCCGCAAAAGTCTTCCCTTGAAACTGATCCGATAAAACGTTACTGCCAGGAACTGGAAAAAAAAGTGCGCAGTTATCCACATCTATGGGATTTCTGGGAAGAATTTGAGGATGGTTTTTTGTGTGTCACAGAATCCACCGCCTAACCCGGATTTCTCATAAACATGTTGTCTGATTTGAAAAGAAACACATAAAAACAGATATAGGTGATGTTCGTAAGCAGTCTCAGATTTGGCCAGAATGTTCACCAGAGGTCAGCCCAGGCGGCACCATCTTCGGCAGTATTCTGGCAACACATATACAACGGTATAATGAGTTACCAGAAACTACCGAACCTGGTACCGCCTGAGCTGATGAGAAATCCGGGCTAAACGGAACAGGCTGTGTATAAAATTGTAAATAAAAAGAAACTGATTGCCACTATTGTTCTTGACACACTTGGCAAACTGCTTTTCTTTATCCCTTCCCTCTTTCGTCAGCAAAAGGAAATAGCAGACGCCAGAATATCCTCTATTCTGGTCATACGAACAGCATATATCGGCGATGTGGTGATGACCCTGCCCCTTGTGCAAATGCTTAAGGCAACCTACCCTGAGGCAAAACTAACTTTTCTCACCTCCAGTTCAGCAAAGGGCATTGTTGAGAACAATCCGTTTGTCGATAACCTGCTGCTTTATGATCCTTTCTGGTTTTTCCAGACAAGTATCAGCAGATGGCTGAGCTTTGTGAAACGATTGAGGCGCATGCGCTTTGATCTGGTCATTGAAGCACGGGCTGATATCCGTGATCTGCTCCTTCTTGTCTTTTTTACCAGATCCAGCATAAAAGTGAGTTATGCCGTTGGCGGAGGTGCCTATGTGCTTTCCCATGTGGTACCTTACCCCGGGCAGGGCCATAAAGTTGATTATCATAAGAACATTGGCAGATATCTTGGTTGCAGGGATGACCAAACCGCTGCTCCCATTCATCTTTTACCGGATGAAAAAAAGCGTAGCCAACAAATGCTTCAGGAAAGCGGTATTATCGGCCCTTTTGTTGCCATTCATCCAGGCTCCCGTCTTGAATTAAAACGGTGGCCGGCAGAACGGTTTGCACAGGTTTGCGATTATATTGTTAATACCTATCAGCGACAAATTGTTTTTATCGGCGCATCCAGCGAATTGCCGCTGGTGGAGTTCATTCAAGAAAAAATGACCAATTCAGCCTCTATTCTGGCCGGGAAAGTTACCTTGAGAGAACTGGCTGCTCTTCTGGGAGAAGCTGAACTATTTGTCTGTAATGACAGCGCTCCCATGCACATCGCCGCTGCCATGAAGACAAAAATTGTCGCAATCTTTGGCCCATCTACGTCCGTTGAAACCGGACCATATGGAAATGTGCACAGGATTGTCGAAAAAGACGTTTCCTGTCGTGGTTCATGCGATGAGAACAGGTGTCAGAGTCTCCCCTTTCATCACTGCATGCTTGACATTGAAATTGCTGATGTAAATCAGGCCATTGATGAACTGATATGTATCAAAAAGAAGTCAGAAGCAGAGAATAACAAAGAAGTACAGACCCCGTGATTGGTTACAATAATGTTTGTTGATTATTTGCAGTGTTCATCGTTCCAGGAAATACACAAACAGCTTTTTGCCGGCTTGTCCCGCCTTAAGTCACTTTTTCCGCAAGACAGGTCAAGCCGGATTCTTCTTAAGCCAAATCTCAACAGTAATATGAATGCCTTGACCGGTAACACCACTGACTTGAGAATCATGGCAGCCTTGATACTGTTTTTGAAAGAGCAAGGGTATACCAGTATAACCATAGCTGAAGGAACCAACAGCGGTTTTTACAGGACCGGCATCAGTGTCATATCAAGACTCAAGGTAGATGAGCTGGCTAAATATTACGGGGTGCACTGTATTGACCTCAATCAGAGCAAGCCGGTGTTTATTCAGTTTGAAAATGGCCTTTCTGCAGGAGTTGCGAAGGAATGTATGGAGGCCGATTTTTTTATTAATCTGCCGAAGCTGAAAACCCACTTTGAAGCGGGGATGAGCGTCTGTTTGAAAAACCTGATAGGTTGTCTGGTGGGCCAGGAAAACAAGAAAAAAACTCATGATTCTCTGGCTGCTAATATTGTCCACCTTACAGAGAATATCAACCCACACCTGCATGTAATTGATGCCATCTGGGCCATGGAAGGGCTTGGCCCGACCAAGGGGACGCCTGTCAAAACTAACTGTGTTATACTGGGCGATGACCCCTATCTCCTTGACCTTTATGCGGCAAAATTTGCCGGGGTCCAGCATCATACGATAGCACCGCTTGTGGTGGCAGAAAAAAAAGGATTTCTGACAAAAAGACATCATGAATTTCTGCACAGCAAGCCGCCTGCGCCCGAAGTAAAACCTTTTGCACCACCAAAAGCAGGTCCCATTGCCGAGTTCATTCATCACCCCAAAAGGCAGAAATTCTTTTTGGCAATTCGTAACACCCGCTTTTTCAATGCACTTTGCAACACTGGTCTGGTCGGGCACCTCCTCTATCTTACCAATCTCCGTCAGGATGTTTTTATCAATGAGGAAATGAAATTGAATGCTCTCATCTTTCATCCTGAAAAATGCAGTTTCTGTGGCCGCTGTCAGGAGTATTGTCCGGTGGGTCTCACCTTGCCAGAGTCGTTTGCCAACAAAAAGATGAAGCACTGCATCCAGTGTCTGTACTGTTTTTGTATTTGTCCGGAAAAGGCAATAGAGCTGGATGGAGAATTAGGCTATTTTGAAGAACAGATAAAACAATATGATGAGATACTTCGTAATACAGGAAACATTAAATAAGTGAAGCCTGGTTTCAGTCCGCCCGAAAAGGCGGTAATCCGGGAGCATACCATTTTTATGTAACCAATCACGGGATCTGTGTTTTCCTGTTATTTCCTGTTTCCGATGTGTAATTGGCATGACCAGGGTGTTGGGCAAGAAAGTGGCAGCAGATATGTTTTATACGTTCACCATGATTTTACCATCGTTTCTGGTCACTGACTGTTGAAGAGCAGCAAACGTTTCAGGGAAGGCAAAAGAAGAGGTGATAATTTTTGCTGCGTCCAGTCTGCCGCTTTTCAGAAGGCGTATTAGATTTGCATAGATCCCGTAGCCCGAATGACCACGGGAACCAACAATAGCATTGGCACCGGATACCAGGTTATTGAGCATTATTGGAGTATGGGTCGCAGCCCTGCCAAGATAAATAATGGTACCATTCACGCCAAGCGTGGTCTCCATCTCTGGAATAGTTGCAGAAGCGGCACCTGCAGCCTCAATTTGCACCGCTGCCCCTTTCCCTTTACTGAGTTCAAGGACGATATCCCGGGGCCGAACAGTCTGTTTTTTTAGAGCATGTACATTGTAGACAAAATCTGCTCCCAGCTGTTTTGCCAGCTCCAGCCTGGCATCGTTTATATCAAAGGCAATAATCTTTTCAGCTCCGGCAAGCCTGGTCAGGGCGACAGCTCCAAGTCCTATCGGACCGACTCCATGCACCACAACAGTTGAGCCGGGCATGAACCCGCCGGCACTGACAAATATACCATTATAGGCGCACCCCAACGGTTCAATGAGCGCCCCGAGATCAAAGGCTTTCTCTTCTGAATATGCTTCAGCCAGATCATTGATTTTCCAGCATTGCAGGGCGCTTACCTGGACAAAGTCTGCCAGGGCGCCGTCAACGGTGATGCCTGCCAGCTCGACGTTATAACATTGATTCACTGCCCCGCTTCTGCATGCCTCGCATCTGCCGCACCAGACAATGCTTTCTGCGGCGACAAGGTCACCGACAGCAAAATTCCGCACATTACGGCCAGTTTCTTCCACAATACCGCTGTATTCATGACCAATGGTGCAGGGCAGCTTCACCGGCCCGGAAAAAATAATATAGCCGTCATTGTCAGTTTCATACAGGTGCGTGTCAGAGCCGCATATACCGCAACGCTTGACCCGTACCAGCAGGTCGTCGTCACCTATGGCAGGAACAGAAACATCCTGCATGGTGAAGACCGGATTTTTCCAGACATCGCTGCCACAGGAAGCCCTTTTTATTTTTTCTTCATTTGCAGTTACTATACATTCTTTTTTGGGTGCCCATTCGGCTTCAACTCTGAATGCCTTCATTGTTTTTTGTTCCTGTTACCCTTTGCCATGCCTTCAGCAATAGCCTTTTTATCAATCTTGCCACTGCCTATTTTAGGCAGACTATCCACGATTACAACATCTTTTGGTATCATGTAACCGGGGAGATGGTGATCCTTGCAAAACTCCCTGATATCCCAACTGGATATCAGTTCATTATTTAACGTTACAATATATGCTTTAGGAGCGCTTCCCTTTTTGTAATCTTCAACCCCAATAACAGCAGCTTCAATTATTTTTGGGTGCTTGAGCATCACCAGCTCAATTTGCAGGGGATATATTTTCAGGCCGGTATATTTTATCATACCGCTTTTACGGTCCATAAAATAATAAAAACCGTTCTCACCCTGCCTGACGATGTCTCCACTGGCATACCACCCGTCCTGGTCGAGCAAGGGAGGGTATCCTTCATAGCCGGGTATGACGCCTGGCCCTTTGATAAACATCTCGCCTGGTTTCCCGGGAGCAACTTCTCTTCCATTTTCCATCAGTTTAACTTGATAATAGGGACAGGGCTTTCCCATTGCGCCATCCTGAAGATAGTCATCTGGAGCATTGGCAAGGGCAACACCGTTTGTTTCAGTGCTTCCCCACACAGATAAAATAGGCTTGCCAAAGGTCTTGAAAAATTTTTGGTTTACTTCCTGCCGGGTATACATGCCGCCGCTTTCTACAATCTTTATACTGTCAATGCTCATCTGGCTGCAATGCTCAGCCATTGCCTCGTACATAGGCGCCAGCCCCATTATACAGGTTATTTCATGAGCATTAATCGTTTTGATTATTGTCTTGGGATTAATCTCCTGCAGAAGAACAATTGACCCGCCAGTATAGAGTGCCCGGACAAAAAGCTCATGGGGATGGGCAAATGAACCAAACATACAGAGATGGATATCATCTTCAGTAATATTGAAATATTCGACCAGAGACCGTGTGTTCCAGTAAAGATTCTGGTTGGTAGAAAAGGCAGCTTTAGGTTTGCCGCTGGAACCTGTTGTGTAATTAAGGTAATTCACGCTGTGCCTGTCGTCCTGGACAAACCCCCTGTCAGAGTAATTCGATGCAACGCAGATACGCGACCAGTCATGCCAATGGGGCAGGCGTCCATCAGTATCAATGCGGATTACGCTCCGAGCAACAGCACTCCCTGTTTCCCTGAGAATACTTCCCAGTTTTGCATTGGCTACGAGTACTTTTGGCTCTATTTCATCTATGAAGGCATTGATGGTTTGAGGGGGCAAAAGGTAATTCACTGGCACAGGCAGAGCGCCAATCCTGGTTGCAGCAAGATAGGTAATGATCAACTCGGGAGTTCGAGGAAGCATTAAACAAATTTTGTCTCCTTTGATCACGCCGGTCTGAACAAAAAAAGAGGCAAGGCCGTCAACATACTGCTTTACCTCTGCGTAGGAAAACGTATTTTTTCTGGAAGCAATAAAGGTTTTATCTGGTTGTTTTGCTGCAAATCTTTCCAGTGCAGTGTTGAGGGAAAAAAAAGAACTCTCCATGATATAGATATCCTGTTCTGTTGCCAATATATAGAGTTAAGAGGATAACCGCTCCCGCCTCATTCATCTCAGGGCGATCACGATTAGCCGCATAGAGGGGGTATAGCTGCCAACCGCGCTTGCCCGGTTCCCGGCGGGCTGAAAGCAGATACAGACGTAAAGCAAATGAAACCAAGGTGCTGCATGCCCTGTGCGCAATCACTTAATGGGTTTTCATGGCCATTATGCCAAAAATCAAGGTACGAGCCAGAATGATAATATCAAGGAGAAATGACCTGTTTTCAATATAAAAAATGTCATACGAGATATTTTCATGTATTTCACGGGTTCTGTCCCCACTGATTTGCCATATCCCGGTGATACCTGGCTTGACCCGCAGCCTTTCCCTGCAGAGATCATCGTATTCGTTTTCGACGATAAAGGGCATTTCCGGACGTGGGCCTACCAGGCTCATCTCTCCTTTTAATACGTTGAAGAGCTGGGGCAGTTCATCCAGACTGATTTTGCGTAATATTCGGCCAACTTTTGTAATCCTTGGGTCCTGGGACGAACGAGGTGACTTGCTGTAAACGGGGGTGTCTGTATACATTGTTCGAAATTTATACATTGAAAAGATGATTCCATCCTTGCCGACCCGGTCCTGGGAAAAAATGACAGGTCCCGGCGAATCCTTGCGAATTTTGCAGGCGATAATCACCAGCACTGGAGCAAGAACAACCAGTGCCAGCAAGGACAACAGGAAATCAAACACCCGTTTACTTATCACTTCGGCCTGGCTCATGGGTGATTCTTCTATTGCAATCATGGGGAGCCCGCCAATATCAAAAATTTTCAGACGTTTTCCATACACACCACGCAAATAAGGGGAAAAATAAAACCGGGCACCATTTTCTTTACATATTGTTGATAATGTTCGAAGTTCAGAATAATTTCCTCCCAACAGAGGGTTGCACAAGTATACTTCCTCAGCTTCTGACTGCTGGAGAAGGCGGGGAAGGTTATCAAAGTTGTCGAATAAATACAAGTTGTTATTGTCCTTTTTCAGGCTCTTTCTGGCCGCCTCCAAAGTGTCTTTATCTTCGTCCAGAAAGCCGACCACTCTGCAGCCAAGCTTTGGGTTATCCATGAGATTCTGATACAGTAATCTCCCGGTTTTTCCGGCACCCAAAATCAGCACGCGCCTGACATTGACCCCTTTTTTGTGTAAGGCCTGCTGTAGTTTAAAAAAAAGCATTCTTTCCGAGAGCACAAACAACAAGGTGAAGGCAAAGGCATATAAGATAAGCTCTGAAGGCTTATTGTTGACATAAACCGAGTAAAGAAGAAGCAGGACAAAGAGAAGGCACAAGGAACGAATAATTTTCCGTACCTCAATCAGGTTCATAAGGCTTATTTGTTTTTGATACAAGCCTAAACGTTCAAACAAGAGAGAACCACACAGAGCAAGCGTCCCGGCCATATAGAATGAAGATGACCAGACAAAGCAGCTTTCATGAAAAGATGCATACAGAAAACGTCCTGCAAACACACCAAGAAATATGGCTGACAGATCGCTGACAACTTCACAAAAAACCATGAAGCGTCTGTAATGTCGTACAAAAAAAGCGGGCAGTGCTTTGTGCCAGTATTTTTTTGTTTTGTAAGCCATCGAGTTTAATCCTTTTCTAACACGGGAAAGGGTGATCGGGCAAAGACGCAGTGCCCGTGATCAGTTACGTTCGCCTTGGTTCAACTTTTTCCTGTGTCCTTTGCAATCGCGCACAGCAACCCTCTGAGCTGGTATGTACCAAATGCCGGATCATAAGGCGGAGCATCGCAGGTGAGCAGGTTGGCGTTTGATTCCCAGACACCCATGTCCTCCCCTTTCCTTTCCGGAAACCACCAGCCATGTTCAACGTTGATAACATCTTTACGAATAGTATTGGTGAGAAGTGCTTTCATGCGTATTGATCCGCGAGGAGAAGAGATCCTGACCCAATCTCCCTCCTCAATATGATTTCGGGCAGCAGTTGCAGGATGTATCTCAACCAGTGGTTCTGGCCTGAGCTTTCTTAGCGGCGCAACCTGTCGATGTTCGCTGTGAAAAAATTCTCGTCGTCTGCTTCCTGTTGTCAGAATATAGGGAAACTGTCGGTGCAGATCACTTCTGCTCACAGGGCTTTCATAGGGCTCTACAAAAGAAGGAAGAGGGGCATATTTAAGCCGCTTGAGCGATTTGGAGTACAATTCGATCTTTTTTGAAGGTGTCCTGAAACCGTTTTTTTTGTACTTGTAATATTCGTGCTCAGGCGCAATCCAGGTCTTTTCTCTCAACTCTTCGAGGCTGATTCCCAGCGGTTCAAGCCGCTGACGCATAACATCTTCCAGGGTCTCAGAGCAATTGGGCAGGTTGAGTTTCAGACTGAGTTGATCCATGATCCATTCATCCTGTCTGCACTGGCCAGTCTGAACAAGTTTTTGCTGGCAGTACACCATGTTTTCTGCAACCAGCGGATAACCAATTACCTGATCGACTTCTGTCCAGAATGCTGCCGGGAGAACATAGTCTGCCATCCGGGCAGTCGGTGTCATAAAGAGGTCGCTCACAACAAGCAGGTCAAGGCATTGCAGGCTTTGCTGAATCTGTCTGCTGTTTGCCAGCGTCGTCAGCGGGTTACTGCCAAAAATAAGAAGGCCGTTGACCGGGTAGGGTTTTTTTGTGCGCATTGCCTGAAAGAGGGTAGGGATATGTGCTGACGGCATAAAAGCCCGCCAGCCGCCCAGCAATTTAAACCGGTCAGCTCCGAATCTTTTTTTGATCGTACCTTTGGGCAGCTTATCAGCAAGGGTCGGATAACTGCGTAAGATGTTCATTCCCAGAATATCTCCTCCCGGGACATCTATATTTCCGGTAAGAGCTCGCAGGCAGGCTATGGCCCGAACAGTCTGCAGGCAATTGCTGTGCTGTTCAATGGCAAGGCCCCAGTCAAGTATGGCAGGTTTGCTGGTGGCATACATCGCAGCAGCTTTTTTAATATCACTGGCAGGCACACCGGTGATATGTTCCGCCCAATCAGGGGTCAAGGGGGTAAGATGTGTTTTGAATTCGTCAAAGCCTGATGTCCAGTTGGAGACAAAGTCGTGATCCAGCAGATCAGCAAAGATAATGTGATGGGCCATGGCAAGAGCAAGGGCTGCATCCGTGCCAGGACGAACCGGAAGCCATAACGAGCATTGTTGTGCCGTCTCTGATTGCCGGGGATCAATGGCAATGCCAACAGCCCCTTTTTTCAGTGCCCGCTTAACGGCAATGCCCAACTCTCCATCCGGGCTGCTTACCAGGGGATTATGGCCCCAAAAGAGGATACACCGGGGAGCGATGTCTCCATAGTAATCGGCGGTAACAAAACCGCCATAGGTAAGGTTGCTCACCGTAATCCTGGGAATGAAACACTGGGCCAGTCCCGGTTCATACCAGTTTGGCGTACCAAGGGCATTGGCAAAGCGCACCGTATGCATGTAATGATGCCGCCCTGTTCCCTGCCCCAAAGCAATGGATTCAGGGCCGGTTTCTGCCTGGATTTTCTTTATTTTTGCGGCGATCTGTCCAAGGGCATCATCCCAGCTTAGACGATCCCACGCACCGGTTGTACGATTACGTTTCAAAGGGTATTGTAAACGATCAGGATGGTTGGCTATATGTACGCTGTTTATTCCCTTGACGCACATCCAGCCTTTGCTCATGGGCGAATCCGGGTCACCGGTTACCCGGACTACCTTGCCGTTTTTAACAGTAACCAGGGCCCCGCAGCCCCCGTGACATATCCTGCAGACACTTCGAAACTCTTTCATGTCACAGTTTTCCTCTCAATTTTCCCAGAATTGCCCCCAGACCAAGAGATGCTGCCCGTACAGTAAGCAGTAACGGGGCAACAAGGCAAACCACCCTATCTTTTTTCCATATGGTCACGAGACCAGGTAGCAGAGAGCAGCAATACCAAAAAGCAGTAAACAGAAAAAGAGATTTCCCCCAGTCAGCTGGCAGAAAAACAAGCGGCAGGACCCCCAGCATGAGAAAAAACAACAAAATTTGTATTTTCAAAGATTTAGGCGTGTACACATCCTGAAGCATTTTTTCTGGAAATTGCCTGTACACAATCATTCGCCAATACCCTCTGCTGAACTTCAGTCTGGCATAGCGAAAAACAGAATCCGGGTGCCCCAGGTGATACACTATGGCTTTCGGATTGAACAACATGGTCATTTTTTGTGCGGCCATGCGATAGGAAAGCTCGGTGTCTTCATTATTGGCGACAGGAAAACGAGTGTCAAATCCCCCGAGCCTTACAAATATGCTTCTTCGATATCCGGCGGAATAGGTGTCTACCATGTCAGTGTAACCGGCCTTTTCAAGTAGATCAAAACGTTCTTCAAATTCTATCTGGGCAAAACGGGCCGTGATGTGGGGTTGCCTGGTCCGATATGCTCCCTTGACGGCTGCAACCTGTTTATCTGTAAACAAGCGGGCCATTTCTTCGACCCAGTTTTCCATAGGTACGCAGTCCGCATCGGTGAACAGGATAATTTCTCCTGTGCAGGCAAAGGCGCCGTTGTTTCTTGCTGTCGCCGGTCCCATGTTTTTTTGAGATATGAGCTGGACAGGATATTTACTGGCGATTGCTGCGGTGCTGTCGGTTGAACCGTCATCAACAACAATAACTTCTGTCAGCTTTTTTGTATATGTCTGCCTGGAAAGAGCACCCAGACACCTGTCCAGGGTTTTCTCAGCATTATAGGCAGGAACGATGACGCTTACGGCTGCGGCTGACATGATCCGGTTTGACAGGTAGTTGAATCAGTTCCACGAGCCAGGTGAAGAAAGAAAGTGCGGGCTGACTTTACAGTCCGCCTGATCTCCTGGGGATGACGCAGCAACTGGAGCGCCTTGTAGGCAATATATCGAGGACGAAGATAAAAACGACGTCGAGCCTCATCACAAAACCTGACCAGCTCTTCAGAGGTAATGTCTTCCGCCCGGATAACAGTATTGTGCTGACCGGAAGGCGTTACCCACTGCCTGAAGTCATCAGTGTTAATCAGCCCTTTGTCATGATACCATTGATACGCTTCTGTTCCTGGATAAACCATTACTGGATAGAACTGGGCCGTGTCGGGGTTTAACTCAAGCGCCAGCTTAAGTGTCTCGTCCATGGTTTGTCTGGTTTCTCCGGGCAAACCAAAGATAAAGCAGCCATGCACCAGAATGTTTGCTTTTCTGGCTGCGTTCATGAAGCTCCTGGCTTGCGTTATCGTTATTTTTTTCTTTATGTTATCAAGTAGATGTTGGCTTCCAGACTCAAAGCCAACACACAGGCTTCGGCATCCAGCCTTTTTCATGACAGCAAGGGTTTCTGCATCCACATCAACTCTGGCATTGGCAGTCCAGGAAATGTGTATATCCCTTCGTATAATTTCATTGCATATATCCAGACAACGCTTTTTGATTGCCGGGAAGGTATCATCTTCAAAAAAAACAGCCCTGGCTTCCGGAAAGTGCGTTGAGATATATTCAATCTCATCGACGACATTTTCCACGCTGCGAAGACGAAGGGCGTGCCCTGTCATGACCTGAGGGTAGACACAGAAAATACATCGGTGCGGGCAGCCTCTGCTCGTGGTAATCGTCACCATGGGAAACAGGGCATTTGGATTGAAGTACTGTGAAATATCCAGAAAGCGTTTGTAAATGGAGCTGACCTTGGGGATCTGGTCCAGGTCCCGGCAATATTTCCTCGGGCCGAAGGTAATTATTTTATTGTTGATCGAGCGAGCGTAATATCCTTTAACAGCTTCTATCTTCTCACCGGCAGCAAGCAGATCGGCCAACTCACGTATGGTGTAGTCGTATTCCCCAACTGCTATTCCGTCTACAGCCTCACTCAGCCTCAAGGTCTCTTCAGGTAAGGATGAAACATGGGGGCCAACCAGGACAACATGAGCGGAAGGCAGTGCCTTTTTGAGGTGGGCGCAGAAATCGACATCGCTGTGAATGCTTGGCGTGCTGGTGTCGACAACAACAAGTTGCGGAGAGAATCTGCAAATTCTTGCCAGGGTGGCAGCTTGATTCAATCCATCTGCTGGCGCATCTATAAGATCAATGTCATGGCCTGCCTGTTTTGATACGCCCGCTGCATATGCCAGCCACATGGGATAATACAGGGTGCCGCTTTTGGTGACAGCAGGACTGCGCTGCGAACGGGAAAATTTCGCAATGAAAGGGGGATTGACGAATGCAACTTTTGCGGGCATCACTTGTTACCGATTGTACACTTATTATAATATAAAGTAACGACTCACTGGGTGTGTAACGCTCTGATTGTACCTGCCTCAAAGGTGTAACTGCTCTCAGGCTGCCCCTGTCTGGACAAGCACGATTGGCAGCTATAGCCCCTCTATGCGGCGGGTCGTGATCGTTCAAAGAGGGGTGAGCGGTGAGGAGTTACATATAAAGTAACTACGAGCACCTGTATAACCGACCAGAGGGTAGTACTTCCGGTTATTCTCTGTTTCTGATGTGTCACTGGTCACAGATGCTTCAGATTTGTAACTACTCATAGGGCAGGTACCACCTTGGTTTAACTTGCTTTACGCCTGTAGCTGCTTTCAGGCTGCCCGGATTCGGGTAAACGCGCTGGACAACTATAGCCTCTCTATGCAGCCGATTACCAGTGTCCTGTCAACGCTGCACTGTCGTCCTGCTTGTCTTTTTCAGCCCTTATGCAGCCTTGCCCTGGGTTACATAGCACTACTATGCAGCGCAGGACAAGAAAAATCCGGCGCAATATCCTGACATTTCAGCGTTGACAGGACACTAGAGAAAGCACCCCTGAAGTATTTCCTTTACCCTTGCCGGTGTGAACTCCCGCATCCGCCATGTCCTGGCCTGTTCTGCACTATGTTCTGCGATGGCATCAATGGCATCATAAGGGATGTTCAAATCGTTCAGGCAGGCAGGGGCACCCGTTTTTTTCATCCAGGCTGACAGCTGTTCAATGCAACGTGCTGCCTGTTCATACTGGTTTCCTGACCCTTTACCCAAATCGGGAAAAAGAATTGTTCCAAGCCTTGCCAGACGAGTCGGTTTTTTCTTTGCGTACCACGTGAGCCATCCAGACATGATTGCTGCGAGTCCTGCTCCGTGCGGGGTGTTGTACAGCCCGCTGATTGAGTGTTCCACCAGATGCATGCCAAAATGAAGCCTGCCTAACCCGGAGGAAGTAAAGCCGCTTAACGCCAGAGACGCAGCCCACATAAGACTTGCCCTCCCTCCATAATCCCGGGGTTCTGCCAGACAGCGCTCACAAGAAGACATGATCGTACAGATTAAATTTTCCATCAATCGTTTTTGAATGGGGATGTCTTCTTCACGGGTTGAAAGATAGATTTCCAGGAGGTGAGACATTGCGTCAATGCTGCCAAAAGCGGTAAGATTTTCAGGGACAGTGAACGTTATTTCAGGATCAAGAATTGAGGTCGCAGGAAACAGGCAGCGATGACCAAAACCAAGTTTTTTCCCTGTCTTTTCGTCGGTCAGTACCATTCCCGAGTTCATTTCACTGCCTGATCCGGGCAGGGTGAGCACCGTAAGAACGGGCAAAGCAGCTTTGACACTTTTTTTCCCGGTAAAGAATTTCCAGACATCGTGGTTAACAACAGCTCCGGCAGAAATGGCCTTGGCCGTATCAATGACTGAGCCGCCTCCAGCTCCGACAATGACCTCAATATTATTTTTTTTTACAATTTCAATCCCCTTGTGTACATGGGAAAGGACTGGATTTGGCCTGGTTCCCCCAAAATCAATAACTTCAGCCATCTCCCCAGCAAGATTGGCTTGAATACAGTCATACAGGCCAGATTGTTTTATGCTGGACATACCATAGACCAGCAGGGCTTTTTTCCCCAATGCGCTGCTTTCTTTACCGACAACGTCAAGAGAACCTTTGCCGAAAATGACTTTCGTGGGATTATGGAAAACAAAGTTGTGCATTTTCTGCTGTCAGACCTTTTTTTTGTTGTTGAGCAGCCGTTTCTCCCGTTTTTTTCGTTCTATGGCATTGAAGAAACGAAGAGAAAGCATAAAGGTGAACACTCCGGTTATCAGGCCAAGCAGAGCACCGCCGACAGACATGATCAAAAGTGTGCTGTAGCCAACCTCGTAGAGCAGTTGAGTGCTGTGCCAGAACCCCTCGTGTCTAAGCTGGTATAACAGGGTCTCAATTTGATTCCAGTCCAGTCTGTCAGGAAAAAGAAGGCTCCCAAGCCACCAGGCGGCATAGTAATGAGGAACAAAAGTCAGGGGATTGCTGACGATGGTGGCAGCTAGAATCCCGGCAAAAGGATTGAGACGGAAAACAAACGAGGCAGTGAGGATCATCACCGTGTGAAATGGAAGGGTAGGCGTTATTCCCAGCCCGGCACCGATGGCACATGATTTGGCCAGCGATCTGGGTGTTCCTTTTAAACGTTTCAGTCTGAGAAGATAATATTTAGGAATACGTCGTATTTTCACTTAAGCGTTATTAGTGCCTGCCTGCAGCTTTTTTGTTATACGTATAAAATCCTCCAGTTCCAGTTTTTCTGCCCGAATGGATGGAGGAATGCCGCATTGTTCCAGGAGCACGGTGAGTTGTTTTTTATTCAATTGCGTTAAAACAGATGAAATGCTGTTAAGTAACGTTTTTCTTCGTTGACCAAAGGCTGCATTTACCACTTTTGCCAATATTCTTCTATCAAAAGTTCCGAGGCGTCGAACATGGTCGGGCATTGGCTCAAAAGTTATGCCGATAACTGTTGAGTCTACCTTTGGCTGTGGATGAAATTCCGTGGGAGGAATGTGCAGCAGCAGTTCAGTGGAAGCGCAGCTGGCAAGCATCACCGTTGGTATCCCGTATTCCCTGGTTCCTGGTTTTGCCAGTAGACGCCTGGCAACCTCTTTCTGCAGCATGATAACAGCTGAGCGTATAACCTGAAAATGATCAATAAGGTAAAAAAGGAAGGGAGTGGAGATAGAGTAGGGCAGGTTGGCGGTAATTTTCAGTTTGCCGCCTGTCTCTTCTGAGAGTGCTGTCAGATCGGTTTTCAGAATGTCTCCGTGACGCAGTATAACATTATCGGGTAAATTACCTTTTTCCTGATGCATACGAACGATACCCGAATCAGCCTCTATCCCTATCACCCTGTCTGCCATTACCGCAAGAGGCCGGGTCAAGGCACCAAGACCAACACCAATTTCAACGATGGTGTCAGTCGGTTTTATTCCGGCAACATCGGCGATTCGGCGTGCAGTATGTTCGTGCAGCAGAAAATTTTGACCAAGTTTTTTTTTAGGGGCAAGTTTCTCTTTCTTGAGAAGTGTTCTGGTTTGCTGATAGACCATAAATGAAATGAGTTGAGGTTAAGCGAGCAACGAGCGGGAGTAGGCGTCATCATCCAGGGCTGTGCGGTGTCCATGCTGGTAATGATACCAGCCAGCTATGGCAATCATGGCTGCGTTATCAGTGCAGTAAGCAGGGCGTGGAACAAAAAGGGAAAAGCCGTGATGGGCGCACTCTTTTTCCAGGGCGTTTCGCAGATGTACGTTGGCTGCTACTCCTCCTCCAAGCGCAATCCGCTTATGTTTATTGTACTGTGCCGCCATAATTGTTTTTTTCGTCAGTACTTCTGTCACCGCCTCCTGAAAGGAAGCACAGATATCTGCGATTTTTTTTGGAGGCAGGGATATTGTTTTTACCTGTTCCTTGCGGATGAAATTCATCACCGAAGTCTTTAAGCCGCTGAAACTGAAATCAAAGGCATCTTTATCAAGCCAGGAGCGCGGAAAGTGTATCGCCTTCGGGTCTCCCTCCCTGGCAAGCCTGCTGATTACCGGGCCGCCTGGATATCCCAGGTCAAGCATTTTAGCGACCTTGTCAAAGGCTTCTCCTGCCGCATCGTCTCTGGTTTTTCCCATACGGGTAGAGGTCACAGGACCGGCAACAGAATAAAGCGAGGTGTTCCCCCCGGAGACTACAAGTGCTGTATAGGGAAAATCAGGTTTGTCTTCTTCCAGCAGGCAAGAGAGCAGGTGACCTGCCATATGATCGACCCCTACACAGGGAATGTTCTGAACCAGGGCCAGGGATTTTGCAAAAGTAAAGCCAACAAGCAGAGAACCGACAAGCCCGGGGCCTTGTGTGGCGGCGACAAGATCAATGCTGCTGAGTGTTGTTTGCGCCTGATCCAGGGCAGAGGTTACCATGGGCCAGATCATCTCAATGTGCCTGCGTGAGGCAAGTTCAGGGACTATGCCGCCGAACCTGGCATGTATTTCATTTTGTGAACTGACCGTATTCGCCAGCACTGTATAGTGCTCCGTATCAAAAACTGCAGCAGCAGTATCGTCGCAGGAGCTTTCAAGGGCAAGTATTCGCATTACGTGCCGATATGTTGCAATTTAAACTGTTCAGTGTTATTGATCGGGAACATTTCCTTGGTTTACCCTTGGGCATACTAATCCATGAATAAAGAAATAGCCAGCACCCTGAGTGACAGCTCACTTGTAGACCTGTTTTCAAGATCCATTTCTTACCTGCGTTTAAGCATAACCGATCGATGCAATCTACGCTGTATATATTGTGTCGCTGATGGCGGGGGAGAAGGGGCTCCTGCAAAATTGCGGCACGTGGATATGCTCACCTACGAAGAGTTGCTCAGAGTGGTACGAGTGGCCGCAGGTCTTGGTATCTCAAAGATACGACTTACAGGGGGTGAGCCGCTTCTGCGCCGTAACATGGTGCAGTTTGTTCAGGAGATGGCAAAAATAGATAATCTGGATGATATCCGGTTGACAACAAACGGGGTTTTGCTTGGTAAATATGCCGGAGAACTGTTTGCTTCCGGGGTGACCAAGGTAAACGTCAGTCTTGATACCCTTAAGGCTGACCGATATCAACAGATTACCGGGATTGACTGCTTTGATGTTGTCTGGCAAGGTATAGAAAAAGCGCTTTCAACAGGATTTCAACCCGTCAAAATTAATGTTGTGGCAATGCGGGGCGTGAACGATGACGAAGTAGCCGATTTTGTCCGCCTGACCAGAATTATGCCTGTTCAGGTACGCTTCATTGAATTTATGCCTGTTGGCATTTCTACTTCATGGAATAGACACACCTTTATTTCCTCTGATGAAATTAAAAAACAGCTGGAACAGATTGGCCAACTGCTACCCCTTCATCCGAAACGGACTGACGGGCCGGCGCAGGTGTATCGAATGGGAGAAGATGCTGTCGGCACCCTTGGGTTGATCAGCCCGGTGACGCATCATTTTTGTGATCGATGCAATCGCCTTCGTCTTACTTCTGCCGGCACTTTGCGTTCTTGTCTGCTCCATGATAAAGAGTTTGATCTTGCACAAGTTATCAGGCAGGGAGGCAGTGATGAGGATATTATCAGGGCCTTTGTGCAGGCAACCATCAACAAACCTCAGGGACACCAGATGAAAGAGCGACTGGAAGCTTCCGGTTACAACTGCCATGGAGTTATGTCGAGGATCGGCGGTTGAAACTACTTACTGGGTGTGTAACTCTCTGGTTGTACATGCCTCAAACGTGTACCTGCTCTCAGGCTGCCCATATTTGGACAAGCACGATTGGCAGCTACAGCCCCTATGCAGCCAATCGCGATCGCCAGAAGAAGGGCGAGCCGGGAGCAGTTACGTTTTTTTCAGACATGCTCCTGCTGCAACTTAACCACGCTGCTTTGACACGGATACTGTGCAGACCCTTTCCTTGTCCCTCCATAATATTTCTCAATTACTGAGCAACCAGGATATTCTCCTGTCTTTTTTCCTGGGATCATTGCTGACGATTATCCTTGCCTTTATCCTGCTCAGCCGCCAGCAAAAAAAACTGCTTATTGCGAAACTTCGTCTGGAACAGACGGA
Source organism: Desulfobulbus propionicus (assembly GCA_002747135.1). Lineage (GTDB taxonomy): Bacteria > Desulfobacterota > Desulfobulbia > Desulfobulbales > Desulfobulbaceae > Desulfogranum > Desulfogranum propionicus_A. The sequence goes on along the minus strand of PDTE01000025.1, from coordinate 8,261 downwards.
GACCGCCGCAAGAGAGCAGGCGGCCCTTACCGAGAAAGTGCACAGAGAAAATGCTGCATTGCAGGCAAAATGTGCTGCCATGGACCGCCAACTTAAAGAGCGTGATATCTTTCTCGAGGCTAGTCGCAGGCAGATAGAGCAACGCTTTGAGGTCCTCGCCGGTGAAATTCTGAGCGAGAAAGGCAGCCTGATAAACCAGCACCACGAATCTTCCCTGAACCTGCTGCTTCAACCCTTTAAAGATCAGCTTCAGGAATTTAAGCAAAGGGTCGATGCCATCTATGACCAGGAATCCAGAGACCGCCAGGCAATCATTCTGGAAGTCCAGCAGCTGAAAAAACTCAATGAGCAGCTTCGAAGTGATGCGGTCAATCTCACTGAAGCACTTCAGGGGAAAGTCAAGCTTCAGGGCCAGTGGGGCGAGATGCTTCTGGAAAGAATCCTGGAGGAGTCGGGGCTGAGAAAAGGCAAGGAATATACCACTCAAGAAACCCTGTATACAGAAAAAGGGCAGCGAAGGCAGCCTGATGTTATCATCCGCCTGCCGGAAGACAGACACCTCATCGTTGATGCCAAGGTTTCCCTCAAGGCCTTTACCTTGGCATATGCAGAGAAAAATAATGAAAAAAGAAATTTTTATATCCGCAAACACCTAGCTTCTGTAAAAAAACATATTAATATTTTATCGGAAAAGCGATATCATCGACTCTGCGGCATCACCACTCTTGACTTTGTCTTTCTCTTTATCCCTGTGGAAGCTGCTTTCCAGATGGCAGTACACCATGAACCGACACTGCTCACCCACGCTCTTGGTAAGCAGATTATCCTGTGTTGCCCGTCAACCCTGCTGGCTACCCTGCGTACAGTACACACGCTCTGGAAGAGGGCAGAGCAAAACCAGAACGGTTTACGTATTGCCAAACAGGCAGGGAATATATATGATAAGCTGGTTGGATTTGTTGAATCGTTTGAAGAAGTTGGCATCAGGCTGAATCAGTCGCAACAGGCCTGGCAGCTTGCCAGGAAACGGCTGGCCACCGGCCGGGGAAATGTGCTGACCAGTGCCGAACATTTAAAGGAACTTGGCGTGCAATCAGACAAAGAGCTGACAACTGTCATCAAACATGAACCGTAACCAGGGGGAAACCATGAAATATCTCGCGCTTATACTCTTATTGCTGGCAACGCTGCTTTCTGCCTGCGCTGTTGCCCCGGGACAAAAAGGGCAGGCAGGGGCTGTCAGTGGAGCTGCGGCAGGGGCTCTTCTCGGCCAGGCAATCGGCCACAATACGGAAGCCACCCTTATCGGCGCAGCTGTCGGAACCATGGTCGGTTATATCTTCGGTAATGAAATGGACAAATATGACCGTCAGCAGCTAAACCATGTCTATGAGCGGGGAGTCTCTAATCAGCCCGCCGCCTGGGTCAATCCGGACAACGGCAACCAGTATACGGTAACACCTCAGCCAGCCTACCAGGCTGCTCCGCAAAAAATCTGCAGAAAAGCTGAAATCCAGGCGGTTATCGATGGCAGGACAGAGACAACATATACTACTGCCTGCCGTGATAATGCTGGTCACTGGCAGTTGCAGCAATAAAGTTACCAGGTAACTGCTCCCAGGCCACCTGTCTCCAGGTGATCGCTATCGACCGCACAGGGAGGCTATAGCTGCCAATCGCGCTTACCCGAATCCGGGCAGCCTGAAAGCAGTTACCTTACCAGAGAATTACCATGCTTTCCGGAGAATTAGCTGTACATACAAAAGCTCACATGGAGCTTGTTGATATTACGGGGAAGGTTGAACAGGCCATCGCAGTTCAGGGGATTACCGATGGCCTGCTTACCCTGTTTACCCCGCATACAACAGCTGGGATTACCATTAATGAAGGAGCCGATCCTCATGTGAAAGAAGACCTTGTCGGTGCGCTGAAGCACATGGTACCCATGGCCTACCCGTACAGGCACATGGAAGGGAACTCTCCCTCCCATCTGATGGCCATGCTGACAGGCAGTTCAGTTACCGTTGCCATGAAAAATGGCCGTTTGCTGCTTGGCACCTGGCAGAGGATCTTTTTTTGCGAATATGACGGCCCGCGCCACCGTCGGCTTGAGTGGCACTGTATTGCTACCGCCGAAAATGATGCCGCCTGAGCTGATGAGAAATCCGGGCTCGTGTCCTGTCAACGATGAAATGTCAGGATATTGCCCCGGATTTTTCTTGTCCTTATGGAGCCTTGTCCTGCGTTGCATAGTAGTGCTATATGCCACAGGGCAAGCCTGCACATGTTTTTATGTATTTCCTCTCAGACTGGACACATTGTTTACCAGAAATCAACGCTAAACTTTTTACTCTTTTTTCAGTTGTTTTCGTATGCCAAACTTGATACGCTATTGGTGCATAAAAACAAAAAGACAGGAGGTGTGCCAATGGCTCTTAATATGTTTACTCCTTTTTTGCAGGAAAAGCCTGCGCCACAAAGCATCCTGGGCAGTATTTTTTGTTATTTGACATAATCTTGCCTGTTTCAAAGATCGTTTCCGGGCCCTTGAAGAGCCTGGTGCTCAAAATGGACATATTCTGAATTCTGACAGAAGCTCAAGTAACAGCCCTTGAGAAAAAAAAGCGTACCTGTCAGATCGGGTCTGAACCACTACACTTTTAAGGAGCAAGTAAATATGAAGAAAGTATGTATCACCCGTTTTTGGCGCAGAAAATCCTCCGTATGGATCGTAGCAGTTTCGGTGTTTGTCAGTTTTTCTCTGCTTACCCTGGATGCTACTATGGCTGGAATGAAAACGCCTCCTCCGGAAAAAATTGATGCCATTATTGTCGGAGACCGCATAGTGGACATCGCCTACAATCTCGGAGTCATGCCACAGGCCATGTCAGTCCGCGGTTCAATGTGGGAGATGGCCAAAAAACTTCGATTAAGCAGCCAGATTCTTGGCTGCCCAAACTTTACTACTGTAAAAAAGAAGGAAACCATTCCCAATGCCCTGAAAAAATTTGGTCTCAATCGGGTTATTGCCGAAAAAAAAGACGATTTCTGTCTTTACAAGCCTCAGGTAAAACCAGCATCTATTGCTGAGATTCTAAAAGATTCTGGTTCGACCGCGACCGTTGAATATGTCGATTTTAAGGACGGTCTGGAATCAGCAGTTCGCCAGGTTGCCAAGCTGACCGGTCGCGAAGACAAGGTTAATACTGTACTTGAGAAATATAACAAAGAGCTCTCCATGGCCAAGAAAAAGATGCCAAAAAATTTGGGGAAAAAAGTTGTTATTCTCAATGGTACCTATCAGCAGGGTACAGGCAAGCCAACACTTAGGGTAGAAGCGCCCGGCCTTTACTCTGATCGTTTTTTCCTGACCCCAATGGGATGCACTAATGCAGGCGATGTCTTTAAACCGGCAAATGGTAAGATGATGAAAGGGTACTATCCGGTCAAAAAGACAAAAGACGGTATGAAGCTTGATCCTTTATTAAAGGCAAAGCCTGAAATTATCGTCATTACCGGAAATGCCTATGCTGTGCAAAAAATTCTTGCCGATTATCTGAACGCTAATCCGGCACTGGCAGAGGTGCCGGCCTTGAAGAATCAGGCCATTTTCCACCTGCCTCTCTATGTTGACTCCAGTGTCCTGGAGTTCCCGCAGATTCTGCTGCAATGGTCTATGGCTTTTAGTAATTAAGTAGTCGCTGTTCCCAGGTCAAACCGTTTGACACCGTAGAATCAGTTAGAAGAAAGGTCACCGTTAAGCGTTTTTAAATAACGTTCAACGGTGACCCACGTTGATGCAAGGTAACTACTACTCGCTGGGTGTGTAACTGCTCTCAGGTTGCCCCTATTTGGACAAGCATGATTGGCAGCTATAGCCCCTCTATGCGCCGGGTCGTGATCGTGCAAAGAGGGGTGAGGAGTTACGATGCAAGATCAATCTCGCTGGTAACTCCCCACAGGATATGTCACCTCTTTATTTGTACCCTTTTTTTTACATTTTAAGCAAGCCAAAACGAAAGCCAGCACTGAAAGAGCGATACATTTAAATCCACATCCTGACCCGCAGCTTCCGCTTAAGCACGAGTTTGTGCCAATACTTCCTAAAGACCCAAGACTTGCTATTCCAAATACGATAATTCCATTTGTCCAGTTTTTAATCTGCTCTATATGCCTGCTTAAATTAATTATTTCTTTCATGTATAAGTCCTTTATCAGATATTTAAAAGACCCTTATGCCGGTGTCTTGGTATACGGTGCCAAGGTTTCAGAAGAGGGGCAAGAAAATCCATGATAACCGGTTCCATAAAACAGCGCTCCCTGGGGGCAGGAGTTAACGCATTGAGAACAGGTTATGCAATGATGAATATTATGTTGCACATGGCCCGCATCACTGTTTCTTTCCAGTGCACCCATCGGACACTCCTCTACGCACGTTCCACAATTATTACATTTATCTTCCGCAAGTTTTAATTTAAATGTCCACTTAAACATACGGCCAAAAAAATGTAAGATGCTCTGGAAAGCACCCACAGGACACATGAAGTTGCAATATCCTCTCCCTCCTTTGGTAAACATGCCGAAGATAACCAGCCATAGAAGACCAGTTAAAATCGCACAGGAACTTAACGATACCATTTCAGCCCAGAAACCGGCATTCATCAAATTTTCGAGGAACCAAAAGCCACAGAATGAACAGTTCAGATTGCCTGTTACAAATGGTGAGATAACAAATCCTGCCAGGAAGCCATAACGCACAGGTGCCGGGTTGACGAACCTTGTCCAGTCTACCTTGAGACGCTTGGGAACATAACGGGATACCAGCTCTGAAAAACCTCCTGCCGGGCATAGTTTACCGCAAAAAAAGGGGCCAAACAGTAAAGCTGACACAACCAGAAGAACTAAACTGATCCCCCAGATTGAAAAAAGCTGTACCCCTTTCCCGGAGAGGAGGTTTTGAATTGGAATGCGAAGGCAGGTGTCATGGATGGTGACATTAGGGGTTTCGCCCACTATCTTTCCAAGGCCGCGGGCAAACAAGATAAAAGGGGCATAAAAAAGAATGAAACCAAAAGCATACCATTGAATCCTTTGCCAGAAATAGCGATGTGCTTTTTGTTTATAGTTTATTTTCTTCATTAAGAGCGCCTCCCTTCCCTGGTTATTTCTATGGGGATCTGTCCTATCAGTTCATTGTCCTTTTTGACGTCGCGAATAAGCAACTGCCCTTTCCAGAGCCCTTTTTGATACCCCTCTTTCGTAAGGTTGACATAAAGATTAAGACTGGCCTTTTTTCCTGCAGCAAGATCAAAGGTGTCCTTTTCGATATCAAAAGGTTTGTAATCGACTTTAATACTTGTTTCAGCCGTCTTTTCGTCGCCGATTAAATCAAAACTCAAGCTCATTGCTTCATCGCTGGTATTATGCAGCTTGCGGACCCTTAAGTACAATTTTCGGGGCTGGCCGATTTTTTTGAAAATACCCTGTTTGTTCAAGTCCAATGTTAGTGCTTCTATCTGTTCTGATGGTAACGGCGCGTTAACAGTCGAATATTCATTGGCATAGTATTTATTTTTCAGTAAACCAAGCAATATTGCTATACCTATTGTAGCGGCCACTAAAAATACCGACATTATTTTGGATTTTTTCAAGTCCATATATTTATAACCTCCTCCATTTTAAAGCCTTTTGATACCTCCTCACAGGGTGTGTAACGCTCTGATTGTACCTGCCTCAAACGTGTAACTGCTCTCAGTCTGCCCCTATCTGGACAAGCACGATTGGCAGCTATAGCCCCTCTATGCGGTCGTGATCGTTCATAGAGGGGTGATGTGAGGAGTTAGGCCTTTTGCTAAATAAGGTGAAACTCTATTCAGAGACAGCAGAGCGTGTCCCAAATTTCCAGAGTTCTTTTTTTTGCTGTGGCTGGCGGCTGTCTGGTCCAGCCCGTACTCGTTAGAAAGCTATGATGACGGTCGCCGTCAAACACCTTAAACAAACATTCAACGACGACCGGCACTGATGTGGGCAGCAAGGAAATTTTTATAGCGCATCCCGCTAAATACCAAAAAAGAGGCAGAATAAATCTTGCCGAAGACAGTGCTATATCAATAAAACAGGAACATTCCTTGCTGAAACAACGTGTGCTACTCCGAACCCTTCAGGGTAAAGGACAAGGTGGTCATGATAGACAGTTTGTCTGCATCAGGATTGTCCTTGAACTTTTCTTCAGCACTCACCGCAATGACATTTAATCCCTGGTTACGAAGCTTTATCGTGGCGAACCCTTGTGCATCCGTGACCGCAGAAACCGTGCTGTCCAGGTTGACAAAGTCGCCAATGATATTTTTTTCGGGAAGCGGTTTACCGTTGTATTGTACCTGAATACGAAGGTCGTCGCCTGCTTTCAGCTTCAAGGGGTCACTTTGCGGAAGAATAACCAGGGGGAGTTCAAAAGACTCGGGAAGTGTGTCAAAATGACCAAGAATAGCCAGGGCGTTTTTTACATAATGACCTCCCTGTTTAGCATTTGCGACTTTTGTTTTTGGTACATTATGCCACTTGCCATCCGCATCTTCAGACCAGAAGCCATTGTCAAAGTCAACTGCTACAATGGCAGTTCCCTCGGCAACCTCAAGCGGAACATACCCCCCTTTTGCCTCTTTTACTCCTGATTTCATTGAGTTGCCGCTAGAGTCATAGGCGGTTGTTTTTTTGATTTTCTCAGGCGCATAGGCATCATCGGATGGGCCATGTCCATATACAACAACGATGTCATCCTGACGTTTTTCAACCCATGCTCCATGCCCCCAGGCTGTTGTTGCCAGAAACAATAGCGCTGGTACAACGATCATAGTCCCTTTAAAATAATTCTTGACGTCCATTTTGATCCTCCTTTCCTGATGATGAAAGAAATATCTGCAGATCGTTTATGAACCTATTCGCAAACGATTCTGCAGAAAAAAAAACCCCGCTTTCAAAACCTTTGAAAGCGGGGATACCGTATTTTATCCCTTACACAATATATTATTCACATAATATATTATATTTACGACAGTTTCAGCTACCCGGAAACATTTGTCGTCACTTCAGATGGGCAGGTCTTCTGGCTCCACACGCTCACCGGCGGTCTTCCCACTCAACAATAGAGCAGTGACGCAACTTGCCGGAAAGCTGGTCTGTAATAAAACAAGACCTGTGTGTTACAGCGGCGGGTCCGCTCCCGACTTTAACGGGATTCCCTGTTAGGTCCTCTCGGACACCCACAGTTTACAATATATATTTTTTTTGAAAAGATATGCCATGCTTACAACATGTCGACAGAACATGTCAACTAAAAATCATCATTGCCGGTGTTTATGAGAAAAAAAACGAAAAATATGGTTCAATATATTGATATTTTTAAAAAATTAGGTGCGCGGTCTTTTGCTGAATTCAACCTGGCTAAAGTCTTTGACAACCTTCTTCCTGTTTTGTACCCTGAATTCCAAGAGCAGCTGTGCATGTGCGGGCAAGCGTGATTGGCAGCTATAGCCCTTTCGTGATACCAATCGTGATCGCCCGAAAATGGGTGATCTGGAAATAATTATGTCTTTAACACCATATAAAGGAAAAAAATGAGAAAACCTGCAGCAAGAAGTACAAGGCACTTTCAGGGCGCACCCCTGCGACAATTGATGATGCTCCTGCTTGCTTGCACCAGCCTGCTTGGATCTTCCCTGGCAGGTGCTGCGGATGCCAGCAATAACAGCCGTCTGACCATCGCCTTGCTGCCTATTCTGGATGCATTGCCAGCCTATGTGGCTTTAGAGAACGGCTACTTTGCCGAAGATGGGCTTGTGGTAGAGGTGCTGCGGGTTGGAAGTGCTGTGGAACGGGACCAGTTGATGCAGGCGAAACGGATAGACAGCATGCTCAATGAGGTTTCAGGGGCAGCCCTGTTCAATCGGGACTCGGTACAGCTCAAGATCGTCTGCTGTGCACGCGTTCCTGGAGACGGAGCTCCGATATTCAGGGTGCTGGCTGCACCAGAGTCTGGAATTACCACCACAGCAGAGCTGGCCGACGTGCCCATTGGGGTTTCTAAAAACACCATCATAGAATACGTCACCGAGCGGCTGCTCGCTAGGGGAGGCGTGGCCAGAAGTCAGATCAGGACACGCTCCGTTCCCGTGTTGCCAGAGCGTTTGCAACTGTTACTGGCCGGGCAGATCAAGGCCGCGACGCTCCCTGACCCCTTAGGCTTTGCCGCCATGCAGGCC